>JAJYXW010000134.1 GCA_021801525.1 Actinomycetes bacterium
CTCCTCAGGCGTTAGATGTCACACAGCGGCTCGCGTCGCGAAGAAGGGGAGGGTCGAGGGGGAACCTGGCCGTGCTCTTGCTCTCGCCACTCGGCCCAGATGGATGGCTGGTCCGGGATCAGACACCCCCGGGATGACGAACAGGAGACCATGAACATGAAGCACTCGCTCTTCGGCTTTCGACCGACAAGGCACCTGGCTCTAGGCCTTGGTGCTGCGGGCCTCGTCCTTGGCGCGAGCGGCGCGAGCGTCGCGGCGACAGCTCTCATCCAGCCAGCAGGAGCGCTCAGCGTCCAGGTGCCAGCCGTCGCGGTTAGAGAGCAGAACGTGAACTCCGCCGGTCGTATCCGGGTGGCGCTCCCGAAGACGAGCGTTGGTGTGAACGGAACGGTCGCCGTGTCGAACCTTCCCCTCAACTCGAACGGGCGCGTGCAGACCCAGAACGGCACGGGTGTTAGCCATGAGTTCGAATTCGGCGAACGAGTCTCCGGCAGCTCTCCGATCACGCTCGCGCACGTAAATGGTTCGGGTGTGTTCGAAGGGATTGACATCGGCGACAACCAGGTCACCGGCAACGCCACCTGCTACAACCTGACCGTTGTCACCGACGGCACGACGGTGTTCAACGACGGCTGGGGTACCGCAGCCACTACCTCGCCAGTCAACCAGGCGAATTCCGAGTATGTCTCGGGCCCGAACCAGGCGGGTGGCTACGCGATGGCCTTTACGCCATCGGGCGGGCTGCCGTTCCAACACTCACTTCTCGTCCAGACCTATGCCTACAACTGTGGAGGCAACAGCGCCTATGTCGTCGCCCGCGGTTGGTACACGACGAACAGCTGATCGTACCCAGTTCGTACACCTGACCGCTTACCAGGCGAGCCGACCACACGGACAGATCGGAGGACGAGCCACGCATGACTATTCCGAGCCTGCCGGTTCGGGTCCCAAGTGGCCCGCCCTGTGTGAACAACATCTGCGCGCTTCCCTGAGAAGCCCACCAAGGGACTCACCGAAGCATCCAAGTACCGACCTCGCCCATTGGGACATGAGAAACAAGGAGACACCAACATGAGGTTCCATCGACCAGCTAGGCGCATAGCCCTGGGCCTAGGCGCCGCGGGCCTTGTCCTTGGCGCAAGCGGCGCTACCGCCGCAGCAACAGATCTCATCCAGCCAGCAGGAGCGCTATCCGTCCAGGTGCCAGCCGTCGCGGTTAGAGAGCAGAACGTGAACTCTGCCGGTCGCATCCGGGTGGCGCTCCCCAAGGGTGGCGTCGGTGTGAACGGCTCGGTGAGCGTCAGCAACTTCCCCACGAGCGTGAGCGTCAACAACCTGCCAGTGCCCGGAAAGCCGCGTTGGGCCTCCTGGAATGGACAGGTAGGCATGACACCAGTGACCATCCTCAGTATTTCGGGATCGGGTTACTTCAACAGCGCTGAAATCGGCAACAACGGCGGAGGAAGCAATCCATCCTGCCAGAACCTGACCGTCATCATAGATGGAAACGTAGCGTTTCAATCATCCTTTGGTCCTCCACATGGATATCCGTTCCTGCCCAGCTCCGTTTTGAACGGCGCGCCGAATGCAATCGGCGGTTGGGCTATGAACTTCCTGCCGCGGCAACCACTTGCGTTCCAGCATTCCCTCGTTGTCCAGAGCGAAATCTATTCGTGCGCAGGAGCAGGCAGCCTGGCTACGTCTGCCTACTTGAGCTATTCGGTTTCAAGCTGATGCGATCGCTGCGACTACATGGGAGCCAAACATGAGTATCCAGAGAAGTAGAGCACTATCGAAGAAGAGCCTGGCTGGCCTGGGCGCCTTGGCACTTGGCGCGGGCCTAGCCACCGGAGCCCTGCCGGCCTTCGCGGCCTCTCTTCCGAGCACGCCTAGCCTCCCTCAGACACCTGGGGTGCCATCTTTGCTACGGCTCTGTGCGAGCGTGAGCCAGAACGTCCTCTACCAGGGGAAGGCCTCCTCTACGCCCAATACGACGAGCACCTGCCTGCCAGCATCGACTGGCACGCCTTCTGCCCCCTCTCTGCCCACGGGGATCTCAGGTAGGGCGGTATCAGGTGAGAACCCGCTCCACGCGAACCTGACGATCTCGCCGGAGGGGACACCTAGTCCTCCAAAGCCCCTCCCGTCTTCGGTCTCGGTCACGATCGGCCAGGGGGGCAGCTCCCCTTCTGGGGTCACGATCCCCCCGAGCCTGCCGAGCGGCCCGGGTGTACCTGGTGTGCCGAGCCTGCCCGGTGTGCCGAGCCTGCCAAGCCCGCCTGGCATCCCGAGCCTGCCGGTTCCGATCCCAAGTGGCCCGCCCTGTGTGAACAACATCTGCGCGCTCCCCTGAGAAGACCGCCAAGGGACTCACCGAAGCATCCAAGTACCGACCTCGCCCACTGGGGCACGAGAAACAAGGAGACACGAACATGAGGTTCCATCGACCAGCCAGGCGCATAGCGCTCGGGCTCGGTGCTGCAGGCATAGCCCTCGGAAGCGGAGGACTAGCCGTAGCAGCGACCACGCTCATCCAGCCAGCAGGCGCGCTATCCGTCCAGGTGCCAGCTGTCGCGGTGAGAGAGCAGAACGTGAATGCTGCCGGTCGCATCCGGGTGGCGCTCCCGAAGAGCGGCGTCGGTGTGAACGGCACGGTCTCAGTCAACAACCTGCCTGTGAGCTCTGCTGCTGTGGCCCACGCGAACCGAATTGGCCGCTGGGATTCTGTCACCTCTGGAACTACGCTGACGCTGACCGACGTCACCGGCTCGGGGACCTTCGATGGGGTGGTTGCCCGGAGCGGCGCTGCTGGTCCGGGGATTGCGAACTGCCGGCTGGAGGTGGTTATCGACGGTTCGGTGATGCTCGACTCGCGCTGCGACGGTGGTGGCTTTCGGGGCGGTAGCGGGCTCAGCGGGTATACGAACCACAACCGAGGCGTCTATTCGCTCGAGTTCTTCCCGCCCCAGGGCCTGCCGTTCCACAAGAGCCTAGTGGTGACCATATCGGCCACCTCGGGCGTGCAGACGCTGCTTGCCGGCAACGACTGGTACACCACATCGAGTTGACTCCTTCGTCAACCTGGCCCAGATGTCCAGTCTCGGGGCAGAAATTGGGACCACTTGTCCCGTGACTTTGCCTCTCCTCGGGCGTTAGATGTCACATGGCGGCTCGCGTCGCGAAGAAGGGGAGGGTCGAGGGGGAACCTGGCCGTGCTCTTGCTCTCGCCACTCGGCCCCCATGGATGGCTGGACCGGGCTCACGCAGCCCCGGGATGACGAACAGGAGACCACCGACATGAAGCACTCGCTCTTCGGCTTTCGACCGACGAGGCACCTCGCTCTAGGCCTAGGTGCCGCGGGCCTCGTCCTTGGCGCGAGCGGCGCTACCGCCGCAGCGACAGCGCTCATCCAGCCAGCAGGAGCGCTATCCGTCCAGGTGCCAGCCGTCGCGGTGAGAGAGCAGAACGTGAACTCTGCCGGTCGCATCCGGGTAGCGCTCCCGAAGACGAGCGTCGGCGTGAACGGAACGGTCGCCGTCTCCAACCTGCCTGTGAACTCGGCAGGCCGGGTGCAAACCCAAAACGGGAACGGCACGGCTGAGCTCGCGCAGACGTCGTGGGGAGCCACCTTCTCTTCGGCGCCGACCGTGCTTGTGGACGTTACGGGTTCAGGGATCTTCAAGGGGGCCAACCTCTCTGACTTCGCGAACAGCGGCTGCCTCGCGATCCAGGGGAGCATCGATGGCATGGGCTTCTACTACCAGATCAACGCAGCCATGGACATCGGCGGCAACTCAGCCGTGCTCGGAGGCTCTGCGTCTGGTGGCCAGGCCAGGCTCTGGTTCATGCCACCCGGCGGGTTGCCGTTCCACCATTCTCTGCTCGTCGAGGCCTCTTATGCCTGCGGGGGGACGACGACCGGCTTTGCCCAGGCGTTCTACACACTGAGTGCCTGACGTCTCCGAGCTCTGGCCGCACGAACATAGGGCGTGAGGTGGCTGCCGCTTGCCACCGCAGCCGGATCTGGCGCTGACCAACTGGCCCAGATGTCCAGTCTCGGGGCCGAAATTGGGACCACTTGTCCCGTGACTTTGCCTCTCCTCAGGCGTTAGATGTCACATGGCGGCTCGCGTCGCGAAGAAGGGGAGGGTCGAGGGGGAACCTGGCCGCGCTCTTGTTCTCGCCACTCGGCTCGCATGGATGGCTGGTCCGGGCTCACACACCCCCGGGATGACGAACAGGAGACCACGAACATGAAGCATTCGCTCTTCGGCTTTCGACCAACGAGGCACCTGGCTCTAGGCCTAGGTGCCGCAGGCCTTGTCCTTGGCGCGAGCGGCGCGAGCATCGCCGCGACAGCTCTCATCCAGCCAGCAGGGGCGCTATCCGTCCAGGTGCCAGCCGTCGCGGTGAGAGAGCAGAACGTAAACGCTGCCGGTCGCATCCGGGTGGCGCTCCCGAAGACGAGCGTCGGCGTGAACGGCTCGGTGAGTGTCTCCAACCTGCCTGTGAACTCTGCCGGCCGGCTCCAAACACAGAACGGGAGTGGGGAGCCACACAACAAGCAGTTCTATGGGGGTGTCGCGGCCTATCAACCGGTCAACTTGGTTTCGGTCAAGGGCTCGGGAGTCTTGACGGGGGTCGAGTTCGGTAACTGCGACCATCAGAATGGATGGCAGGAGATACTCCAAATCAACATCGACGGCCGGCAAGTCTTTAGTGAGGCCCCAGGCCAGCAGTACTGGTATCGAAGCACCTCGGTGCTTTCTGTGGGCACCGGCGCCACGTGTGGCGGGTGGTCGCTTGCGTACTTCCCGCCGGGTGGTCTCGCGTTCCACAACTCACTTTCGGTCACCCTCGCGCCGCAAGGTAGCTCTGGCACGAACAGCGCCGACGTCTGGTACACGACAAACAGCTGATCGTACCCAGCTTGTACGCCTGACCCCTTACCAGGCGAGCCGACCACACGGACAGATCGGAGGATGAGCCACACATGAGCATCCAGAGAAGTACAGCACTATCGAAGAAGAGCCTGGCTGGCCTGGGCGCCTTGGCACTTGGCGCGGGCCTAGCCACCGGAGCCCTACCGGCCTTCGCGGCCTCTCTTCCGAGCGCACCTAGCCTCCCTCAGACACCTGGGGTGCCATCTTTGCTACGGCTCTGTGCGAGCGTGAGCCAGAACGTCCTCTACCAGGGGAAGGCCTCGTCTACGCCCAATACGACGAGCACCTGCCTGCCACCTTCGACTGGTACGCCTTCTACCCCCTCTCTTCCAACGGGGATCTCCGGTAGGGCGGTATCAGGTGAGAACCCGCTCCACGCGAACCTGACGATCTCCCCGGAGGGGACACCTAGTCCTCCAAAGCCCCTCCCGTCTTCGGTCTCGGTCACGATAGGCCAGGGGGGCAGCTCCCCTTCTGGGGTCACGATCCCCCCGAACCTGCCTAGCGGCCCGGGTGTACCCAGTGTGCCGAGCCTGCCGAGCTTGCCTGGTACGCCGACTCTGCCGAGCGTTCCTGGTGCGCCGTCGTCTCCGAGCCTGCCCAGTGTGCCGAGCTTGCCGAGCCCTCCGACTCCGCCAAGCCTGCCCAGTGTGCCGAGCTTGCCGACTCCGCCAAGCGTTCCTGGTGTGCCGTCGCTGCCGCTCCCCCAGCTGCCCTGCACGAACAACATCTGCGCGCTCCCCTGAGAAGCCCACAGGGACTCACCGAAGCACCCAAGTACCGACCTCGTCCAATGGGGATGAGAAACAAGGAGACACGAACATGAGGTTCCATCGACCAGCCAGGCGCATAGCGCTCGGGCTCGGTGCTGCAGGCATAGCCCTCGGAAGCGGAGGACTAGCCATAGCTGCTACAGCTCTCATCCAGCCAGCAGGGGCGCTCTCCGTCCAGGTGCCAGCCGTCGCGGTGAGGGAGCAGAACGTGAATGCTGCCGGTCGCATCCGGGTAGCGCTCCCGAAGACGAGCGTCGGTGTGAACGGGTCGGTTTCCGTGAACAACCTGCCCGAGAACTCGGCGGGCGCCCTAAAGGTAGCACCGCAATCTACCGGTGCGAATGCCCCTGACCAGTACACGACGGCCTCGGGGAACAACGGAGGTACTTACACAGTCCTGCCTCCACCCCCGAGTGGTGAGACGTACCACCTCGGCCTTGTTACGATCGCCGTCGGCTGCAACATTGCGTATGCTACCGGCGACACCCTGGCGACAACCGGACCAAATGGTGGCAACATTTCAGAAGTCATCGTACCGCAACAAGGCACTGCAGTGCTGCCCTTCGATGGCCTAGTTGTAGGCGCGGGTCGGGGACTCAGTTTCAGCACCAATGCCAATTCTGGTAGCTGCTGGAACGTGGTTGTCGATTTCTGGCTCACTCCACTCAGCTGAGGCGGCCTGCCAGGCGTACTGGACATTTGGTCCAGTTAGTAGGCCGATATTGGGACGCGATGGCCAGTGACATCCGCTCAAGTCCGCCATATCCTGCAAGAGAAGGTCTTTGTCAGGGGTGACGACGTCAGCTCGGGTCGCCGTGACCATGCAGAGAGCAGTACCCCGAACAACAACCAAACCTGAAGGAGCAAAACCTGATGCCCATATCCAAGAAGAAGCTGATGCTCGCAGCGAGCTCCGTGGCGGCTCTGGCCGGCGCGGGTATCGCGGGGCCTGCTTTCGCAGCCTCACCCGTGCCAAGCCTGCCGAGCCTGCCTGGTGCCCCTAGCCTGCCGAGCACGCCGAGCCTGCCGAGCTTGCCTGGTGCCCCAAGCCTGCCGAAGCTGCCTAGCCCGCCGAGCGGCCCGAGTACGCCGAGCCTCTGCGCGCGCGTGAGCCAGAACGTCGTCTACACGGGCAAGGCCTCAGCCAAGCCGAACGTGACCCGGATCTGCCTGCCTCCCACACTGAGCGCCCCGAGCGTTCCCCCGAGCCTGCCGAGCGCGCCTAGCGGCCTCAACCTGAAGGTCGTCCAGGGGACAGAGCCTGCATACGCGAAGGTCCACGTCGGTGTGAAGAACCTCCCATCGGGACCGAGCACGCCAAGCCTGCCGAAGGTGCCTGGTGCCCCGAGCCTGCCGAGCTCGCCCAGCCTGCCGAGCACGCCCAGCCTGCCGAGCACGCCGAGCCTGCCCAGTGTGCCTGGTGCCCCGAGCCTGCCGAGCACGCCGAGCCTGCCCAGTGTGCCTGGTGCCCCGAGCCTGCCGAGCTCGCCGAGCCTGCCGAGCACGCCGAGCCTGCCCAGCCTGCCGGTGACGCTTCCCTGAAGCACCCATGGCCACATGGCCACCGGGCCAAGCTGCGATGCCGCCTGACATCCAGCAGCGGCCCGGTGGCTCATGGGTCTCCGAGCAGACCCATGGCCCCGAGCAACAACACGAGCACCAAAGAGCAAGCCGGGCAACCAGTAAGTCGAACAGGAAGGAACCCACGTGAAGCTCACCAGTAAGATCCGAGGCAAGGCTCTCGCCAGCCTCGTCGCCGGATCGAGCCTCATCGCCGGCGGCGGGATCGGAGTGGCGGCAGTTGCGGCCCTTTCCCCCGCAGGGGCGCTAAGCGTCCAGGTGCCAGCCGTCGCGGTGAGAGAGCAGAACGTGAATGCCGCCGGTCGCATCCGGGTGGCGCTCCCGAAGACGAGCGTCGGCGTGAACGGCTCGGTATCCGTCTCCAACCTGCCGCTCGACTCCGCAGGCAGGCTCCAGACTCAGAACGCCTCGGGGCCCTGGCACCAGGCTTTCGGAGGCTCGAGCAACGTGGGATCGAGCCCCGTCACGGTCGCTTCGGTCACGGGGGCGGGCGTGTTCAAAGGGTTCCAACTGGCAATCGCGAATGCCACCAACGGCTACGCGAACGTCTATGTGACGATCTACGCGGATGGCCAGGTGGTCTTCAGTCGCAGCGTCTTCGCGTTCATCTGCTGCTGGCCCTCCACGCCCACCATGGGCGCAGAGAACCTTCCCAACGCGAGGTCCATGTGGTTCTACCCCCCGGGGGGAATCCGCTTCACCAAGTCGCTCCGCATCACGCTCCAGCAGCCGAACCAGAACGGTGGCCAGTCAGACGGCCTGTTCTCGTGGTACACGAGCGGCTGAGCCAGCTCTGACCGCCGGCAGGGCGTGCAACGCCATGAGAACGTCCAAGTACCAAGGAGGGAGATTCCGAGGATGAGAAAGCAAGCTTCCGGACATGCCGGAGCGCGCTGGCGCCAAGTGGGGGTTCTCGGTGTCGCGTCGCTGATCGGCTCTGCCCTCGCAGTCATCGGGTTCTCGGCGCCGGCATTCGCGACCCTTCAGATCCCCGGGGGGAACTTCAACGGCAGCGGCAACACCGACTCCACTCCGCTAAGGGGCGTAGTCACCATCACCGAGACGGCCCCTGGTGGCGGCAACGGCTCCTTCTGCAGCGGCGCCTACACCAACATCGCGGTCGACAACTCCGCCGGGCAGCAGGTGTACTCCGCGAGCAACGGCGGGGGGAGCCTGAGCACCCAGTGGACCACCGAGAGCGTGCCAAACGGCTCCTACACGATCACCGGGAGCTGGACTTCGACGGCCATCCAGGGATTCTCGGGCTGCAAGATGAGCGGCGTGTCGACCGACAGCGTCGCCGTCGACGTCGCGAACATCGCGTCGATCACCTACTCAGGGCCGACGTCGGCGCCGTGGGGCACCTCGGTCACCGTGTCGGCCAAGCTGGTGGACCCATCGCTGGGCCAGCCGCTCCCTGGCCAGAGCGTCACCTTCTCCCTCTCCGGGGAGCAAGCCGTCACTGCCCAGACCAATGCTTCTGGCATAGCTACGACCACCGTTGCGGTCGACCCTCCGGTACGCACGGCAAAGCTCGGAGTCTCCTTCGCAGGCACTCCGTACTATGAGGCGGCCTCGACGAGCATCCCGTTCTCGGTCATCGGGCATCCCACGCAGCTCGTCTACACCGGTCCCACCAGAGCGACCTGGGGGGAGCCGGTGACACTGAGCGCAAACCTCGTCGACGCAGTGACGGGTTCCCCAATTGCCGGCGATCCTGTGAAGTTCACGATCGGGAGCCAGAGCGTGACGGGGACGACCGACGCGGCGGGGGCCGCTACGGCGACTCTCGTCCCGGCGCAGACGCCCAGCGAAGCGACGTGCGGCGGCAGCTCGGCGAGCGACGCGACGTGCATCAGCTACAACGTCGTCGCCAGCTTCCCAGGCGACGCGGACTACACCGCATCATCGGCCACGTCTCCGTTCACTATCGACTGGCAGTACGCTTTTGCCGACTCGACGGGTGCGGGGACGGTCTACGTCAATCCCGGCTCCGAGCAGTTCCTGCTCGTCGGCACGCCCACCGGCAAGGCGCCGCAGGTGATGGGGCCCATCAGCGACCCGAGCATGACCGTCGTCGCGCTCCCCACGGGCGACCACGTCATCGACATCACTTACGTGTCGGCGCCCTTGGTGCTGAAGGGCGATTTCGTCGAGGAGACCGGCCAGTTCGCGGCACTCGCAGTCACCACGTCTCAGGAGTACGTGCTGAAGAACGCCGGGACTGCCCTGCCATGACAACACCAGCTGTGACAACTCCGGCCGTGACAGGGCCAGCCGTGACAACTCCAGCCGTGAAAGGGCCAGCCATGAAAGGCAGGCCGTGAGAACCTCGCTCGCAGCGCGCGCTGCCAGGGTCGGCAGGGCTCTGCTCGGAGTCTCGGCGATGACCGGCGCGCTCGTCGTCGCGGCCGGCTTCCCCGGCCAGCCGGCGGGAGCCTCGACCCAGTCACAGCCGGCCCCGTCACAGTTCGGCGGGGTCGACCTGGCTGCCTGGGTGCCCGGCTCGACGTGGACGTACCGGCAGGTTTTCGACTACACGAGCTCCAGCGCGAACGTGAGCGTGAACGAGGTCGTCAACTACGTCGTAGACGGGCCGGCAACCTACTCGGGTTACGACGTGTACAAGGTGGGCATCTCGGGCTCGGTGACCGGCGGTGGCGGCTCAGTCTCGGGGCAGAGCTTCTCGATCAGCTCGGGGTCGGTTTCGGGGACCGAGTACCTCCGGAGGTCCGACCTCGCTCTCGTGTACGAGACCGAGACCCACAACGTGAACGGCTGCGTCCATGAAGGCCCAGCTTGCGTGAGCGCTTCGGCCTCGGCCACCTACAACCTCGACCCGTCTCCGACCTGGCGCCGGGAGGACTGGCGCCTGCATGCCGGCGACAGCTACGTCGAGAAGACGAACATCGCGGTCACGGGAAGCATCTCGTACAACGCGTCGGGCCTCTCCGGGTCGAGTCCGTTCAACGGCACGGTCGACTTGAACGCTTCCACGACGGTGAGCGACGCGACGATCAGCGTGCCCGCAGGCAGCTTCGCGACCAAGTACGTGAACGCGGTCGACCCTTGCGTGTACCCCGGTGGTACGTCGAACTGCTCGGAGGCATACGACGAGCGCTGGTGGGCTCCAACGGCCTCGAACGTGGCGAAGGAGCACCTCCAGATCCCCCTCTACGGGGGAGCTACTGGTGACATCAGCAGGTGGCTCATGTCAGTGAGCCTGCCGCAGCCCGGAGCGATCCTCTCCGAGGGGCTCTCTCCGAACCTGTCGTGCGCGGGCGGTGCCGTTGTGGTCGACGGCAACCTGAGCCAGAACGGTTCCGGCATCGGAGGCCAGGCAGTTACCGCCACGCTCGACCAGTCTCAGCTCGGTGCCGGCGACGTGACGGTGGAGCACACGACCACAAGCTCCTCTGGGAACTACCAGGTATCCTTCACCGCCCCGAGCCAGGCCGACGGCATGCAGAAGGCCGGCGTGATCGGCTCTTGGGGCATCGTGGTCGACGCAGGTGGGACCTCGTCGGTCGCGACCCTCGAGGTGGTGCCGGGAGCATGCAGCACGCTTGCCTACACGGGACCCACGCATGCGAGCGAGGGCCAGACCGTCATTCTCTCGGCGAAGCTCGTCGCGGCGAGCACAGGCAGCCCGATCGCGGGCGCACCTCTCAGCTTCGACCTCGAGGGGCTGACCGCCTCGGCGACCACGAGCTCGTCGGGCGTAGCGAGCGTGTCGCTCGCAGTGGACCTGCCTGCCGGCTACGACACCTTGCAGGTGGGATTTGCCGGGACGAGCACCTACGCTCCCAGCGACCTCAGCGTTCCCTTCGACGTCGGAGTCCCTGCGAAGGTCACCTACACCGGACCGGCCGCTGCCAGGTGGGGGGTGCCCACGACGCTCACGGCCAGCCTGACTGATGCCCAGAGTGGGGCACCCATCGCGAACGAACCGGTCTCGTTCGCGATCCAGGGCGAGGCGATCGGCGCGATCACCAACGCCAATGGAATCGCGTCGGCCTCCTTCACACCAGGGGGTACGCCCGGGCCATATCCCCTCGTCGTGTCCTTCGTCGGCCGCGACAACTACCTCCCGGCCCAGATCTCCACGACCTTTACGGTGAACTGGCAGTACGTCTTCACCGACATATCTGCCAGGGGGACGGTGTACCTCAACCCCGGCAACGACCTCTTCGAAGTCGCGCTCTCCTCGGGGTACAACTCCGGCGTGCTCGTCGACCCTGGGATGGAGGTGCTCGCCCTGCCCGTTGCCAACCAGCACGAGGTGGTGGTCACCTACACGTCGGCCGGCTTCGACTTCGGCGGGCAGTTCACGGAGGAGACCGGCGAGTTCGCGGCGAGCGGCGCGCTAACCCCTGGCGGGACAGCACTGCCAAGACCGATAGTCCTTGCACGGCCCTGAGGGAGGAGACGCAATGTACCGGAGAAGCACTCGCAGCCACGCCAGCAGTAAGGGCGCCAGTTCAGAGGGCGCCAGGCTAGGTAGCGCCAGCGGTAGGAGAGGCAGGCTCGGTTGGCGCTTCGCCAGACGAACCGGTGCGCGCCTCGTCGCGCTGGTCGCACTCCTCGTCCCGGTTGCCATGCTGGCAGGTGCGCAGGCGTCATCGGCTCTCACACCCGGCCTGCCCGGCGTCTCCGGCCTTCCGAGTGCACCGAGCTTGCCGAGCACGCCAAGCCTGCCGAGCACGCCAAGCCTGCCGAGTGCACCGGGCACGCCAAGCCTGCCCCCGGCGCCGCCGAGCGTGCCGAGCGTGCCTTCGCCGGCCCAGCTTCTCAGCACGATCGAGGGACTGGTAGGCCAGGCTCCCTCTACGATCGAAGCGCTCGCTGCACAGCTCCTCAGCACGATCGAGGGACTTCCCGGGGACATACTCGAGTACCCCGGCTCGCTGAACTACACCCTCCGTGTCGTCTACCAGGACCCGAACGGCACGCAGAGCACCACCAACTACCCGGCGACACTCGGCGTGCCCGTGCTGGTGAGCGCCGGCTCCACTGCGCCGGACATTGCCGCGGACCTCGTCATCGACCCGACGAGCAGCCACGCGGTGCTAGACGTCGTGAAACTCCCCGGGGCGCCGTCCACGCTCCCGGTGGAGGTCGAGGCCATCTTCACCCTGCCGTCGGCCAGTGGCACGAGCCAGCGCAGCGTCTTCGGCTACGACACGCTTGCCTCGAGTGCGCCAGGCCTGTACCAGGGGACCGCCAACCTGATCCGGACCAGCTCCACCGTGCTCGACGCGGTGCTCGACTTCACCGACAGCCAGCCGGGTTCCTCGCTCGTGGTGATCGCAGGCACGTTCGAGGAAACACCGAGCGGGCCGCAGAATGCCGAGAGCGTGTCGCTCTCGTACAGCCCGGTGCCCCCCACGGCGTCGCTCAGCACTACAGCTGGTCCGAGCGCGGCTTTCGACGTGACCTCGAGCACGACGGAGAGCATCGCGAACTTCACCGCCACCTTCGCAGACGGCCCGGTCACGATCGACACGACCTTCCAGGCTCTCCCGACCCAGCTGTCGCTCACCTACCTTGCGAGCGCCGGCGACTTCTCCTACAGCGCCTCGGCTCCCGTAAACAAGGTCACGGCAGACGACCTGAACCCGGGCGGCGTCTTCGGGCGCGCGACTGCAGCGCACCTGCTCCTGGAGAACGTCCCCCAGAATATCGACCTCACAGCGCTCCCGAGCACTTCCGGCGGCGGCACAGTCACCCTCGACGCCCACGGCGAGACCATCGGCCTCGTACAGATCGACCTCACGAGCGGCCCGAGCGACTCCCTGCCATCGGGCGAGGACGGCGTGCTCTACGAGGACCTCCCGTCGAAGTACGTGGTATTCGCAAGAGTCATCGGCTTGCAGAAGCTCTCCGTGAGCCAGGGCTCGTCGACCGTGAGTGCCACCTCGCAGACCTCTCCTCCCACGTCGGCCGGGGTGCCCCTCGCCGTGGAGATCGAGCAGCAGCCTTCCGGGGGAAGCCTCAGCTTCACCGACGTCACGCTCGACAACCTGCTCTCTAACGTGAGCTTCAGCTTCAGCGAGTCCTCTGCCGGCGTGACGAACATGAGCTACAGCGCTCCTGGGCCTACGACGAGCCTTACCGTGGACACGAACGCGGGTGGCACGGAGACCAAGGCATCGATGACGAACCCGATGCCGGCCAGCTTCTCCGTCTGCCAGTCTTCGAGCTCGAATGCCTGCCAGAGCAACGAGCCCGGTGGCAACGGCTCGCTCAGCTTCACGAGCTCGCAGCCGACGACCGTCAACCTGACGCGGGGTTCGCTGCTCGTGCAGAACATGGTGGTCCAGAACGTGGCCGTAGCGCTCCAGACCTCCTCGGGGACGGGTTGCCAGGGGCCCAACGGCACCCTGTTCTTCAACACCAACGGCGACAACCTGTCGGGGTACACGACCGACGCCAACGACCCGAGCGGAAGCGGGCACTTCAAGGTGACGCTCCCGAACGGGTTCAAAGCGACGAACAGGATCATCACCTACCAAGTGAACGAGGCCGACGTCTTCGGCAACTGCGTCCCCTACAGCCTCACCGTCAACCGGAGCGGCAAGATCAGCTGCCCGAGCGGCACGAACTTCACGATCTACGGCGGTTCGATCCTCGGCTGGATGAACATCACCTACAACGTCAGTGTCTTGGGGATTTCTATTGCAAAGGGGATTTGCTGATCATGACAGTTTCGAAGAGGACCACCGCCAGGGCGCGTCAGCTTCGCCACTCGAGGCACCCGTCTTCGAGGTGCCTCAGGACGCTTGGCGCGGCTGCATGCGCGCTGGGGATGGGTGTGCTCGGCGCGCTCGGCCCGGCGGGCGTGAGCGGCGCCTCGACCGGCGCCTCGACGAGCGCCAATCCGCCGCCGCCTCCGCTGTTGTGGCGGGTGGAGCAGGCCGCACGCGCACACGGCATCGACCCGGCGCGCCTGCTCGCCGAGCCGCTCCACCTGAGCGTGCCCGCAGCCGGCGGAGGGACGCGCACGCTTACCCTGACAGTGAGAGAGGCGATCGCGGACGTGTCGTCTGCAAACGCGGCCGCACCGACGACGCTGCCGGGCCTGCCCGAGGTGAACGCCGGTGACGTGGTCCACGCGTACTTCAACTACGGATCGGGTTCGGCGCTCGCGTACCAGGTCACGCAGGTTCCCGTGGTGCCCGGCACGCCGCCGGTGTTCGTGCCGCCCCTCCCCACTCCCGTAGTGACGACGCCCGCCTTCTACGACGTGGGCGGGCCGCTCGTGAACGTCGTCGGGAGCGGCTATAAGACCGGTTACCACACGGTTGGCAACTTCGGCGTCGGCTCGAATGTGGACACAGCCCCGGGTGCTCCTTCTCCGTACCCGGTCTGGCTGCCGGTGCTCACCGGAGGGAGCATCGTGTCCGATACGTCCATCGACTTCACCGGCCACGCCCTCGTCACCCAGACGCAGACGTGCCTGCTCGGGTTCTGTGCCGCGCTCGGAGCTCTGGTGGGCGACGGTGCCACCCTCTTCGACCAGAAGCTCCCGGTGTCAGTGCCGTGAGTCTTCGAACGGCCTCGGCCGTGGGCCTTGGGAGTGGGCCTCGGGGGACTTCATCCAAGCACGCTGGCCGCGCGGACGAGACCAAATGGACAACTATGAGACCAAGGAGACAACTATGAGACCCCGTCAACTATCCAAGCGCCTCGCCTTGGGAGCCGGCGCGCTCGGCATGGTGCTTACCGGTGGAGGCGTGGCGACAGCGGCGCTGAGTGCCATCCAGCCGGTGGGTGCTCTCACCGCCCAGGTGCCGGCAGTCGCAGTGAGGGAGCAGAACGTGAACTCTGCAGGGAGGATCCGCGTAGCGCTCCCGAAGAACGGCGTCGGTGTGAACGGCTCGGTGAGCGTGAACAACTTCCCCACGAGCATGAGCGTGAACAACCTGCCGGTGAATGCCGCCGGCCGGCTCCGCACCCAGCCCGCGGCGGCTGCCTCTCAGGTACCAGACCACTTCTACACTTCTGTGAACCTGAACAACAGCTCGGCTACGCCGGTCGACGTGACCGGCTCGGGGAAGCTGCTGGCGTTCGAGGTGGAGAGCCAGGGCGGGCCGCAGGTCAACGTCGCCGTGTTGGTCGACGGTGCGATTGTCTGGAATGCCTCGACCAGCGGTGGATGCTGCTGGGCTAGCACACCTGACTTCGGTTGGACAACCGGAGGCGGCGGCCAGCCCGTGACGTGGTACGCGCCCCCGGGTGGGATCAGCTTCCAGCACTCGCTCCAGATCGTGGTCAGCTCCAGCAGCAACGTCACAGCCGGCGTACGCGGCATCTACACGACAGCTTCGTAGGGAGAGAGAGCATGCCCGTCATTGCAGGTGCCGTGAGCGGGTCCACCATCGTCGCCCTCGTCGCGGGGATTGCGATCGGTGCCGGAGTCGTGTTGGTCATATTTGCGATCCGCGGCCTGCAGAGCCCCGAGGGTGACAAGCCGCTGCCGGCACCACGAGCAGAACCCGGCGAAGCCGAGGCGTCCGAGGTCCCGGAGCCCGAAGGCCAGGGGGTTGCCGGGGCGGAGGAGCCTGCCACGGCCGGGGAAGCTGGGGCGGCTCGGACGGAGGAGCCTGCCACGGCCGGGGAAGCTGGGGAAGCTCGGGCGGCTGGGACGGAGGAGCCCGTCGAGGCTGGGACGGAGGAGCCTGCCGGGACGGAATCGAAGGCCTGAGGACCGCGCATGCTTGTCGCACCTCCTGACCGCGTGCAGGATCTCCGGGAGCTAGCGGTGGGCAGGCTCGGCGAGCGTGTCGAGGAGCTCATCGATCTGATGGTTGAGCGCTACCGCCATGAGATAAGCGCGTACGCGGAGCTCGACACGGCAGTCCTCGACGACGAGGTCCGGGCGACGACGCGAAGGAACGTCGTGGTCGTGCTCGATGCCTTGGGCAGCGGGCGCAGGCTCGGAGGCGAGGATCTGGCGGAGCTCGGAAGGCTGGGGCGGCGGCGGGCAGAGCAAGGCTTTCCCCTGGAGGCTGTGCTGCGCGCTTATCACGTAGGAGCATGGGTGGCGTGGTCCGCGTTCGTGGAGGAGCTCGGGAACCTCGACCTCGGCTCGGCGCCGGATGTGGTGTCGGAGGTGCTCTCGCATGCGGGAAGCCTGGTGCTCGACCTCGCCACCCAGGTGGCAGGAGCGGTCGCCGACGCGTTCATGGCGGCGACGCGTGAGGCCGCCGTTGCGGGTGAACGCAACCGCCACGATGCGGTGGACGCCTTGCTCGACGGGAGCGCGCGCGACGCCGCCGGCGCATCGGAGATCGCGCGAAGGCTCTCTCTCGACCCGGACGCGCTCTACGCGGTAGTGGCCCTGGAAGCATGCGATGCGGGAGGCCCGCCGGGGGCGACCCCCCTAGTAGAGGTGAGCGTCCTCGCCGACGTCCTCGGGTGTGTTGCGTCATTCGAGCCCGTGCTCGTGCACACCCGGGGAGCCAGGGCAATCGGCGTGTACGCCTTTCAGGAGAGACCGCCGCCCGGCGTCCTTGCAGCGGAGCTGCGCCGGGAGCTGGCCGGCCTTGTGGAGCTCCGGGTGCCGGGTGCCGCGGTCAGGGGCGTGCTCGGGCTGGCAGAAGACGGAGTCGAGGGGATCGCGACGAGTTATGCGCAGGCTTCCCGCGCGCTCGCCGCTGGTCGCCGCTTGGCCCTCCCGCCCGAGATATCCGCATATATCGACCTCCTTCCCCACATGCTTCTCGCCGGGAGCCCGCAGATCCTGCGCGACCTGCGCGAGCTAGTCGTGCGCCCGCTCCTCCCTCCGGGGGGCCGGCGGGCGGAGGCCCTGGTGGATACCCTTGGCGCGCTGCTCGGGATGCCGTACCTGAGCGCAGGGGAGGCGGCCTTCCGCCTGGGCGTGCACCGCCACACCCTTGCCAGCCGCGCCGGGCGCATCGAGGCCCTGACCGGCCTGAAGCTGAAGGAAGAGAGCGACCGGCGTATCCTCGAGCTAGGGCTCCTCGCTCACGCCCTGACAGGAGCGGAACGCCGGAGCACCGACCTCGTCCCAGCCCCGGATGGGATCCCGCAGTACGCCTCTGGCGGGGACAGTAGCCCGGGCGCCGGCGGGGACGTGGACCCGAGCAGATCGAGAGTGCTGCAGGAATGAGCGCAGGAACGAGAGCTTCGACCGTAGAGCTGGCGGGGGGGGAGGGAAGCTCCCCGAGCGCCGCCGACCGTCCCGAGGAGCGCGACGGCGCCTCGCGCGCCTCACGCCGCCCGGCTACTTCGGGCTCGTCATCGTCCTCGGAGAGCGGAAGATCACATCGGCGCACCTGGTGGATAGCCGCGCTCGTAGGGTTGCCGGTGCTCGGTGTGCTCGCCGCGGTCGTGCTGTCGGTGTTCGTGGCAGAGGTGGTCGTGGTGCCGACGACGTCGATGCTGCCGACGATCCACCCGGGCAACCTCGTGCTTGTCGACAAGCTCGCGTATGCCAACCACGGCCCGCGTCTCGGGGACATCGTGGTCTTCGACAACCCGGAGTACAAGGCGATCCCGAAGCACTCGGGCAACCCCCTTCTCAGCGCCTGGCGTCACCAGTTCGCCCCGGTCGACAGGGTCCTCATAAAGCGGGTCATCGGTCTTCCGGGCCAGGTCGTCCAGGTCACGCGGAACGCGGTGTTGATCAACGGGAAGGTGCTACGTGAGCCGTGGCTCGCGAGCACCGCCCAGGGCAAGACCTTCGGACCCTACCGGGTCCCCCCGAACGAGTACTTCGTCATGGGTGACAACCGCACGCATTCTATCGACTCGCGGTATTTTCCAGAGCACGCCGTGAAGCGCCGCTACATAATCGGGAAGGCGATTTACATAGTGTGGCCACCAGGGCAGGTGCGGCACATCGGCTGACTGGCAGCCACATCTGATCGCACGAGCTCGAGCCCCGTGAAGGACTCGTATCGACTGCCGTCTGCGGGCATCGCCTGGATGTCGTTCCACGTCGCCGGCCCTGGAAGTTAGGCAATGGACCCGGACCAGATGCAAGCGGCGCTACGCCCCGCCGGGCTCGACTCGATGCGCTGGTGCGCTGGTGCGCTGGTACGCTGATGCGCTATAGTAGCGCTATGGCCACCATCCAGGTTCGGGAAGTGCCCGAGGAGTCTTACGAAGTCCTTCGTCGGCGGGCACGAGGGGCCGGGCAGTCGATGCAGGCTTACATGCGGGACCAGCTGGTGGCCATGGCCAGGCAGCCCACCAAAGAAGAGGCGATCGAGGAGATCGAGGCTGTCCTGAGCCGTCTCCAAGCCGGAGAAGCTACGGCAGCTTCGATCATCGAAGACCTCGCCGCCGGCCGGCGCTGAACTGGCCGGCACCCGACGCAGACTGGTCCATGCCATGGCCCTCGTCGTCGACGCGTCCGCAATGGTGTTCGCCCTGCTTGGTAAGTCCGCGGAAGCGACAGCACTTCGCAGGCGCCTTGCTTCGGAGGTGTGTCACGCTCCGCACCTGATTGACGCCGAGGTCGGAAACGTGCTCCGTCGCCGCACTCTGAGAGCGGAGATCGCTGCTGCCGATGCGGAAGTGCTGCTGCATTCAGGAGCGGCTCTCATCGACCACCGGCACGAGATGAGCGGGGCGCTGGCACGAGCCGCATGGTGCCTTCGCGACAACGCCAGCTTCTACGACGCCCTCTACGTGGCCCTGGCCGCAGCTCTCGGAGCCACTTTGTTCACTGCAGACGCACGACTGTCGCGTGCTCCCGACCTCGGATGCACGACCGAGTTGGTTGGAGCCGGCTGATACGCCGGGCCACTCCCCGCAAGCCCTCGAGGTTCGCCTCCCTGACCACGTGCCGAAAATACAACGACGAACTGGACTCGTTCACCGCGCAGCTCGCCCGAAGACGCGAGCTCACATCTTTGGACAACAACACGCGCTGCATGCGTGAAAGTCACTACTTGGAGCGCGCTGCGAGGAACTTCGCAACCTTTTAGGCCGAGCGGCGTTCACTGTGCAATGAGCGAAGCAAGCGGTGAGTCGCGTCGGAGAGGGCGGCCGGCGCGGGCAACGATCCCGAGGGCCAGCCTGAAGGTGAGCCCGAAGGAACGCGAGCAGGCGGGCATTTCGGAAGTACGTGCCCTCGTCGGCGAGCGCATGGAGAAGCGGCTCGATGACCTGACCGACGCCATGCTGGCCGGCTACGTGAACGAGATCGCGGCCTACGAGAGCCTCGGTGACGAGAAGGTGCGTCACGATGTCCGGGCGGTCACGCGCATGCACCTGGAGCTGCTGCTCGGCATCGTCGTTAGCGGCGAGGCGGGGCTCGGCGATCCGGTGATGTCGGCTCTGCGGGTGCTCGGCAGCCGGCGTGCGGAGCAGGGGTTCCCCCTCCACGCAGTGCTGCGCGCCTACCAGGTCGGCACAAGGATCGCGTGGCAGGCGATCCTCGAGGAGCTGGCGGAGGTAGCGGGTGACCCGCAGGTGGTGGTGGCCGCTTCGGGGTCGATCAGCACTGCGATGCTCGACGTGACCGCGCGCATAAGCGAAGAGGTGTCGCGTGCGTTCGTCGAGGCGCAAGAGCGTGTGGCGACTACAGGGGAGCGGGCCAGGCGGGCGATGTTCGAGGAGCTGATGCGAGGTGTGGACGACGACGACGCTGCACTGCGCCAGGCGGCCGAGGTCGGCTACCGCTTGGGCCGCGCGCATGCGGTAGTGGCGGCGCGTGCGGCGACCCCGGAGGGCTCTGCTCTCCTATCCGCCGGCGCGGACCTCTCCCCGCTCGACCGGGAGACGGCCGCGGCCCTGGCGGAGATCAGGCCCACGGGCGCGGACCCGATCGTGGATGGTTCCGCGGGCTCGCTCTACGCCATCGTCGTCGTGGACGAGGACACCACCGTCGTCGAGGTGGCGTCGTGCGCCAGGTCTGCGCTCGCGGGACTCCGGCGCCCGACCTCCAGGCGTGCCGGCGAAGGGGGGGTGCTCGCAGCGATCGGCAACGTGGTGCGCAACGTGAAGGGCATCGCCGAGAGCCGCCGCCAGGCGACCCAGGCGCTCGACGTGCTCTGCAAGCTCGGGAGCCAGGGGCCCGTGGCCACTTACAACGAGATGCTCCCCTACCTGCTCGTCGGAGCCGATCCGGCTCTCATGATGGACCTCTACCGCTCGACTATCGGCTTGCTCGTCGAAGGGCCGAGCGCCGTGACGAGGGGAGCCGTGACGAGGGGAGCCGCGGCCAAGGGTGCCGGCGCCGGTGCCGGCGCCGGTGCCAAGGCCTACCGGGAGAGCCCGACAGAGCTGGCCGAGACGCTAGAGGCGTACCTGGACGCGCAAGGCAACCTGAGGCTGGCAGCGGAGCGGCTCTTCGTGCATCGCCATACTGTTACCGCGCGCCTGGCCCGGATCGAGCGCCTGACCGGCATCGACGTGACCGACCCCCGCGGCGTGTTCAACCTGAAGCTCGGCCTGTGCGCGTGGGAGCTGCTGCGCTCCGGAGGCTTTCCGGCGCGACGTTCGTCGGACGGCCCCGGCAGCGAACTGGACCAATTGTCCACTTCGGGCCGCCGCAATTTCGACATCTCGTCCATAGGAATGCAGACCGTCGGCTCGTAGGCTTGCAATATGCGCGAGTGCGCGCAAGTACGCCAGGTACCGGCAGTTATCCACTGAGGCAGAAAGCAATTGACGTAGAAGGCAGACGTAGAAGGCAATCGACGTAAGTGCCTTCTGAAGTGAGCGTCAGCCAGGGGGGCCTGTTTCGGACGTAGCCATCGAAAGAGGGGTTCCCCGTGTCGCGCTTTGTCGCCGTGATGTGCCTGGTCGGCGTTCTGGCCGGAGTGCCAGCGATCACTTCCGGTTCGCTGGCGGCGAGCTCCACGCCCGCGGGTGCCTCGGCGAGCGCTTCGACGGGTGGCTCGTCAGGCCTTTCGGCGACGCTCGAGGTCCATGCGGGCCTTCCGGGAAGCGGGCTGCCCCCTGCAACGCTCCCCACCTCCGCGACCCACCTCTACACCCCCCACCGGCCGGCTACCTGCCCGCCGCTCCCGGTGCCGAGTGACCCGAACACGGCGAGCCCTGGCCAGGTGGGCACGCTCACTGGCACGGTTCCCTGGCCACCTCTCTCGAAAAGCCTCCTCGCGAAGGCCGGCGGCAACCCTGCGACCGCGGCAGCGCTCGACCGCACGCCCGTGCAATACCCGCCGCTCAGGCCGGCCAACTGGTCGAACCAGGGCAACAATTGGAAGCTCACCTCGGCGCGCTCGGGCAACCCGCAGCTCTACACGAACCCTCAGGAGCTCTGCGGGGTTCGCGGCATCTCTGCCGACACCGCCTGGCAGGTGACTACCGGCAGCCCGAAGACCCTGATAGCCATCACGGACTCGGGGATCGAGTGGTGCGACCCGGCCGTCGTGAACAAGCTCTACATCAACCCGGCCGCGTTGCCCTACCCGGAGAACGCCGCCGGGCAGACCAAGCTCGATCTCGTGCCCCCCGGCACCGGGGCCTTCAGCGACTCGAACCCCTACGACCTGAACGGCAGCGGTGTCGTGAACGTGCAGCAGTACGCGGCAGACCCCCGGGTCGCGGCCATAGCCAAGGCATACGGCGGCCTCTTCTGCGCGACCCACGACCGCTACGGCTACGCGGGGATCTCCCCGATGGACCTGATCCGCACCTTCGGCACGCCGACCATGCCTGGGCCAAGCGGCCAGCCTGTCAAGAACCCTTACTACTACCCCACGTGCTCGGCCTCCGTATGCTCACCGAAGTACCCGGGCCAGAGCCCTTCGGGCTTCACGGAGGCGATCTCGGGCTGGAACTTCGTCGGCAACACCAACAACCCCTATGACCTCGTCCATTACGACCACGGCACCGGCGAGGCTCAGGACTCCGGCGGGGCGGCCGGCAACCTCGGCCAGGAGGTGGGAACCTGCCCCAACTGCATGATCCTGCCGATCAGGGTCGGTGACTCCTTCATCGCAGCGTCGAACACCTTCGCCGAGGGCGTGGCCTTCGCGGTGGACTCCGGGGCGAACCTCGTGCAGGAGGCGCTCGGCACCATCGACCTCACCAACACCGCCCGCCAGGCTGTCGCCTACGCACAGTCGCACGGAGTGCCTGTCGTGGCATCGGCCGCGGACGAGCACGCCCAGCACCACAACCTGCCCGCTCTCCTCTCCCACACCATCGTCGTGAACAGCGTCACCGAGGCGCCCCGGGGGCCGAACAATGTCGCTCTCTACAACCCGCCCAGCTACCTGTACCTGAATGGCTGCACCAACTACGGCGCGAACATCGCGGTGAGCGTCGAGAGCGCGTCGTGCTCCTCGGAGGCGACAGGCAAGACCTCCGGCGTGGTGGGGCTCGCCGAGTCCGCCGCCGCGACGCAGCTCGCGGCCGGGCGCCTGGCTCCTTATCCGGGCCTAACGGGCGTCACCGGCAAGCCTGTCGCCCTGTCGGTGAACGAGATCCGCCAGCTCGTCACCATGACGGCCTCCGCGGTCGACTTCGGAAAGGCCGCGCCGCCCACCGGCCCGCCGGACAACTACGCCGTCGCGGCGCCCATCCCGACCACACGCTTCCCGACCCACCCGGGCTTCACGCCGTACTTCGGCTACGGCCGGCTCGACGCGTCGCGCCTCGTCCACTGGATCGCGAAGGGATGGATCCCGCCCGAGGCCGAGGTCACCAACCTGTCGTGGTTCGAGAACCTCTCGCCCACCGGCTCTCTTACGCTGAAGGGCCTGGTTGGCACTCCGCGAGCCTGCCCCGGCACTCCGGCCGGCGGTTCTCCGTGCCGCTGGCGGGCCCAGGTGCAGGTGGGGATCGGGTCAGGGCCCGCCCCTGGCACCTGGCGGGCGGTGAAGAGCGTCTTCGGAACGACGACGTTCTCCGGCAAGGGTGTCTTCCAGGGGACGCTCGCCCGCATCCCGCTCGCAAAGGTGGCAGCTCTCTTCCCGGCGGGCACCAACTTCTCCGGTGGCCCTGTTGGACCCGGCGGGACGCCCGAGGCCAACCGGTTCACCTTCACCGTGCGCATCGTCGTGCAAGACGAGAGCGTCAAGGTGTCCGGCAACAAGGCGGCGAGCCCGCCGCTCGTCGGCATGTCGACTCGCGCCGAGTTCCTGCACAGCTCCGCGGGAACGCTCTTCGGCGGGCCGCTTCGCTACAAGAGCTCGATCGACGCGGCTCCCACCCTCGCCCCCATCGGCCCGGGGGGGGAGAACGCCCTCCTCGTCGCCACCACCGACGGCACCATCCGCGCACTCCTCCCCAACGGCAAGGAGCTCCCCGGCTGGCCGGTGCACACCCACCTGGACACCGGCTACCACCCAGGCGAGCTGGCCTACACAAGCGGCAAGGTGAGCCCGCCCCGGGGATCGCCGCTCGACGTCACGGGGGGGCTCGCGGTGGGCGACCTCGCGAACGAGGCCGCGCCGTGTCTCCACCCGGCTACCAAGGGGGCAAAGCCCAACGCCAGCTGCCTCGACGTGGTGGCTACCGACTACACGGGCCGGGTGTACGCGTGGCACGCGGCAGGTAGGAACGCAGGAAAGCTCCTGCCCGGGTTCCCGGTGAGGACCAACCCGAACTTCTCGGGACCGCTCGTCGCCAACCCGAACAACCGGGTGCTGCGCGGCATCTTCTCTGCACCTGCGCTCGCGCCGCTCCAGGGAGCGCAACGCGTCACGACCAAGGGCGGGAAGAGCCAGACGGTCACCCCGCTCGACATCGTGGCATCCTCCATGGACCGCCACGTCTACGCCTGGCAACCGGACGGCAAGCTCGTTCCGGGCTGGCCTGTCCTCGTGGTCGACCCGAGCGAGGTCTCCTACGTGAACCCGGTGACCAACCAGGTCACCTTCAAGGCGTCCTCGAACGTGACCCAGGGGACCAAGCTCATGGACACCCCCGCCATAGGGAACCTGAACGGGGGAAGCGGACCGCCCGACGTTGTTGTCGGCGCGAACGAGGAGTACTCGGGGGCCCCGAACGCGTCGGTGGCCGATCCGCTCTACGACGCCCTCGGGACGGCGGGATCCAAGGCGGGAGCGTTCAACACCGCCAACTCGCGGGTCTACGCGATCAGGCCCACTGGGGCCGGTACCTCCTCGTGCGCCGTATCGTCGAGCGGGACCGCCACAGCGCAGCCCGACGCCTGCGCGTTCCTCCCCGGATGGCCCGTGCCGATCGCGGACTTCGAGTCCTCGCTCCTGCCCGACCTGGGCGACGGCATCACCAACAGCCCCGCGCTCGGCCCGGCGCAGAGCTCGCCCGCCGGACCGCTCGAGGTCGGCGTGATGAGCGCGGCAGGCCCCGCCTACGTGCTCAACGCGAACGGAACGTCCGCCTTCGGTACCGGGCCGGACGGCAAGCCCAAGGTGGCATCCACCGAGCCCACCGGAGCCCTCTCCAACTCGAACGACGGCGGCCCGTCCATACCGGCGCTCGGGGCCCCGATATTCGCCACTCTCGGGTCGGCGGCACCGGGGACGAGCCTCGTCGCGCCGGCCCTCAGCCTCGCCGAGGCGCTGAACGTGGCGTTCCCTGGTGACCACCCGGTGCACCCGGCGCAGGTGGACGCCTGGTCCACGACCACGGGGCACTTCGTCACCGGCTTCCCCCAGACCATGAACGACATGGAGTTCTTCGACCAGCCCATCGCGGCTGACGTCGCAGGGCCCGGATCCGGGCCGTACGTGGTCGAGGGGAGCGCCACCTACGACATCAGAGCCGTCAACGCCGTCGGCCAGGAGGCCCCCGGGTTCCCGAAGTTCACGGGCGGTTGGATGGTCAACTCGCCCACCTTTGGCCCCTTCGGAAAGCTGAAGAACCAGGTTCTTGCCGCCGGCACCCGCGAGGGGTACCTGTTCGTCTGGAAGACCCCGGCCGCGGCATGCGCTCCGAGCGGTCCGTGGCCGATGGCGCACCACGACCTGTGGAACACCAACAACCTGACGGCGACGACGGGCGAGTCCACGCCATCCTGCAGCGCAACCGGCTCAAGCGGGGGCCTCCCGGGTGGTCTTGCCGGGGACCTCCCTGGCGGGCTCGGCTCAGGAGGCTCGGGCTCAGGCTCGGGCTCTGGCTCGGGCTCGGGCAACCCGGTGCCGCTGCCGGGCATGCCCACCGGAAGCGTCCCGGGATCGGTCCCGGGCGTGCTGCCCGCCACGCCGCGGACCACGGTGCCCCCTGGCATCCCGCTACCCTCCGGCGCGCTGGCGGGTGCCCTGTCGAGGAGGAGCAGATGAACACCAGGGAGATTCTGGGAAAGTCCATGAAGCGGGCAGGGATAGCGCCTAGCTGGATGCGATCACGCAGCCGCTTTGCCGCGACGATCGTGGCAGCGGGAAGCCTGAGCCTGACCGGCGCGGGCCTCGGCTCGGCCGCTGGCGGCGGGAGCACCGGCGCGGCCTCGGCCTCGAGCACGGGATCGGGCGCTGGCATCACCGTGACGGTCGGCTCGACCGGGGCGCCCGAGCCTGCACCGGTTGCCTTCGAGGTGGGCGCGGCGAGCGTGAACATCACGCCGCCGCCCTACAGCGTGGCGTCCAATGCCGCCTTCGTGCCCGCGTGCGGGCCCACGCCCCAGGCAGTCGCTGCACTCTGGCCGGGCAAGCGCCTCTTTGCGTTCGAAGAGCCCTACATCCCGGCGATCGACCCGTCCTCGGGCGAGTACGTGGTGGGCGACCCGTACTGCGACGCCAACCATGCCGGGCACTACCAGGCGCCCTACGTAGCGGGCCCGCCGGGGCAGGACCACTGGCCGCTCACGGTCCAGCAGTCGAACCCGGTGAAGGCGGTGGTGACGCTCTACGCGCTGGGCACCAAGCGCGTGGCGACGGTGGTCGTCGACTCCATAGGGCTCTTCAACGTCACCATGGACCAGATCCGCGCCGACGCCCGAAGCGCGTTGCTCCGGGCGCACCTCCCACCGATCCCTGCCGCTGACATCTTCGTGTCCTCGACCCACGACGAGTCCGCCCCGGACCCGATCGGCCTCTGGGGCCCCGATGGCTCGAACCTGCCCGGCAACTCCACCACGAGCTCGGTCCTCACCTCCACCGCGCTCACGAGCGGAGTCGACAACTACTACCTCGCGTTCCTCGCGAGGCGGGTGGCCGGCGCCATCGTGAGGGCATATCGCGACCTGCAGCCGGCCGAGCTGAAGCTCGCCTACGCGAGCCTTCCGCCGAACGTGCAGGAGTGCTGGTCCTCCTACCCCTACATCGCCGACCACGTCGACCCGGTGATGCAGGCGATCGATCCGAAGACGGGCAAGGTGATCTTCACCCTCGTGAACGGCAACACCCACGTGGAGACCTTCGCCTTCTCTGGCGTGGCGGCCGACACCACGATGTTCAGCGCCGACTGGGCCGGGTTCCTCCGCCAGGACCTGGCCGCGCACTACGGCGGTGTCGGCGTCGAGATGAGCGGCCTCGTCGGCTCCGTCGAGACACCGGCGTTCTACCCGCCCGGCACCCAGGTCGTGAACGTCCCCGGTCCGTTCCACGGGGTGAACGGGGCGGTCGACGGGTGCTCGAGCGTGTACCCGAACCCGACCGGAGCTAGCCCCATCACCAGCGCGCACGCCTTCGTGCGGGCCTACGGCGCAGCGATGGCCTCCGCTGCGGAGGCGGCGCTCGCCGGCCCCGGCGCGAGGATCTACGGCCCCTCGCAGATCCACCACCTCATCGGCGTGCGCCAGCGGATCTGCATCCAGCTCGAGAGCAACTTCTTCGCCGCGGCCTTCGCTTCAGGCATCTTCGCGGACCGCCCGGCCTACGTGGACCCGACCTGCAGCGTTGGCGCGGCCTTCGACAAGGCTCCCGCGCCCGCGTACCACCTGGCGCCAGGTCCCGTCCAGGGTGCGAACCCGCTCTGGATCAAGACCGACGTCGGGGTCGTGACGATCGGGCCAGCCCAGCTCGCCTACGTACCGGGCGAGATGTTCCCGTTCACGGCCATGCGCGGGCACCTGGACCAAGCCCAGATGCCCTTCCCGACCAACTGCTACGAGCCGCCGGCTCCAGCCACCCCGGCGACGCCTGCCACCCCGGCCAACTACTACTGCGGAAGCCCGCTCCCGATGACCCCGTTCGTGCTCGCCAAGATGACCGAGCCCTACCGCTTCGTCGCGGGCCTCGGCGAGGACATGATCGGCTACATGATGCCGCCGGGCGATTTCGTGGGATCCCAGGACATCTCGCAAACCGTGCCCTTGGGGCAGTCGGGGCTGCCCGTGCCATCAGGGCCGACCGGGGTACCGCCCTCGGTCACCGTGAACGTGCCCGAGGTGAACGAGCAGCCCTGGCTCGCGTTCGAGCTCGCGAGCTCCAGCTGGAACGACCGCTTCGGCCAGGGCCACGCGGACGACAGCGAGTCGGTCGGTCCCCATGCCGGGATCGAGGTGACCCAGGCTCTGGCGAAGCTCCTCGGCGGCCTTGCCGCCCGGGGCATAGGCCGTCCCGAGAAAGTGCTCCCCGGCCTCTACGTGGACGCGACGGGCATGACCTCCGACTCGCCGTTCCCCTACGCCAACGCCTACGCGCCGCCGGGGCTGAACTCGAGCCCCAAGGGGTTCACCGGGGCGGTCGGGGTGGAGGTGACCGAGCCGGGTGGAGCCAAGGTGCTCTACTGCGTGGGCGAGCACCCGAGTGCGAAGGTCTGCCAGGCCAAGGGCGTCCGCCACGCCAGCTCGTGGGCGACCTTCGACGGGTTCCCCGATCCAGGAACCGCGGGGACAGCGCTCCCGTACTCGGTCAGCACTGCCGGCGTGATGCTCCCGGCTGGCGGGCAAGGTGGTCGGGCGAGGGTACTGCTCGTCGACGTCTACGCGGGCGCAGGCCAGAAGGGCGCCTCTTCGCCGGTACCCGCTCCGCCTGCTCCGCCTGCACCGGCAGTTCCGTGATGCGCTCGGGCGCCCCGGCCAGGCGGCTCCGGCTGCCCGCGATGATGCTGGCCGGTGGATCGCTCGTGGCCGGCATCGGATTGCCCGCGATGGTGAGGTTACCGGCCGAGCCTCCACCTGCTGCGCGAGGCGGGGTCTCGACCGGCCCGTCCCTGCCGACCCCGCCGACTCTGCTGCCTGGGTCGATTGGGTCGGCGGGGCAGTCAGGGCCGGGAGGGGTGTCGCTTCCCGGAGGGCTGCAGTTGCCGGGCGAGACCCCGCCAGGGGGCTTGCCCGGCCCGCCCGAGACACCGGGCTTGCCCGGGGGCTCGGGCGGCTCCTCGTCTTCTCAGGTGTCCGCGAACGGCCCGTCGGGGATGAACCTGAACGCCGCGTTCGGGCTCACGGAGGGCTCGCCTTCCACGGTGGTCGCCTACGTGGAGGGTGGGATCAACTGGCACCTTGCCGAGGCGGCCCAGCTCGTGAACCACATCTACGTGAACTGGCGCCAGCTGCCCATCCCCTGCTCTGGGAAGACTCTCGCGAGCGCGACGATGGTGATCGTAGGGGCCAATGGCCAGAGCACGACCGAGAGCTGTCACCTCGCCTGGAGCTCGAACGCGGCCAACTACGACCCGAACGGCTCGGGGGTGATCAACGCGGCGCAGTGGGCGAACGATCCTCGCGTCCCCAGGGTGAACGGCACGAACTACGTGAACCCCGAGGACCTGATCTACGCCTTCTCTTGCTACGACCGCTTCAACGAGACTCTCGGGACCCCGAGCTGGCCGGGCGGCGTGCTGCACTGCACCAACGGGGCGGCAGGCGTGTCCAACTCGGGCGGGCCCTATCCCCATGACATCTCGGGCTGGAACTTCTACCGCGGAGGGAACGACCCGGCGACCTCGGACGCGGCCTACACGCACTCCGACGACCAGATGCTCGCGATCTTGTCCACCTGCCCGAAGTGCATGATCATGCCGGTGAAGGCGGGCGCCGAGGCGCTCGACATGACGAACGCGCTCGCGAAGGCCTGGCTGTTCGCCTGCCAGTCGGGCGCGTCGGTCGTCGACTCGGTCACCGCGGACATCGGGTACTCGAGCCTCATGCGCCAGGTGGTCTCCTACTGCGAGCGCCGCGGCGTGGCGATGGTGGAGGCCTCCAACGACTTCGACTCGACCGACCACCAGGGAGGCATGTACTGGCCGCACGTGATCCCCGGCAACGGTGCTGTCCCCGACCCGGCTGGAACTGCCTGGGTGCGCTCCAACTTCACCTCCTGGGGGACGCACAACTTCCTCACGGTCGCGGGCTCCTCCACGACCTCCCAGTCGACCGCGGAGATGGGCGGCCTGGTGGGCCTGCTCATGTCCTGGGGCCGGATCGAGTACCAGGCCGGCAGGATCCCCCATCCCATCTCCGGGCCCGAGGCGGCCCAGGTGCTGAGGGCGACCGCCACCGCGGTCCACGACACCTCGCTCGGCTGGCCTGGCGCGCCCGGGTCGTGGAGCCTCCAGTACGGGTACGGGATCCCCAACCTCTACAAGGCGATGAGGTCAGTCGGGGCAGGGGCGAGGGCCATCCCGCCGGTCACCGAGATCTCCTCGCCCGACTGGTACCGCCTCTACGACCCCCTGCGGGGCGGGGCGGGCGGCGGGAGCGGCAGGGCGATCACGGTCAGCGGGAGGGTGATCTCGCCGGATGGCGGAAAGGTCCGATGGGAGCTCCAGTACGCGCTCGGCCCGCAGCCCGCGCCGGGGGCGTGGCACACGATCTCGACGGGGAGCGCGCTAGGGAGCTTCTCGGGGACCTTCGGCACCCTCGCGCTCTCCAAGGTGCCCAAGTCCTTCTGGTCGAAGCCGTTTCACCTGTCTGGG
>JAJYXW010000030.1 GCA_021801525.1 Actinomycetes bacterium
AGTGCTTCGTGCCCCCCGAGGAGATCCGCCGGCTCCGCACGCTCACCCGCTACCGACGCCACCTGACCGAGGAGCGCTCGCGGGAAAAGGCTAGGGCCGAGAAGCTCTTGGAGGACGCCCTGTTGACTGAACTAGTGGCATAACATCCCTGGTCCCGCTCATGGGAGTTGTTATGGTCTCGCCTCGTGATCAAGCCGGAGGACATGGACCGGGACCTGTCGAAGTTGGTGGTGCCCCTCGACGGCGCTCTTTGCGCAACGGAGGATCCCTTTGAGCCCTTCCAGCTCCTCGACCCGGCGGGCGCGGTCGTTGTGCCAGTCGCTGCCTACCTGCGGGAGCTCCAAGCCTGTGGCCGGCCTGCCAGCACGCAACGTTCGTACGCGATGGACCTGCTCCGGTACTTCCGCTTCTTGTGGGCCGTCGCGGTCCCCTGGAACGAAGCAACGCGGGCTGAGGCTCGGGACTTTTGCACCTGGGCCCAGCTGGTTGACAAGCCAGTTCCTTTTCGTCGGGGGCCCGGTGGTGAGCGCCAGCCTGCCGTCGGCCCAACGGGTCGTGCGAGGAACGAGCCAGGTGCCCCGAACGCCTTGACCGGCAAGAGGGCCGCTGGCACGAAGTACGCACCGGCGAGCCTCGCTCACGCTGAGACCGTCGTCCGCAGCTTCTATGAGTTCCACGTCGAAATGGGGACCGGGCCTATCGTGAACCCCTTCCCCCTGGACCGGTGCCGTCGTGGCCGAGCGAACGCGCACCACAACCCGATGGAGCCATGGCGGGGCGCGTCGCGGGGCCGCTACCGGCCGAGGGCCCCCGAACGAGTGCCTCGTCAGATCCCCGACGAGCACTTCGACGCCCTGTTCGCTGGTCTCTCTTCGCACCGGGACCGGGCGCTGGTGGCGTTCTTCTGTTCGAGCGGGGCGCGCGCCGCCGAGCTGCTCGGTGCGAACTGTGGGGACGTCGACCCAGGCGCTCAGCTCATCACGGTGGTCCGGAAGGGGTCACGTGAGCTGCAACAACTGCCCGCTTCTCCGGACGCCTTCGTGTGGCTCCGGCTCTATCAGGCGCAGATGGAGGGCCTGGTCTCCATCGCCCGTGACGAGCCGCTCTGGTGGACGCTGAGACGGCCGTTCCGCCGACTGAACTATCACGCCGCCCGGGCCATGTTCGGCCGCGCGAACGCGGCGCTGGGCGCCAACTGGGCCCTGCATGACCTCCGCCATACCGCTGCTTACCGAATGGCCCGGGACCCAGACATGCCGCTCAGCGACGTCCAATGGGTGCTCGGGCACGCCCACCTCTCGACGACCCAACTTTATGTGCGGCCATCGGCCGAAGATGTCATTGCCTCGGTGCGCGCTCACCACAGCCGACGCGGTGAGCAGGTGGAGGCTCCGGCGTCCTCTCCTTATCGGGCCGAGTCGCTCGCTGTGCTGTTCAACCGGGCTCCTCGATGACGAGCGCAAGTGATGTGGCGAGCCTCGGCCGAGAAACCAGTAGCCACCAGCCCAGCGCGCCTGACGGTGCGTACTTTCAAGGCGCCAGGCCCCTAAAGACTGGTCCCGGTCCCGCGACCGCGCTCTTGGAGCGCTTCCCGCCGCGGCTGGTGCCAGAGCGATGGGCCTGGGCTGACCAGACGCGCGAAGAGGTGATCGCCAGGCTGTCGGGCCCTCCGTTCCTCACCGGCAGCGCGAGCATGGACCAAGACCGCCGGCGTGGCGTGCGGCACCTGCTCGGCTGGCTCGAGGCCCAGCCAGGGCACAGCTGGCAGGCGCGGTGGGCACGAAGCGGCGCTGACGCCATGGGCCACGCTGGCTGGAGAGCGCTCCCGGCGGCCTGGCTCAGCTCGACTGGCACCAGGCTGGCCGACCCCGATCACGTCTCGCTGTTGCTCGGGCGCGCCGTCCTGTTGCTCGTCGGGGCCGACGTCATCCGCCCGAGCCTCGGCTGGCTGCTGTCGCCGGGCACCCCGCGCAACTTGGTCGCTGAGCTGTCCCGCACCCGTGACCCCGTGGGGTTCGCTCAGCTTCGGGCGACCGCCGAGGCCGATCTCGTCAACACCCACACCATGGGCTTGGCCTTGCGCCGGGTAGCGGCCATCGTGGCAGCCAAGGGCGGCCAGGTCGCCGACATCACTGTCGGCGACTGCCTGGAGCTACTGCGGGTCGCAGAAGATGTGGCTGTCGGCTCCGAGGCCACCAGCCCCTACTTTTACCAACTGCTGCGCAGGGCAGGTGTGCTCGCCGGCGGCCCACCGGCCGGTCGGGCCCTTCGGACTCAAGGCCAGTTGAGCTGTTCAGCCCTGGTCGACCGCTATGGCATCGAATGCCGGCCCGTGCGCGACCTTCTCGTCGACTACCTCGCCGAGCGTCGGCCGGCGGTGGACTACGCCACTTTGCACAAGCTTTCTTACACCTTGGGCCGGCTCTTCTGGCGGGACCTGGAGCTGCACCACCCCGGCATCTCCTCTCTGCGCCTGGCGCCCGATGTGGCCGCCAGCTGGAAACAACGCCTAGCGACCAAGACGAAACGCTCGCTGGACGACAGCGGCGCGGTCGCTCACACGCTGATGCCCCGTGTGAACGCGGTCGACCACCTCATGACGGTGCGTGCCTTTTACCTCGACCTCATCGAATGGGCAGTCGAGGACCCCGCCCGGTGGGGCCCTTGGGCCCATCCCAGCCCGGTCTCTGAAACCGAGGTTGCACCACAAAGAAAAGCCCGAGCGCACCGCAAGTCGCGTATGGACCAGCGGGCCCGTGAGCGGCTGCCGGTCCTCCCGGCCCTCGTCGCTCATGTCCAGCGCACCGCCGCTGCGGCCGCTGAGCGCCTGGGCGCAGCGTCTGTCACCGAGCCCGGCGAGGTGTTCAGCTCAGGAGGAGAGACCCTTCGCCGAGCGGTGACCCGGCACGGCTCGGCGGGCAAGATCTGGGCCGAAAATCCCACCACCAGCAAACGCAGGGACCTCAGCCTCGAAGAGCACCGAGCCTTCTGGACCTGGGCTGCTATTGAGGTACTGCGCCACACCGGCATCCGCATCGAGGAGCTGACGGAGCTCAGCCACCACAGCTTCGTCGAGTACAGGCTGCCGAGCACCGGCGAGCTCATCCCCCTGTTGCACGTTGTCCCCTCCAAGACCGACGCCGAACGCCTGTTGGTGATCAGCCCCGAGCTCGCCGACGTGCTCAGCATCATCATCAAACGGGTATCGGACGAGGAGGGGTCGGTCCCGCTCGTTGTCGCCTACGACTACCACGACCGAGTATGGAACCCGCCTTCGCCGCTGCTGTTCCAGCGCCGCTTTGGCGGTGAGCACCGGCCGATCGGTGGCCCGCCGGTCCGTGAGCTCCTCGCCGAAGCTCTCGCGGCCAGCGGGCTCACCGACGCCAGCGGGAAACCGCTCATCTTCACCCCCCATGACTTCCGCCGCATCTTCGTGACCGACGCCATCTTGCACGGGATGCCACCGCACATCGCGCAGCTCGTGGTCGGCCACCGCGACATCGCGACCACGATGGGTTACAAGGCCGTCTACCCAGAGGAAGCCATCAACTCCCACCGGGCCTTCCTCGCCCGCCGTCGCAGCCTGCGTCCCTCCGAGGAGTACCGCACCCCAACCGACGAAGAGTGGGAAGAGTTCGTTGGCCATTTCGAGCGCCGCAAGCTGGCCCTCGGCACCTGTGGCCGCTCCTACGCGACGCCCTGCCTCCATGAGCACGCCTGCATCCGCTGCCCCATGTTGCGCCCTGACCCCGCTGCGCGTCCCCGCCTTGTCGAGATCGCAACCAACCTGCGCGCCCGGGTCAACGAGGCCCGGCACCAAGGCTGGCTCGGCGAGGTCACCGGGCTCGAGATCAGCCTCGACGCCGCCGGGCGAAAGCTCGAACAGTTGGACGAGATCGCAGCGCACCGCAGCACGATCGCGGCGCTCAGCTCCGGCTCTACGGGTGATGCCGAGGAGGCACGCCCATGACTCGATCCCCCGCGCCCGGGCAGGAGACCTCGGCACACGCAAAAGCCGCGGCCGCTTTGTCCCGTCCCAGCCCCAGCCCCAGCCCTGGCAGAGATCCGGCGCAACTTGGGTGACCGGATCACCGAGGCCCGAGAGAAAGGTTGGCAGGCAGGCCAGGTTCCCCGGGTACCGCCGGTCATGCCGTCACGACTCCCACAACCGTGCTCAAAGGAGACTTGTCCATGAACAGCGCAGACCAATTGGCCTGTGAAGGCGTTGTCAGGCAACGTCTCGTCCTGACGATCGACGTGCCCGAGACCCCGGCCAACGAGAAACTGGCAATCGACGCTCTCCTGACCCTCGTCCGGCACTTCGAGTTCGACGCCATCTACCCGACTTACATGGCCCTTGAGTTCGGCCAAGCGCCGACAGGCCGGTGATGCACCGCCATTACCAAGAGCCAGGAGATGGAGATCTTTAGGTGTGAGATTGGAGATCTTTAAGTTCAGAGAAGCCGGGACCAAGCTGGAGCCGGTCGTCACCGATGTGATGGGCAAGGCGGCCCGGAGGATGGTCGAGGCTCTCATCGCCGCTGAGCGACCCCGAGGCCCTGGCCGATATGGCGCTGGCCCGGGTGCGGCCCCGCATCCCCGACCTGCGTCTAGCACTGGTCGGGCGCTTCAATGCCCACCACGCGGTGATGTTCAAAGCTCACCTTTCGCACGTCGGCTACCTCGACAGCCAAATCACGACCCTCGACGCCGAGGTGGCAAGGGTGATCGCCCCTTTCGGTGACCAGCTTCGCCGGCTGATGACCATCCCCGGTGCCGGCCGGCGCACCGCCGAGGTGGCCATCGCCGAGATCGGGGCCGACATGGGCCGCTTCCCCACCGCAGGCACCTGGCCTCTTGGGCGGGGCCGTGCCCGGCCATCACGAGTCGGCCGGAAAGTCCCGCAGCGGACGGGCCCGCAAGGGCAATGGCGCACTGCGGGCGGCACTGTGCGAAGCCGCGGTGGGTGGCGTCCGCAAGAACGACAGCTATCTCGGAGCACAGTTCCGGCGGTTCCAGCGACGCTCGGCAAAAGGGCCGAAGGCAAGGCCATCTTCGCCTGTGCACACAGCCTGATCGTACGGCGGGCGACCTCGACGCTGATGGGTAGAGGGTCGAACGTCGCCTCGATCACTGATAGCCGAGCAACGCGGCGCGCCCGCTCGTCATCGTCGTCGGCAACGAGGACACCGAAGTGCAGCTCGACGATCGAAACGACGCTGACGGCAGCCTCGACGTCA
>JAJYXW010000036.1 GCA_021801525.1 Actinomycetes bacterium
TCTTGCGGTTGGCGTACTCGGTCGTGATGACGGCCGAGGTTGCGTAGTCGCCGCCGACTCCGATCCCCACCAGGATCCGGCAGGCGAAGAGCACGCCGAAGTCCGGTGCGAAGGCAGAGGCGATGGCGCCCACCACCAGGAGGATGATCTCGATCCCGTAGACGGCCTTGCGGCCGAGGCGGTCCATGAGCTTTCCGAACACGAGGGCCCCGACCACGGCGGCCAGCAGCGAGATCGAGTTGAGCAGCGACAGCTGGCCGGTGGAAAGGTGCCAGATCGGCGTGAGCAGCGCCGTTACGGTCCCGATGATGAACAAGTCGTAGGCGTCGGTGAAGAACCCCATCCCAGCCGTGAGGACGGTGAGCCAATGCTTGGAGTTGACCTCCGCCTCGTCCATCGGACGGTACAGCTCGGTGATCGAAGCCGGTCGTTCGGCCACAGTCTGCTCCTCCTTGCCCGCCGTACCCTACGGCGACGCTCTTTGCAGCATCTCAGGTGCAGGTGAACTGAACGCAACAAGAAGGCGACACGAAGGTGAACTCTTGGTGAATCGCGGAACCCGCTCCGGGAAAGCCGGGCGGCCGCGTCGCGTGGGCCTGTAATGGGGCTGGTCACGGGGCCCGGGGCAGGGCCGTCGGTCTCGGAATCGATGCTACCCGACCGGGGCGGCGCGCTAGCTTGGCCGCGAGACGGCCGGGGCAGCACGGCTGGCGTGGGGACGCCCGGCACACCCAGCACAGCAGCGCACCTGGCAAGGCGAAAGGCGCAGACCATGGTTACCGGCAACAGACGAGCCAAGCAACGCAAGCAGGCAAAACCCAAGCGGGCGAACAGCCGGGCTTCAGAGCGCGCGATGAGCGAGCCGGTTGCATGACCGAGCCCCTGGAGTTCGACCCGTTCTCGGAGGTCTTTTTCGACGACCCCTACGACGTCTATCGCCACCTGCGCGACGAAGAGCCCGTCTACAGGAGCGGGCGGTACGGGTTCTGGGCGCTGTCGCGCTTCGAAGACGTGACCCGAGCACACCTCGACTGGGAGACCTTCACCTCCACCAGGGGGGTCGACCTGTCGATGCTCACCAGCGACGGCCCCGTGCCCCCGATCATCATCTTGATGGACCCGCCCGAGCACTCCAGGATGCGCGCTCTCGTCAATCGGGTGTTCACCCCGAGGGCCGTCGCCGCGCTCGAACCGATGGTGCGCGAGGTGGTCTGCTCTTTCCTCGACCCGCTGCGCGACCGCCAGGACTTCGACGCCATCGAGGACTTCGCAGCGCTCTTCCCCGTCGAGGTCATATCGCGCATGCTCGGCGTCCCCGAGCCCGATCGCCAGCAGATCCGCCATTGGCTCGACCTCGGGCTCCACCGCGAGCCCGGGCAGATGGACCCCACTCCAGAAGGAATGGAGGCGATGATCGCCTCCGGCGCGTACTTCTACGAGTTGGCCCGTGACAAGCGCCGCCACCCCGGCGACGACATGCTTAGCCGCCTATGCGAGGTCGAGGTGAAGCGCGCCGACGGAGAGGCCACCAAGCTCGACGACGTGGAGATCGCCGGTTTCGCGAGCCTGCTCGGCGGGGCCGGCGCGGAGACGGTGACCAAGCTCGTCGCGAACGCCGTCGTGCTCTTCGCCCGCCATCCCGCCCAGTGGCGGAAGGTTCTCGACGACCCGAGCCGCATACCGCTGGCAGTGAGCGAGGTTCTCCGCTACTGGCCTCCCTCCCAGTACCAGGGGCGCTACTCAACCAAGCCTTCGGTGTTCCACGGCGTCGAGATCCCGGCAGGCGTGCCTGTGCTGCTCATCACCGGGGCCGCCACCCGGGACGAGCGTGTCTACGAGGACCCCGATCGCTTCGACATCGGCAGGGAGCCAGCGCTCGCCCTCGGGTTCGGCTACGGCGTTCACACCTGCCTGGGCGCTGCTCTCGCTCGCCTGGAGAGTCGGGTCGCGATCGAGGAGGTCGCAGCTCGCTGGCCGGTCTACTCGCTGGACGACGAGGGCCTGCGCCGCGTCCGTATGTCTAACGTGGCCGGCTTCTCCAACGTACCGGTCCACGTAGGCAGCGGGTAGGCCACCCACAACTCAGGCCAGCAGGTCATCCCCCGAGCCTGGCATTACGATGGACCGCGTGGTGGAGCGCGCCGTCGCAGCGCAGGACCTGGTCGCTAGTGACGGCCACTGCGATGCCCGGAGGCAGGGGGAGGACGAGCCTGTCCGTCGCGGCGCGCTGCCTGCCTGCGAGATTTCTGGCCGCATTGCCGAGGCCCTCTCGCGAGATGACGGATCCGGGGCATGGCGCTGGCTCATGCAGTTCGTGGACGACTACCGGGGATCGTCCCCCGCCGGCCGGTCCCTGCTCGTCAGGACGCCCCCACCGCCTACGGGCGACCGGGGCTACGACGCGGCTTTGGCCGCCCTGGTCGAGCATCTCTGCGCGTCCAACGGGGCGCCGGCGCCCGGCTGGACGGATGAGCCGGAGCGCTTTGCCGAGCCATGGTGGTTCGTCGCCGCTCTTCCTGCTCTGCGAGCTGCAGCCCTGCGTGACAGCCCGATCTCCTTCAAGCGACACGGCGTGTTCCTCACCAGCCGGGCACTCTCGCGTGTCTGAGCTGCTCGGCAGGGAGGAGATCCTTGCCGCGTTCGGCAAGCTGGCCTCCGAGCTCGCCCGGCGCAGGCTTAGAGTCGACATGTTCGTCGTGGGCGGAGCCGCGATTGCCATCGCCTACTCGACTTCACGGCGCACCCGCGACGTGGACGCGGTCTTCGGCGACCCGGGCGAAGTGTACGAAGCGGCGCGGGCCGTGGCGAGGCGGATGGGCCTGCCCCACGACTGGCTCAACGACGCGGTCCGCTCGTACCTGCTCGGCGACGACTCCGGAGCTCGACCTGTCTACGAGAGCGACTCCCTGCAGGTGGCAGTGGCCTCCCCTCAATACCTCCTGGCCATGAAGCTGCTCGCCGCGCGGCCCGAACAGGACCAGGGAGACATCCGGCTCCTCTACGGATTGTGCGGTCTCGGCTCCAGGGCCGACGGGCTCGCGCTTCTGGCGCGCTACCTCCCGGGCGAAGATGTGCCGGAGGCTACCGTCGAGCTCCTGGAGGCGATGTTCCCCGGATAGCGGACATCCCCGGCTGGCACCCCGCGCGGGCCAACCATAGCCGCCACCTAGCGCCGCCACCCCGCGCTGCCAACCCTCAGAACGCGCTCCTCACGGCGGTCATCTCCTCCGAGATCCCCCAGAGGCGCCCCGCCAAGTCGGCATCCGCGGCACGACGGCTCCTCCTCGCCGGGACCGGGTAGCCGTGCAGCCCGCCAACGCCGTGGGGACCGAGGTACGACCCGCCCTCGACAGCCGGGTCGGTGGCTGCTCGCAGGAGCGGGAGCGCTCCCTTGGAGTCGCTTTGGGCGAACACCACCGTGAAGATCTCCGAGAGCGCTCCGACGACGCGCGCTCCGGACATCTGGGGACCGACGGCCTGCAGGTTGGTTCGTGCCCAGCCAGGATGCGCGGCGAGAGCCCGGGCTGAGCGGCCACCTGCACGCAGGCGCCGGTCGAGCTCGAGAGTGAAGAGGAGCGCCGCCAGCTTGGACTGCGCGTACGCCCGCATCTTCCCGTATCGCTTCTCACCGTTCAGGTCCGTGAGATCGATACGGCCCATCCAGTGGACTATCGAGGCGACCGAGACCACCCTCGCCGCGGGTGCCGCCAGCAGCAGCCCAGCCACCAGGTTCGTGAGGGCGAAGTGCCCCAGGTAGTTGGTGGCGAGCTGGAGCTCGAACCCGTCAGGGCTCGTCATGCGCTCTATGCCCATGACGCCCGCGTTGTTGACCAGGATGTCTATCCGGTCGAGCTCACCTTCCAACAGCTTCGCGACCGCTCTCACCGATCCCAGGTCCGCGAGGTCTACTTGCGCTACGAGCGGCTCGGCGGCCGAGCCGGCCGAGCGGATGGCGGCGGCGACCAGCTCACCCTTGGCCGGGTCGCGACACGCCAGGACCACCCGCGCCCCGTGAGCAGCTAGCTCTCGCGCCACGCACCGACCCAGGCCACCGCTCGCTCCGGTCACCACGGCAGTCCGGCCTTGGAGCGAGGGGATGTCAGCTGCTGTCCAGTGGCGCTGCATGGAAACCATGCCGCCACATGCTATGCCACGGCGTGCTTGCCCTTGCCCGCATCGATCGCCCACCGGACCCCCCGGCCGAGCCCTCGTGGTCCTGGACTGCCATCCGGTGTGGCGCCACGGGCGTGAGAATATGTCGAGGTGAAAGAAGTCGCCCTCGACGAGGTGGAAAGGGATTCCGAGGCGGCGACGTTCGCCGCGTGTGTCGCCACGATTCTAGAGCTCCCACTCGCTGCGGTGCCGAGGCCGACCGAGGAGCAGGATCCCGCGGAAGTATCGACGTTGTCGCGCTGGCTCGGAGGCATGGGTCTTGGCTTGGCCCCGGTTGCGAACCCAGCCTCGTTCTCCTGGGCAGGACCGTGGGTGGCGCGCGTCGCGCCTGCCGGGCAGCAGGAGCGCCGCGCAGTGGTCATGTACGGCGTGCCCTCCGGGGTCGTCTGGGATCCCTCGGGAGTGACTCGGGCAGGCGACTGGGCGATCGTCGATGGCTTCCTCGTCGCCCCGGGCGACGTGGCGCTGACGCGAGCCACCCGCCCGCCGGCGACCAGCCCGCCGGCGACCCGCCTGCTGGGGGCTGTCGAGGGCCTGTATGTCGCTCCCGCGGCAGGTGAGCCCGCTCGGGGGCTCACGAGCGTCATGGCGCTGGCCGGCAGGGGTCTCGACGGCGACCGGCACGTGGCCGGCACCGGCACGTTCCCCTCCGGGCTGCCCGGCAGCGCGCTGACACTCATCGAAGCCGAGGTGTGCGACTCTTTCACGCCGCCCCTGCGCGCAGACGAGCACCGGCGAAACGTCGTCACCCGGGGGATCGACCTGAACAGCCTGGTGGGCCACGAGTTCACGATCGGCACGGTGCGCTGTCGCGGCATGCGTCTCTGCGAGCCGTGCCGGGTGGTCGCGGGATACGCGAGTCGGCCAGTCCTGCGCCAGCTCGTGCACCGCGGGGGCCTGCGAGCCGACATCCTCGCCGGCGGCTTGATCTCGATAGGCGACCAGGTCCGCAGAGAGCCGGGCTGAAGAACCTCGTCAGGATCCCGAAGGACACAAAGGAGACCCCTTCCTGGCGGGTGCGCGCAGTCCTATCCTGTCGGCGAGCTTCGCCGGCAGAA
>JAJYXW010000061.1 GCA_021801525.1 Actinomycetes bacterium
TGGTAGTCCGCGATGAGGACCAGCACCTCGACACCGAGGTTCTGGAGACGGACCCGGTTCGCGAGCGTGCCGAAGAGGTGACCGACGTGCAGCGGCCCCGCAGGTCGGTCACCGGTCAGGACCCGAAACGCACCAGGGGAGGCTTCGATCGCCCGTTCGAGGTGGGCGCTTCGCTCGGCCCCAGCGACATGCGAGGACGTGGTGGCGGCGGGAGTGGACAACGCAGGTACCTCCTGGAGATCGGGCCTCCAAGCGGGACGTGCGCTTCGACGCGAGACGGACCGCCCGGAGGCGGTCCGTTGCACGACAAGCAGACGGCCGACCTAGCGCGGCCACCACCAGCACGTGCAACTCGTTCGGATCATCGCCCCGAAACTACCACTGGCGTCCGAAGGGTCCAACTGCCCGAGCGCCAGCTTGACGATCGACGATCGAAGCGGCGAGGCCGCAGGGCCAAGTATTCACGCGTTGGTCTCGGCGCCGGGGTCTCGTGGTGTGAGAGGGTGGTAACGGAGTTGGCGGATGGCAGCCATCCCGGGATGGTGCGAAAACCGTCGGTGTTCGCAAGTCGGTTCTTCAATCCGGCTGTCGGGGGCCGGTAACGAGAGGAGCGCCGCATGGTGATCGGCGAGTTAGCCAAACACACTGGGACGAACGCCTGGGTCGTTGCGCCGCTACAACACCGCGGGCGCACTCGTCGCCAACCGCATCGACGACGGCTACCGAGACCATGGAGCCGATACGATTTGGCGGGTCCGACAGATCCGAGCTCCTTGCCATGGGGCTGAGCCTGTCCGAGCTGGGGCCGTTGCTGTCCTGCGTCGTAGAGAAGGACCAAGCCTGCTGCGATGCGTCCAGCACGAAGACGGAGTTCTTGACAGAGGTCCTTGTCTTCGCTTCGCGGACCCGCGGACCTGATCGATCTACGCGGCCCGTCTAGCGCCCTGCCGCTGTTCCCGCGGGCGTCCCACGAGAACTTGGGCCAGGCCGAGAAGGGCTACCGGTGCCAGAAGGACGAGGAAGGTCTCCCGGTAGCCAAGCGCGCCTACTGAGATGCCGAGCAGGGGTGGCAACACCACCGCTACGGCTTGGACCACAGCGGTCATGTACGCGTTGACAGACGGTAGCTCCTCTGCGAGCCGGCCGTCTGCTACGAGCGAGCTCGCAAGCGGCATCGTCAGCCCATGTGGCACCCCGAGCACGATCATGCCGGCCATCAGCATGCCCGGTCCCCGCCCGAGGCCGAGGAGCGCCAAGCCCACGATGGCGAGCACGGCCGCAACCCGGGTCAGGCCAACCTGGTGCTGGATCGGCGACCGCCAGGCCATCAGCGCGCGCACCAGGAACGAAGAGGCGAAGAACACCCCAAAGGCGACCTCAGCCCCGGCTGGGCCGAGCCCATAGGCATGGCGCGAGAGAAGGGCGCCAAAGACCACGAGACCGACGAAAGGGAACGCGTAGAGCACTTGGGCCAAGAGAGCGACCCTAAAGCGCTGCGAGGCCCACGCATCACCCATGCTGACCCGCCTCCGGCCGCGCTGCCTGTCGACGGCGTGCACGCCGAGCGCACCTGTCGCGAGGGGAGCCCCAGCGCCTGCCGGCAGGCCGTCGCTGGGCTCGGTTGTTCTCGGCACCGTCGATCTTGGTGGTTCGTCCGCAGGTCCGGCCGCTGCCAGGGCATCCGAAGCGCCACGGCGCGCCACGGTCTCGGCCCTTGCGAGCCTGCCGGCCACCAATGCCCCGACAAGGAGGGCTGGAACGAACGCCCACATCGCCCGTCGGAGGTCCCCGCCAAAGGCCTCGAGCGCTCCGGTCTCGGCCAAGGGGCCTGCGACGAGACTGGCAGACAAGGCGAGGCCGAGCAGTACGAGGGGTCGGTCTCGGGATCCGGGGGCCGTCCCGCCGCTCTGGCCACCCGCGCTCTGGGTGGTGGCGAAGACGGTCATGAGGATAGGAGGTACGAGCCCGCCTGCCGCGCCGAGCACCAGCGCGCCGGCCACGAAGAGGACTGGTTGTCGCGCAACAGCCAGGAGCGCCAGGCCGGTAGCCATCACCACCAGCGCTACGGCAAGGGCGCCGCGTGCCTTCGAGGATGGTATGCGGGCAGCGATCACCAGCATCACAACCACGGCCGCGCCGCTCGAGGCAGCCGCTACGTCGCCGACGACCGGGGCACTGAGCCCGAGCAGATCGTGGCCGATGAGCGGGAACGTAGTCTGCGCAGCGTTTTGGCTTGCCCTCATCAAGCCGGTGACCAAGAGGAGCAGGGCGAGCTCCGGCAGGTGCCGGGAGTTGTGCTCCGGTCTTCGGCCCAGACGCGCGGCCTTCACGTGCGGACGCGACGAGCACGCCGGGTGAGAGGACCCGAGCACCCTAGGTTGGACGAGATCGCTTCCGCTACATGGCCGATCCCACATAGCCGAGGCACCGACGACCGGGAGGCTGAGCCCGATGGGTCAGTGAGCAGGTTCGACATAAGTATAGATGATATACTAATGGCTATGGGCCGGCCAGCACTCATCGACCGGGAGGCCATCTTGGAGGCCGGGCTGGCCATTGCAGACGAACAGGGCTTGGAATCGGTCACCATGCAGGCGGTAGCCGAGCGCCTCGGGGTGACGCCCATGGCTCTCTACCGGCACGTCGCCAACAAGAGCACCCTCCTCGACGGGCTTGTCGAGCTGCTGCTCGCCGAGTTCCTCCCACCGCCCGCCGGTCTTCCCTGGCCAGAGCGCCTCGCTGGAGTCGCCGGTGCAATCCGCGAATCTGCACACCGCCATCCCGCGGTGTTCCCGCTGCTCCTTCAGCGCCCAGCCACCACGCGCGCAGCTCGTGAGATGCGCGCCAGCATCTTTCGCGCCCTGGAAGAGGCAGGGGTCAGTCCCGAGAGGGCCGCCCGTACCGAACGGCTGATCAGCACGGCCATCCTCGGCTTCGCCACGAGCGAGGTGGCCGGACGGTTCAGCCGCTGCTCCCGGCGTGAGCTCGACCTCGATTTCGATCTGCTCCAAGACCTACTTCGTGGCTTCATCGACGATCAGGTGCGCCGCTGAGCTTTGGGCTGAGAGCCCCTGGCACGGGAGCACGGGAGCAATCCGGCGGCTCGGCTCCTCACGTTGTGGGGCCACCCCGAGCCGAGTGCCCCCATTGGTACCTCGTGGCCACCAGCGGAGGATGTGCCCCTGTTGAGCTCTGCCGCGCCACAAGACCGCCAGGCTCCACAGCCCTCAATGGGCCGTGCCGGCGCCAGGTCCGCCGAGCAACGCTGCGAGCAGGGCTCGGGCTTCGGTCAGCTCTGCGATTCGCTGGTCGAGCTGACCCAGACGATGCTCGACGGCATCGATCGTGGCTGTACAGCGCAGCAGGGTCGGTCCGTCACCGACCACGCAAGAGATGAGCGGCCCCAGCTCCGCCAGGCTCATCCCCGAGGCGAGGAGCAACCGGATCTTTCCCACGCGGTCGACCGCGCCGGCTCCGTAGTCCCGGTAGCCGTTGTCGAGCCGGTCGGCAACGAGCAGGCCCCTGGCCTCATAGTGACGCAATGATCTGGTGCTCGCCCCCGTGCGCTGCGCCAACTCTCCGATCTGCATACGACGCTCCTCTTGTTACCGGCCGGCTGCACTTGACCTTGACACCAATGTCAAGGTCTACGGTACCTCGCATCGGCGCCGTCAGGGCAAGAGCGAGGAGGAGCGAGCGATGCGAGCAGCGATCCTGGAGCACTTCGGAGAGGCCCCTGTACCAGGGGAGATGCAAGAGCCGGTGCCTGGCCCAGGCGAGGCGCTCGTCGAGGTGGGCATGGCGGCCCTCAACCCGGTGGACCTACGGATCGCGACCGGCACCTTCTACGGCGCTCGCCCCGAGCTTCCCTACGTGGTGGGGAGCGAGGGCATGGGGGTGGTGCGCGCCTCTCGGCGCTGGCCGGTCGGCCAGCGGGTTCGCTTCGGCTCAGCGCGCCCCGGGGCGCTCGCCGAGATCGTGACGGCGCCAGACGACTCACTCGTAGCGGTGCCCGACGCCGTCTCGGACCCGCTGGCTGCGGGTATCGGCGTTGCGGGGATGGCCGCCTGGTGCAGCCTGGTAGCTGCCCGGCTCCACGAAGGAGAGCGGGTGCTCGTGCTCGGGGCGACCGGGGCGGTCGGCCGCCTTGGCGTCCAGGCGGCACGCCTGCTCGGGGCCACGCGTGTCGTCGCCGCCGGGCGGGACGCGGCGGCACTCCCAAGCCTCGTCGATCTCGGCGCGCATGCAACCGTGGTTCTCGACAACCGGGACGCGGCGGCTCTTGCCGAGGCAATCGTCGAGGCAGCCGAGGGCCACCTCGACGTCATCATCGACCCGCTATGGGGCGAGGCCGCGCTTGCTGGCGCGATGGCGGCGGCCCCCGGGGCACGCCTCGTAAACCTTGGCGACTCCGCTGGTGTGACCATGAGCCTGCCCTCGGCGCTGTTGCGCTCCCGGCACATGGAGATCCTCGGCTACACGAACATGGCACTGCCCGAAGCCGAGCAGCGATCTGCGATCGAGTCCCTCCTCCACCACGCGAGCGAGGGCCGGCTGCGCCTGGACCACGACGTGGTGGCTCTCGAGGAGGTGAGGGGGGCCTGGGTCACCCAGGCCGGCTCCCCGCACGCAAAGGTGCTCCTGGAGCTGAAGAGAGTCTGATCCTGCCGCGTGCGGTCACCGAGACCACCGGCGGTCCTGGTGACTTGACGTGACTTTACTGACCTGTCAGTGTAGGCAGATGAGCTCCTCCGATGTCACCCACGCACGGCTGCTCGACACCGCCACCGAACTGTTCTACACGGAGGGCATCGCTGCGACGGGGGTGGACAAGGTCGTGGCCCGTGCAGGAGTGTCCAAGCCGACGCTCTACGCGCACTTCGGCTCCAAGGACGAGCTCGTTGCAGCTGTGCTCGAGCGGCGCCATGGCGAGCGGGTGGCGACGCTCGACGCGTGGGTGCGGGCACACGCGGACAGCCCACGGGAGCGGCTCCTTGCAGTCTTCGACTGGCTGGCGACCTGGCATGCGAGCGGGGGCGGGGAACGGGGGTGCGCGTTCGTGAACGCCGCCGCTGAGGTCGCCGGCCCGGGCCACCCGGCTCGGGAGGTGGCCCGCCGCCACAAGCGCTGGATGCGCGAGTACCTCGCCGGGCTCGCTGCCGAGGCGGGGTTCTCGGAACC
>JAJYXW010000143.1 GCA_021801525.1 Actinomycetes bacterium
AATCGCCGGCAGCAGCCGGCTGGGCAGAGGGCAGCGGTGATCCGTGGCATACGCGTGGTGCTCGGAGTGGCGTTGCTCTGGGGAGTCCTCGGGGCTATCGGCTACAGGCTGGGGTGGGAGTCCCACGCCGGCCACGGCCGCAGCTCCCTCGTCGGCTCTGCCCGTGCGATCCTCGCGAGGGACCGCTCGTGCAGCGAGTCACAGCTCGCCCCGTCCACCGGCCAGCTCGCGGGGCTCCTCGTGATACCGGCTCTCGGGATCGACGCTCCGGTCGAGCAGGGCACCTCCAACGCGGTGCTGGCCGTGGCCGTGGGGCACTTCGAGGCCACTCCGTGGCCAGGTGCCAGCGGGACCTCGGCGCTGCTCGCCCACGACGTCAGCTACTTCACGAACATCGACAAGCTCGTGCCTGGTGACACGATCAGGTTCGAGTGGCCGTGCGTGACCGACGTCTTCCAGGTGAGCCGGCACGCCGTCGTGAAGGCGGGCTCCCCGCTGCCGCAGGTGCCAGGCACCTCGCTGGTACTGGATACCTGCTGGCCGACCAACGCCTTGTGGTACACGCCGGACCGCTACCTGGTGGAGGCGACCGAGACGAGCATCGCGCCTCGCTCGGCCACCTCCTCTACGCCGGGAGCGGCTCCATCGGGATCGGGATCGCTGCCTGGGCAGGCCGCCGAGGTAGGGCAGTGGGCGACGAGCTTCACCACGCCTGCTCCTCCTGCCCTCGTGGCACAGGGGCTCGGCCTCACGACCAACGAGGCGCCCATGGGAACCATGGCGATGGCCGGATCGCCCTCGATGGCGTGGGAGCAGTCGCCGGCCCCGCTTGCCATCGAGAAAGCAGCGCTCGAGGCGTACTTCGGGGGCCTGCACTCCGCCCGCCAGGGTGAGGCTGCATGGTGGTCGGCTCTAGCTCCCGGAGTGGCTATGCCCGCTCCCCTTCAGGGCGCGATGGTGACCAGCCATTACGCCCCGCTCAACGTGACAATCACCGCCCAGGGCGCGACGCCCCAGGCGGTCCAGCTCGACACAGTCGTGGGACTCTCGGGCGGCTCTGCACCGGGCCGCTACGCGGAGCAGGTGACCGAAGCCGTCCACGGTTCCACGCTCGTCATCACCTCTTGGGAGGTACATCATGCTTGACTCACTCATCCAACAGGCTTCGGCTCACATCGAGGCCGCCAATCGTGCGGCCAGGAGGTCAGCGGAGCGCCGCGTCGCGAAGCGCCGCTGGCTCGGCCGGGGTGGCTTGGCCCTCGGCAGCGCAGCCAGCCTGGCGATAGGCGCAGTGCTCGGCGGCGTGCTCGACGGCATACCGCTCTCGCTCCCCTCTGCCGCCGGAGCGGCCGCATCGGGAGTCACCTACGGCTCATACGGGGTGCCCGCGAACGTCTCGCTGGCCCTGGCTGCCGACGCCTGGTCCCCTCCTGGCTCGGCTCCGCCAGTTGCGCCTACCGGCGCCGGGCAGTCCGGCGGTTCTTCCGCAGGGGCCGGGAGCAGCTCTGTACCGGTGATCTCCGGGACCGCTCGGGGAGCCGCGACGCCACTGCCTGGCGGCGGTGCCGTAGTGAGCACCGGGGTGCCCCTGTCGGGTGGCTCCTCGGGGTCGGGGTCCGGCGGGGTACAGGTGGCATCTCCGGTGGCGCCCTCGGGCGGCACGCATTCCGGCGGCACGCATTCCGGCTCCAACCAAGGTGGCGGGGTCAGCGTCAAGCTGCCGGGCTCTCCCGGCCTGAGCCTGCCGCTCCCCAGCCTGCCGACGTCCAGCCTGCCGCTCCCCAGCCTGCCGACGTCCAGCCTGCCCTCGGATGGGACCGTGTCGGTCCCGCTCCCCGGCGGTGGCGGGGTGTCGGTCTCCCTACCCGGAGCCGGCACTTCCGGGTCGGGGAGCAGCTCGGGCTCCAGCATCGCCACCTCGGCTGGCTCCAGCACCGGCTCGGGTACCGAGAGCAGCACCGGCTCGGGCACCGGGAGCAGCTCGGGCTCCGGCTCAGGCTCGGGCTCCGGCTCGGGCTCCGGATCCGGCGGAGTGTCCGTCACCGTACCCGTGCCGGGTGCGGGAAGTGTGAGCGTCGGCCTCGGGTTGTGACAGGGATTCGAGGCAACGACGTGAAAGTTCGGCAACCGGCTCGTCCTGGGCTGGAGGTGCTCCCCGCACCCCGCACGGGGGCCTACCGTGCCGCCGGCAGCTTTGCTGCCGGCGGCCGGCTCGGGGCGCGACCGGTGCCGTGCGCAACCCGCAGGGGGAGGCCTCGGGGGCGGTCCACCTGCCCCCCGAGACCAACCTCGGGGACCTCTCCCGCGGGTTGCATCCCGGCCAGGCGTGACGCCGGCGGGGAGCACGGCAGGCCATCTGAGTGTCGCCCGGCACGCGCCGGCGCACCAGATGCATCCGGCTGAAGGCGCGATGAGCGGGGGGGCGGCAAGAGACACCGGAGTACGGGACGGGCGCTCACCAAGGATGGTTCGCAAGGAACCGCCCGTGACGCCGTTCCCGGTTACGGGCCGGGCAAACCAAGGCTGCGGGGCCGTGGGAAGCACGGAAGGCAACACGGAGCGAAAGGAAGGGAAGGGGGGCTGTTCGTGGGGTCTGTGACGACACCAGTCACAGCGGGGAGCCAGAAGATCGGCGGCCTGCTTCGTGAGATAGGGAGCATGTTCGCGACGGCGCTCGAGTCCGTCCGGCTCGGGCTCAAAGGCGGGGTGCCTGCCGGGGAGTTCGTGGAGCAGTGCTGGTTCATCGTGAAGGTGACCACCATCCCTCTCATCCTCGCGTCCATCCCCTTCGGCATGGTCATCTCCCTGGAGGTGGGCTCGTTCCTCAGGCAGATCGGAGCGCAGGCCGAGGTCGGTGGGGCGATGGTCCTCGCTGTCGTGCGAGAGCAGGCCCCACTCGTGACGGCACTGATCGTCGCCGGCGCAGGTGGCTCGGCCATGTGCGCGGACCTCGGGTCCAGGCGCATCCGCGACGAGATCTCCGCAATGGAGGTCATGGGCGTGAACCCGCTCCATCGCCTCGTGCTTCCCCGCCTGCTCGCGGCCACGGTGGTAGCAGTGCTCCTCGACGGCGTGGTGAGCGTGGCGGGCATATTCGGCGGCTGGTACTTCGCCACGCGCTCCATCCACGTTCCGTCCTCCAGCTTCTTCGCCACCTTCAGCGAGCTGAGCCAGCTCGCCGACCTGCTCTTCGCATTGCTGAAGGCGGCCATATTCGGGTTCATGGCGGCGATGGTCGCCTGCTACAAGGGGCTCTACGCCAAGGGAGGATCCAAGGGTGTGGGGGACGCGGTGAACCAGGCCGTGGTCATCACGTTCGTGCTCGCCTTCTTCGTCGACTTCGTCCTCACTGTCGTCTACTTCAACTTCGTCCCCCAGAAGGTGATCTGAATGTCGGTCATCACTGCACCGCCGCCGGGGCCGCCGCCAGGCTCACCGCCGGGGCCGCCGCCAGGTTCACCGCCGGGGCCGTCGCAGGGCAGATCGCCGTCGCCGGTGCCCGCTGCGGCGCCCACCCGCGCCTCGCGCCCGGTCCGGGCGGCTGACAAGGTCCTCGAGATCTTCGACGCCATCTACGACCAGATCGCCTTCTACGTGCGGGCGCTCGTCTCTCTTCCCAAGGGCCTCCGCTACTGGAACGAGATCCTCGCCCAGATCTCTGACATCACCCTGGGGGCTGGGGCCCTGATCGTCGGGGGAGGGACGTTCCTCGTCGTGGCCGGGATCACCTTCTTCACCGGCACCCTGGTGGGCCTCGAAGGGTACGCGGGGCTGCACCAGGTGGGCGCCCAGGCCTTCACCGGCCTCATATCGTCGCTCGCCAACACCCGCGAGATCACGCCCATCGTCGCAGGCCAGGTGCTGGCCGCCCAGGTGGGCGCCGGCTTCACCGCGCAGCTCGGCTCCATGAGGATCTCCGAGGAGATAGACGCTCTCGAGGTCATGGGAGTCGACAGCTTCGTCTACCTGGTCACCACCAGGGTGTGGTCGCTGCTCATCGCCATAGTCCCGCTCTACCTGGCAGCGCTCTTTGCCAGCTTCTACGCGACGCAGGTGATCTCGACCCACTTCTTCCATCTTTCGAGCGGCGTGTACCACCACTACTTCCAGCTCTTCCTCCCCCCGATAGACGTCCTCGACTCGCTCATAAAGGCGATGGTCTTCGCAGTGTTCGTGGCGCTCGTCCACACCTACTACGGCTATCGAGCACGCGGCGGTCCGGCAGGGGTGGGCGTTTCGGCGGGCCGGGCGCTCAGGGTGTCGATCACCGGGATCGTGCTCATCAACCTGCTGCTCTCCATGATCATGTTCGGCGGGCCGAGCGCCACGGCGAGGCTGGTCGGATGACCCGGCGCAGAAAGGTCCTGCACTCGCTGGTCGCGCTCGCGGTGATCGCACTTTCCGCCGCCGGCGTGGTGGTGCTCGTGAAGTCCGTGAACGGCGCCTTCTCGGGGAGCTACGAGCTGACCGGGCTCTTCGAGCGCGCAGGCGAAGGCATCCATCCCGGGTCGGAGGTCGTGTACCGGGGGGTGACCGTCGGCCACGTCGCTGGCATCTCGCTGGCGGGCTACAAGGCCCGCCTGACGCTCAGCATCGAGCACGGCTTTCGCGTGCCGTCGGACGCGGTCGCAACCGTGAAGCCGAAGAACCTCTTCGGTGCCGAGGAGGTCGACTTGAGCTTCCCCGGCCAGGCCGGTGGCCCGCAGGGAGCCAGCGTGGGTCCCTGGCTCGCGCCGGGCTCCGCAATCCCGGCGACGGCCGTGTCCGACCAGCTGGGGCAGCTCTTCGCTGCCGCTGACCCGCTCCTCACCAGGATAAATGCCACCAACCTCGCCACCACGATCTCGGAGCTGGCGCGAGCCGAGGCGGGCCAGGGGCCGCAGATCGCCGGGAGCATCGCCGAAGGGAGCAAGCTCGCATCGCTGCTCGCTTCCACCGCAGGCGCGCAGGTCGCGGCGCTGAAGGCGTTCGCGGCCTTCAACGGCGCTCTGGCGGGGGCAGCGCCGTCGATAAACGCGATCTCCGCCTACTCGAACCAGGCGCTGCCCTTGTTCAACCAGGCGGCGGCTGCGTACAAGCGCTTCCTCGAGACGCTCACCCCGCTCGCCGACAACCTTGCCGGGCTGCTCGCGAGCTACCACCCGGACATAATCACTCTCCTCGCGAGCGGCGCCAACGTGTCCAGGGTGCTGATCGCCGACACGCCCGACTTCGCCGCGATGATAAAGGGACTGTGGCGCTACGAGTACACGCTCTCCATAGGCATCGGCGCAAAGCCGTTCCCGAACGGCCTGAACGCCGCATACTTCAAGACGTTCATCGACTTCAGCCAGGTGAACGCGCTCATCTGCGATGCCCTGGCGCCCCCTGTCCCGGGGCTCTCGTTCCTGAAGCCCCTGCAGCAGGCCGTTGCGAGCCTCGGCGGCCCCATTAACTGCAGCTCGCAGGTCGCAGCATTCGACGCGGCTCAGACACCTTCCACTGGAACCTCGGCTCCTGGCACCTCGGCTTCGCCGTCTACGCCGGCAGCGCCAGCCCAGGCTTCTGTGAAGGCCGCCGAGCGTGCGGCCGCATCAGAGGTCTACAAGGCGATCGGCCAGCCGAGCACGGCGAAGTCCTCGTCCATCGGCGGGTACCTGCACATGCTCCTCGGCGGGGGGTTGTGACGATGCGCCGGTTGCACCTCCCACGCCGGCCTCACCTGCCACGCCGGCCCCGGCTCCGGCCACGGCTCCGGGTCAGGTGGAGCAAGGCTCTCACCAAGACGGCGGTGAAGCTCGGGATATTCGCCGTGGTGGCCCTGGTGCTGATCGCCGGACTCGCCGCGAAGGTCGGGAACATCAGCTTCTTCTCGCACCGGTACTCTCTCCATGCCCTGCTGAGCGACGCGAGCGGGCTCGCTCCCACGGACTCGGTGAAGATCGCTGGGGTCACGGTCGGCCAGGTGACCGGCATCACCACCCGGCACGGCGACGCACTCGTGACCATGGCGCTCAACGACGGGGTCAAGGTGCGATCGAGCACCGACGTGGGCATGAAGTGGCGCAACGTGCTCGGGATCAAGTACCTCTACCTCTATCCTGGGTCGTCCGGCGCGTGGCTGAAGCCCGGAGCCACGATCCCCGCCAGCCACGACGTCTCCAGCCCCAGTGTCGGGAAGCTGCTCAACTCGCTCGGACCCTTCCTCGCGGCGATCAATCCGCAGGAGGCCAACGCCTTCGTGACGAGCGTGTCGGGGGCCCTGGCCGGCAACTCGGCCAAGGTGAGCCAGCTCATCGACAACGCTGCCGTCGTGGCTCAGACGGTGGGCTCCCTGGAGGGCCAGGTGGGATCGGGGATCACCAACCTCGACCAGGTCGTCTCGGCGCTCGCTCAGCGCAACAGCGCACTGGGCCAGGTGATCGGGAACCTCCAGGCGCTCGCCGGCACGCTCGAGCAGCGCAACAGCCTGCTGGACGGCACCGTGCAGAACCTCTCGGTGGCTGCCGGCGAGTTCGCGCACCTCGAGAGCGCGAACAGCGCCAACCTGACCCAGGCCATCGACAGCCTCGAGGCAATCGCGAAGGAGATCCAGCTACACCAGTCGTCGTTCGCGAAGGGGATCTCGACGCTCGCGGCGGGAGTCGCCCCTTACGTCTACACCTCCTCGTGGGGACAGTGGTTCCAGGTGCAGGCGGTCTACAGCTGCATCGCCGAGCTGCCCTGCTCGTACAAGCAACCGACTAACGCCCCCGGCGGGAGCTCTCTGCCCGCGGGCCTGCCCGCGGGACTGCCCTCTGGGGCATCGCCGGCATCTCCGGCCGAGACCTCGGGCTTGGCCGGCGCGGCCGAGACTCCAGGCTCGGCCGCAGGTACCACGACCACGGGCGGCGGCTCCTCCATCTCGTCGTGGCTCGGGCAGATCGCCGGCTCCTCGCCGGCCGCTGGGGGATCTTCCGGAGGGGGCTCGGCCGGATGAAGGGGTTCACCGAGCGCAACCCCAAGGTGATCGGGGCAGTGGTGGTCGGCGTGGTGGCCGTGCTCGTCGCGGGTGCGCTCTTCTTCAACCGCTCGCTCTTCAGCTCCACGTACCCGGTCGACGCTCGCTTCGCCAACGCTGCGGGGATCAAGCCGGGCACCGAGGTTCTCCTGGCCGGCGTGGACGTGGGATCGGTGGGAAGCGTCCGCCAGTCAGGGAGCTCGGTTATCGCCCGACTGGACGTGAACAGCGGCGTGGTGCTCCCGCAGCAGACGTCTGCAGCCATTCAAGTGCAGACCCTGCTCGGAGTGGTGGGAGTGGACCTCCAGCCGCACGCCGGTTGGGGACACCCCCTGCGCCCCGGGGCTCTCATAACCGACACGACCGTGCCCGTCGAGTACTACAACCTGCAGAACACCGCCGGGCACCTCCTCGAGAGATCGAACGCGGTGGCTTTCAACCAGCTCATCGCCTCTCTCGCCAAGGTGACCGCAGGCAAGCAGGCGCAGGTTGCCGAGATCATCAAGGGGCTGAACGCGCTCACCAGCGTCGTCGACCAGCGCCAGGGCCAGGTCAGCCAGCTCATCGACTCGGCGAACGTGCTCTCCTCCACCCTCCAGAGCCGTGACAGCCAGCTCGTCTCGCTCATCGACAACCTCCAGACGGTGCTCCAGGGGCTCGCCGCGCACCAGAGCGCGCTGGCCGCCCTGATCGACAACACAGACACCGTCGCGACCAACACTGCGAATCTCGTCGCCGCCAACCGTCCCCAGCTCGACGCGCTCATATCCAGCCTCGAGACCGACCTCGGGATCGTCTCCTCCCATCAGGTCGACCTCGCCCAGGCAGTCGCCTACCTCGGCGCGGCGTTCAAGGGATACGCGTCCATCACCTACTCGGGCGCTAGCAACACCCCGAACGGCCCGTGGGTGAACATCTATACCGACCTGGTGGGTGCTACCGCAGGGGGCGTGCTCGGGAGCTGCGGAACCTTCAGCCAGGTGATGCGCCTGGTGCTAGGGCCTGACCCCTTGCCGTGCAGCGCCCGTACCGGACCGCTCCCGCCTGCCGGCTCTGGCGCGTCGGGCGCCGGCTCTAGCGCGTCGGGGTCGGGGTCCGCTTCCGGTAGCGCCTCTGGTGGTGCCTCTGGAGGTGCGGCGCTCCCGGCCGGTACGCCAAGCATCCTTGGGGGCATCGCAGGCTCCTCCGGGGGCTCTTCCTCCGGCGGCTCGACCGGTGGCGGCAACCCCCTGTCCTCGCTCTTCTCACCAATCCTCGGGGGTGGGTCATGAGGATCCCAGGGGGTGGGGTCGTGGGGAGCACCCTAGGACGTGTATCGCGGGGTGCGGTTCTACTCGGGGCCCTCTTGTTCGGCGGGCTCGGGCTCAGCGCCTGTGTCGTCGGCGGCTCCTCGACCTATCCGGTCGACGCTGTGTTCTCGAGTGGCCCCGGGGTGTTCACGGGTAACCAAGTGGACGTGCTCGGAGTCCCCGTCGGCACGGTCACGGCGGTGCGCGACGCGGGCAGCGCGGTGGTAGTGCGGATGGCCATATCGTCGAAGACCGTCCTGCCGAGCGGAGTGGAGGCCTCCCTCGTGACCCCGGAGATCCTGGGGGAGCCCTCGGTCGAGCTCGGACCCGGCTACACGGGCGGCCCCCGCCTGGCGCACGGCGCCACGATCCCCGAGGCGCGCACCTCCGTGCCGGTTTCGACCAACAGGTTCCTCCGCGACACGGAGAAGTACCTGAGCCAGATCGATCCGCACGCCCTAGGCAGCCTGGTGGGCAACCTGGCCAGCGACCTTTCCGGCCAGGGCCAGAACCTGAGCTCGCTCATAACCCACGCCGCGGCCACGCTGAAGCTGCTCGCGGCCAAGGGGAACGATCTCGGCCGCCTGGATGGCACGCTGGCGTCGCTGCTCGGAACGCTGAAGAGCCGGACGGCCGCGATCACGGCGCTGATCGGTTCCTACGACCAGGTCTCTAGCGTGATCGCAGCCAACCAGGGGCCACTCGGGCAGTCCTTGAGCGAGCTCGTGAGCGCGTCCAACCAGCTCGGGGCCCTTCTGGCGCCGAACATCTCCCCGCTAGAGAAGCAGATCGCCACCATCACCACCGTGGGGCGGACCCTCGACCGCAACCTGACCCAGGTGGACAACCTGGTATCGGGATCTGCGACCCTCTTCGGTGCGGCCAAACGCGGGTTCTCGACTGCAGCTCGCTACCAGTGGCTTCCACTCAACAACGCGCTGGCACCAGGGGTGTCGAGCCAGATGATTGCCGGGATGATCCGCGATCGGCTGGCCGGCGTCTGCAGGCGGATACTCGCCAACCACTCGCAAGGGCTTTCCCCGGCCGAGCTCGCCACCCTCGCTACGTGTGGAAACCCGGTTTCCGGATACTTCGACCCGCTCGTCAGCGTGCTCACGAAGGTCGGATACGGGCTCCCAGGGGGTCTGTCGGGGAACGGCGCTCCACCGGTGGGGCCCTCCAGCGCCCCAGGTGTGAGCTCCGGCCAGAGCTCCCAGCCAGGGGCCAGCGGCTCGTCGTCAACGGCGGCCTCGGTGGCGGCCGCCAACGCGTTCGCCAAGGGGCTCGGGGAGATACCTGGCCTTAGCCAGGCTGCGCGCTCCGCACTGCTGAACCCATCGGGCACCGGGGGCACCGGGGGCACCGGGGCAAGCTCTGGTACGCCGAGCCTGTCCCTGCCAGCCGGCGCATCGCTTGGCAAGCTGCCATCCCTTCCGAGCGACTCCCAGGCAAATGCCTCGGCGGGCAGCGCCTCGGGCGCCTCGGGCGCCTCGGCCGGCTCGGGAGGCTCGGGCGGCTCGGGCGGCGGCTTCCTCGGCATCGGCGGCCTCATACATCACGTATTGAGCACGATAGGGAGTTGGCTGTGATGGGGCGTGCTGTGATCGGGCGTGCTGTGATCGGGCGTGCTGTGATGCCGAGCCGAGCGCACTTCGTTTCCGGGCGTACCCGCTCACTCGCGTTGGGCGTCCTGGCGGCGCTCTGTGCGGCGGCCGGCCTGGCGGCGTGCGGCGGAGCAGGGGCCGGGGCCGGGGCCGGGGGAGGGGGCGGTGGCGGTGGCGGTGGGCCTTCGGGGAGCATCTCTACGTGGGCTCTGTACTCCGACGTCGGCGACCTCCACCCCGGAGCGCAGGTTCAGATGGCCGACATCCCGGTGGGGAGGGTCGCGTCCGTGACCCTCGCCGCCGACAAGGCGAAGGTGACCATGACCATCGAGCGGTCGGCCCGCGTGCCCGCGGACGTGACCGCGCAGCTCCGCAGGACGAGCATCCTCGGCCAGAAGTTCGTAGACCTCGTGGTGCCGCCATCTGGTCCGGGCTCGGCGCGCCTGAGAAACGGTGAGCGCATCGCCCGAGCCGTCGCCGTGCCGGGGATCCAGCAGCTCGCCTCGGCTGGTGCCCAGGTCTTCGGAGCCGTGGCGCCCTCACAGCTCTCCGCACTCGTGGCGGCAGGCGCCCAGGGATTCGGGGGCCAGAGCGCGCAGCTTCGCGAGCTCCTGGACGGCTTTGACTCGACCGTGTCGGCCTACGCTGCACACACCGCCACGATCCGCTCCGTGATAACGAGCATCGACAAGCTCTCCTCTGCGCTTGCACCGGACGCGCAGGCAAACGCCCAGGCAATCTCCAACCTCGCCCAGACGACGGCGATCCTGGCGAGCCAGTCGAACCGCTTCGAGAGCCTGCTGCAGGCCCTCGACAACCTTTCCGTGCAGGGGAACAGCATCCTCACGGGCTACCTGCCCGACGTCACCACGCAGCTCCACGCGCTGGCAAGCGTGACGGGCGCGATTGCCTCGGAGCAGCAGGATCTCGGCCTGGTGCTGCATTGGATGCCGGGCATGGACTACGCGGTGTCCACAGCGCAGTCTCATCACTTCGTCCAGCTGGTCGACAACATCATCGTCTGTGGGATCCCCGGAGGGGGATCGAAACCCACGCCGGCCAGGCGCTGCCTGAACGGGACCTCAGGGGGCTAGGGATGGTTCTCACGCGCAGGCTGATAGCCAACCTTGTCGTGTTCGCCCTGGCGAGCGTGGCCCTCGTCGGTTACGGGCTCGTGGACCTGCTCGGCAACCCCTTCACGAGCCCTATGCAAATCTCGACGGTGATGCCGACGGCTGCAGGATTGCACCCCGGCTTCAGCGTGGCCCTGAACGGCGTCGATGTCGGCTCCGTCAGCGCGGTCGACCTCGTCCGCGGCGGTGCCCGGGTGGTCATGACCATCGACAAGGGCGTGTCGATTCCCTCCAGCGTCGAGGCAAGGGTCAACCTGGCGAACGCCCTGGGAGAGCAGCAGGTCGACCTCGTCCCTCGTGCCACCCTGCACGACCCGCCCCTAAGGAACGGGGCGACGGTTCCCCTGGCGCCCGACGGTGCTCCCACCGAGGTGAGCCAGGTCGTCTCCACGGCCACCAAGCTCCTCCAGGCGATACCGCCGGGTGCGCTGAACAGCTTGCTGTCGGAGCTCTCGACGGCGCTCGCCGGCCAGGCGGGCAACCTCCAGACCATCACCGACTCGAGCAAGGTCTTCGCCCAGGAGCTCCTCGCATACCAGTCGCAGTTCAAGGCGCTCCTGGCCAACGCCCCTCCGGTCCTCGACACGGTTGCGGCAGACGGCCCGGCGCTCCAGCAGGCGCTGGCGAACACAGCCGTCATCGCACACGTCTTCGCACAGCATCGCAACGACATAGTGAACTTGTTCAACTCGGGCTCGAACGCGTTCGGCGACCTCGGGAGCATCGTCGCTGCAGAGAGACCGAACCTCGCCTGCCTCTTTCACGACCTGGCTGGGCTGAACTCGAACCTGAGCCAGCCGGCCAACTTGGTCAACCTGAGCTCGGGCCTGCAGGACAACAGCTACTTCTGGAACCTGATACCTACGGTCGTGAAGGACGGCAGCGCCGCGAGTCTCTTCCCGGGCGAGCCGTCGCGCTCGAACCAGCCGTGGCTTAGAACCCAGCTCCAGATCCCGCCGGTCCAGCCGACGCCTCTTTCGTACGCGACGCCTCATACGCTCCCGCCGACCAAGCCCGGAGCAGGCTGCGTCACGTCGCTCGGCAACGGCGTCGGGCCTGCCACGCAGACCGGTTACCACTCGAGCCTTCCCGAGAGCCGCCTCTCGCCTGCTCCCTCATCGGAGTCCTACGTGCCAGGCGTGCCCGGAGCTGGGCAGGCGCTCTCGGCTTACAGAAGGGCCGTACCCGGTCGAGGCCGGGTGGGCTATCCCGGCCTGCCCGCGCTATTCGCGTTCGTGCTGGCGCTCGCGGCTCTTGCCACGGTACGCCTCGAGACGGTGTCTAGGGCGATCGTCGGTGTGGCCATGCGTATGGTGAGGCTAGGCTCGTCAGCTCGGGAGGTTGCCGGGCGAGCTCGCGTGGTACTTCCGGGACGGAGCACTAGGGGGTCGGGGCGATGACATCGGCTGAGGACGGCACATCGGCTGAGGAGGGGCGCAAGCCGGGGGGAGTTCGGGTTGTGGGGGCCGGGACTCGCCCGCGCTCGCAGGCGCGTTCGCAGGCGGTAGGGAAGATGTCCGTGGAGCCGGCGCAGCCCGTGGAGACGGTTGAGCCGCCGCAGATGGCGCAGACGGCGCAGTCCGTGGAGCCGGTGGAGCCTGGCGCGCCGGAGGAGCGCGCGGGGAGCGCGCGCCGGAGGGGTCTGCGTGCACGCGTCGGCGGCAGGCTGATGGTGGTCGGCGTGTTCGCGCTGGTGGGTTGGGCAGGTGCCATCGGTTTCGGCCTTGCGTGGGCCGGCCAGAGCTCCCAGGCTTCAGCCGACGCGGCCGTGAGGAAGGTGTCGACCGACTTCGTGATGGCTTTGACCAACTTCACCCCGTCGACGATCGACTCCGACTTCAGCCGAATCATCGGCTACTCGACAGGCACCTTCGCCACCCAGGCGCACCAGTTCTTCGACACTCAGATCCGCAAGCAGCTCCAGACGGCTCTCGCCTCGTCGCGGGGGCAGGTACGCCACTTGTTCGTCCAGTCCCTGAGCGGCAACCAGGCGAGCGTCTACGTAGTCGTCGACCAGACCTATGTGAACAGCAAGACCCCTACTCCCCAGGCAGACACACTGAGGTTGATCATCGGGCTCACTGATCTTTCGAGCGGCTGGCATATCTCGTCGGTCGGGGTGCTCGGAACGCCTTCTGGCGCCGGCTCCGGCTCCGGCGTTCCTTGATTGAAATGCGCTCGGCGTGCGCGGCGGGCTGAGCCGCCGGCCGGCGAACAGCTCGGGCGCTGCGAGCCGGCACGATGGGACGGACTACGTGAGGGTGCCGGTGCGGACGCTCGTGCTGCTGCTGGCGCTCGTGGCGCTCGGTGCCATAGGGACGGTTGGCTTCGCCGTGGCGTGGTCGGGGGCGCGTGGGAGCGGCGCAGAGCAGGCCGCGCTGCGGAGCACTTCTCGGCAGTTCCTGGTCGCGCTCACCACCTTCGACTCGAAGAGCGTGTCTGCCGACTTCGCACGGATCGATGCGATGGCGACCGGTTCCCTCGCAGCCAAGGAAGGCACGCTGTTCGGGCCGAAGGTTCGCCTGGAGCTCGAGCGTGCCAGGGCCAGGTCTTCGGGGCGCGTCGAGGCGGTGTTCGTGCAATCCATGAGTGCTGCCAGCGCGACGGTCTATGGCGTCGTGGGGCAGACCTACAGCAATGACACTTCGAAAGCCGCCAAGCACGTCACCTTGCGTATCCTGCTCGGCCTCGTTCATACCTCGCCTGGCTGGCGCGTCGCATCAGTGAGCGTGCTCCAGGCACCAACCTCGCCGAGCCTGCCTGCCTCCTCGGCGCGATCAGTCGTGGGCGGCCAAGGCTGATCGGAAGGCAATCGATGGGCGGTCCCGTGGACAGGCGCTAGGTGCCGGCCCCTCCGGCCCCTCCGGCCCCTCCGTTCGCTCCGGCCCCTCCGGCCCCTCCGGCCCCTCCGTTCGCTCCGGCCCCTCCTCTCCCTCCGTTCCCGCCAGGACTTCCAGTGTCTGCGCCGAACGCCGGGCAGATGGAGCGGAAGCCACACCAGTTGCAGAGGGCAGACGGTCGCGGGCGGAAATCGCTCGTCTCGCAGGCGCGTTCGATGGCGCTCCAGACTGCCAGCGTCTGGCTGCGAAGGCCGCGCACAGACTGCTCCGAAGCCTTCGCGACGATGGCGAGTGGTGCTCTCAGGTAGAGGAGCTGGACATGCTCGGGCAGCTCGCCGAGCACCTCGAGACAGAGCATTGCGTAGAACTGCACGCCGCCCATGCGGGCCTGCTCGTGGCCCCCTGCGGGCACGCGGCCAGTCTTGTAGTCGGTTACCACGAGCCCCCCGCCCGGCCCCCGGTCCAGGCGGTCGATTATGCCGCGCATGCGCACGCCGCCGACGTCCGCCTCGAGGGAGAGCTCGGTGGCCAATGCGTCGACGCGGTTGGGATCCTCGAGCTCGAAATAACGCTCCACCAGGCCTAGCCCGTCCGAGCGGAGGTCTTCTGTCCCTTCGCTGTCGAGCTCGAGCAACGCGAGCTCGGGGCCCGCTGCCAGCTCGTCCCAGGCACGGTCGAACATCCGGCGCGCGGCGGAGAGGTCTCGCGCCCCGGCCGGCACTTCCCAGAAGAGCCACTCGAGGGCCCGGTGAACGAGTGTTCCCTCGAGCGCTGGGAGTGTAGGGGCTTCGGGGATCCGGTCGATGGCGGAGAAGCGGAAAGCCATGGCGCAGCTCTTGAAGGTGGAGACCTTCGACGGCGACAGCGAGCGGGGCAGGGTGAGTGGCACGCTTGCAGCCTACGACCCAGGTGTAACACCGCCGCTGATTAGGGGCGACCTGCCCACCGACGACCTGCCCGCCGACAGCCCGCCTAGTGGCTGGGCTGCTGGGCGCTCGCAGCGAGCACCGAGGCGGCTACGAGACCGGGGTTCTGGAGCGGCCCCAAGTGGCCGAGTCCCGGGAGCACATCCAAGTCGGCTCTGGCGAGCCTGGCCTGGAGCATTCGGAGGAGGTCGGGTCCGAGGGCGTCGGTGTCGGATCCGCAAGCCAGGGTAACGGGGCACGCAATGTCTCCGAGGCGCGAGAATGCTGAGTGGGAGAAGCCGTGAGCGTAGACCTGAGCTTCGTCCTCGGGCTCGCACACGATATGCAGGGCTCCGGCCTCGTCGGCGAGGAAGCCATGGTCCACGTAGGCTGCCAACGCGTCGGGATCGAGGAGGTCGAAGGGTGGCTTCGCCGAGAAGTTCGCCATCGCCTCCTCGCGGGAGCCGAACGACCGCCGTCGCCTCAGTGCCCCGGCCGATACCGGGTTTCCGTCGAGGCTCGCGTCGAGAGGTGTATCAGATGGGAACACGACTGGCTCGTAGCAGTAGAGGGAGCGGAACGTCCCCGGCTTTGCCTCCTCCGCGAGCAGCAGCGCGGCGGCGCCGCAGGAATGCCCGAAGCCATAGGGTGTTTCGAGCGCAAGTCCTTCCGTCACGGCGATGACGTCCAGAGCGAACCCCTCCCAGGAGAAGTCGCGACCTGGTGGCGTGCCCGAGGCGCCGTGGAAGCGCTCGTCGAAGGCGACGCATCGGAAATGCCTGCGAAGGCCTTCGGCCAGCGGAGAGAGCACCGCCGCGCAGAAGCCGGTAGCGTGCGCGAGGAGGAGGTCCGGGCCGTCCCCGCCGAGGTCATAGGCGGCAATTGGCACTCCGTCAGCAGTGTCCAGCATGCGGGCTTCAGGTAGCACGCCTCCTAGGATAAGAGACTGAGCGGAGGAGGATGGCAACCTGCCTCTCCGCCTGCACGCGGTGCCGGTGGTGCTGAGGGATGCGCTGGAGATCGCCCTCGGATGCCTACGAACTCAGTACGTCCGGCAAACTCAGTACGTCCGGTTTGCCGACGGTAGGCTCGCAGTAGCCAGCCCAGCCGTGACGGGGGCGGCGCGCTACGCTCTGTGCGGCGGGTCGTTGCTCAACAGAGGAGCACTGGGAAGCACAGGGGAGCACAGATGAGCGCCATCGTCAGCAGCGAGGTCCTACGCCTTTCGGTCAACGGGCACGACCGTGAGCTGCTCGTCAAGCCGTACTCGACGCTGCTCGAGGTGCTGCGCGAGGATCTGCGGCTCACGGGGACCAAGCACGGGTGCGAAGCCGGGGAGTGCGGCGCGTGCATGGTCCTGGTCGACGGCATCCCCAAACTGAGCTGCCTGGTGCTGCCAGCCCAAGTGGAGGGTGCCGAGGTCACGACCATCGAAGGCATTGGGGATGGCTCCGATCTCCATCCTGTGCAGCAGGCGTTTATCAACCGCGGTGCCGTCCAGTGCGGCTACTGCACGCCAGCGATGGTGCTTGCGGCCAAGGCGCTGCTCGATGCCAACCCGGCACCGTCCCGGGAGGAGATCAAGGAGGCTCTGGCCGGCAACCTCTGCCGGTGCACTGGCTATGTGAGCATTGTGGAGGCGGTCGAGGAGGCAGGTATGGCGTTGGCATGAGGGCGGCCACAACGGAACCAGACAGAGACCCGAGCCCAGGTGGCGAGCTGAGGCTCGTCGGGAAGCCCCTGCCGAGGGTGGACGGGGTGGCCAAGGTTAAGGGCGCCACTGCCTATGCCGACGACATCGAGCTCCCCGGCACCCTGTACTGCAAGTTCCTCCGGAGCCACCATCCCCATGCGCGCGTGCTGTCAGTGGACACGAGCGCCGTATCGTCCATCACCGGCGTGGCAGCTGTGCTCACGGGCCAGGACCTCCCGACCAAGTACGGGATCATGCCCACGAGCGAGGACGAGCGCGCGCTCGAGAGCGAGAAGGTCCGCTATGTCGGCGATCCGGTGGCAGCTGTCGCGGCCGTGGACGAGGAGACCGCGCTGGCAGCCTGCCGCGCGATCCGCGTCGAGTACGAGCCGCTCGAGGCGATCGAGTCGATCGAGCAGGCGCTGGTCCCGCCGGTAGACGAGCCGATCCACGACTATGGAGGTCCGGCCAACATCCACCGGCTCGCCGCGCTCGAGTTCGGGGAGGTCGACGACGGCTTTGCCCGGGCCGACCACATCCGCGAGGATCTCTTCTTCTTCGAGGGCAACACCCACCTGCCGATGGAGCAGCACTCGTCGATAGCGGTCGACGTCGGCGATCAGTTGACGTTGTGGTCTTCGACGCAGACCCCGCACTACGTCCACCGGACGCTGTCGAGGGTCCTCCACCTGCCTATGGGGCACATCCGGGTCGTGGCGGCGCCCCACGGCGGTGGCTTCGGCGGCAAGACCGACCCCTTCTCGCACGAGATCGTCGTGTGCAAGCTCGCGATGCTCACCGGTCACCCGGTGAAGTGCACGCTCACCCGCGAGGAGGTGTTCTATGCGCACCGCGGCCGTCACCCGGTCCTGATGTGGGTGCGCACCGGCGTGTCCAGCGACGGGAAGATCCTGGCCATGCACTTCCGCACGGCGCTCGACGGCGGCGCGTACGGCTCGTATGGGCCCGCGTCGATGCTCTACACGGGCGCTTTGCAGACGACGACTTACGACATCCCCGCGTACCGCTTCGAAGGGGTGCGCGTCTTCACCAACAAGGCACCCTGCGGCCCCAAGCGCGGCCACGGGACTCCCCAGCCGCGCTTCGCGCTCGAGGTCCACCTCGACAAGATCGCTGAGGAGATTGGGGTCGACCCCGTCGAGCTCAGGAGGCGGAACTACGTGAAGCCGTACACGCGTACGGTCAACTGGCTGCGGATCACCTCCTGCGGCATCGAGGAGGTCACCGACCGGGTCGTCGAAGCATCGGGCTTTACCCGGCGCACGAGGCGTCCGGGTCACGGGATGGGTTTCGCTGTCTCGAGCTACATGTGCGGTGCGGGACTGCCGATCTACTGGAACAACATGCCCCACACCGAGTGTGTGATACAGGTCAGCCGCGGCGGGGTGACGCTCTCTTGTGGTGCGACGGAAATCGGGCAAGGGTCGGACTCGGTGCTCGCGACGGTCGCGGCCGAGGAGCTGGGCCTCTGGCCCAACGACATCCGTCTGGTGACCGGGGACACCGGGCTTGCTCCGGTAGACCTCGGGTCGTACTCGTCTCGCGTCACCTTCATGGCGGGCAACGCGGTGCGTGACGCTGCTCGGCGGATGCGAGAGATCCTTACGGGCGTTGCGGCCGAGAAGATGGGCTGCAGCCCAGCCGAGATCGAGGTGCGCGACGGCAAGGTCGGCGAGCTGGCCTTCGAAGATGCTGTCGTGGCGGCCCAGGAGCGTTTCGGCGCGCTGTCCACGCACGGCAGCTATACCCCGCCATCGAACCTGGGCGGCTCCTTCAAGGGCGCCGGCGTCGGGCCGAGCCCGTCCTACAGCTACTCGGCCGCCGTCGTCGACCTCGACGTCGATCCGCGCAGCGGCGAGCTCCATCTGAACAAGGTCTGGCTCGCGCACGACATTGGGCGCCCGATCAACGCCTTGGCTGTGAAGGGCCAGGTCGAGGGGGGCGTCTACATGGGCCTTGGCGAGGCAATGATGGAGGCCCAGGCCTACCGCCACGGCCTGCACAAGCAGCCCTCGATGCTCGACTACAAGTCACCAACCTTTCTCGAGATGCCCGAGGTGGAGACGATTCTCGTCGAGACTATCGACCCCGAGGGCCCCTACGGAGCCAAGGAGGTTGGGCAGGGCCCGCTGCTCCCGGTCATCCCGGCGGTCGCGTCGGCTGTGCACGACGCTCTCGGCGTGTGGGTGGACGAGGTACCCGTGACCCCCGACAAGATCATGCGCGCGCTCGATGCCAAGGCAAAGGGTCGCGACGGGCGTTTCGGCCCGAAAAGCTTTCCCGATGTCCCCTATCCGACCATGGTCAAGGTGGCTCCACCCGATGCTGCGGCTACCGCGCTTTAGCTATCTGCGGCCGGGATCCGCCGCCGAAGCCGCCCAGCTCCTCGCCGAGCACGGCAGCCAGGCCAGGCTCGTTGCCGGTGGGACGGACCTGCTGCCGAAGATGAAGCGAGGCCAGGTGGAGCCGGAGGTGCTCGTTGGCCTCGGCCACCTTGGCGAGCTGCGTCAGGTGCGTGCCAGGGACGACGGGGGCTTCGACGTTGGGGCAGGCGTGACCCTGTCCGAGGTCGGCGCCCACCCGCAGTTGCGAGCCGCCTACCGGGGCTACGTCCGCGCGTCGGCTCTCGTATCGTCGCCGGCCCTGCGCAACGCGGGCACCATCGGCGGCAACCTCTGCGTCGACACGCGCTGCAACTACTACGACATGAGCTACGAGTGGCGGCAGGCCGTAGGCTTCTGCATGAAAAAGGATGGGGACATCTGCCGGGTCGCCCCCGCGAGCGCCACTTGCAGGGCGATTGCCTCTTCGGACACGGCACCGGTCGCCATCGCTCTTGGCGCCAGCGTGGTCCTTGTTGGTCCAGAGGGCGAGCGCGAGGTGCCCGTGGCCTCGTTGTACCAAGACGACGGCCAGTTCTACCTGACCAAGGCAGACGACGAGGTGCTCGTCAGCCTCCGGCTGCCCAAGCCCGACGGGTGGCGCTCCTCCTATGTCAAGGTCCGCAGCCGGGACTCGATCGACTTTCCCGTGGTGGGAGTGGCTGCTGCGATGAAGATGACCGGTCCTGTGGTGGAGGCATGCCGGATCGTGCTGACCGCGGTGGGCCCGCAGCCGCTCGATGTGAGCGGGGCAGCCGAGGCGCTGTTGGGTCGTGAGCTCGACGACGCAGCGGTGGAGGAGGTGGCGCTGCAGGCAGCCAAGCCGGCGAGGCCACTTGACAACGCCGACCTTGGGTACGTCTGGCGCAAGCGGATGACCCGCATCGCGATCGAGCAGGCGATCTGGGAGGCCAGAACCACTTCGAGCACCACTTCGAGCAGACCTGCCTGAGCGCCGGCCGGGCCATAGGGCGCCGGCCGTGATGCAGCTGCACCGGTGGAGTGAGCCGGCTGGGGGATTGCATGGAGCACACGGTGGGTCGATGCTTGAAGTAGCCGACCGAACGGTCGGACGGTTTTCGAAGGACGCTCCGGGAGGGATGCAGATGGCACGTAAGCAACCGGTGCACTCGGCAGGCGGGCATTCAACAGCCGGCAATCGGCGTCACAGGGCGGAGGCGGCCGGAGCGAGGGGGAAGGGTGGGCCGACCAAGGGCACCGACGTGCCCAGCCCGGAGACTTCCGACCTGCTCTACGACTGGAACGCGCTCTCACCGCAGGTCGTGTCGTTCGAACGGCCCGAGCGGGTGGCACTGAACGACGAGACGCTCCGTGACGGGTTGCAGAGCCCGTCGGTGCTCCAGCCGTGCATCGAGGACAAGCAGGCTTTCCTGCGCCTGCTGCCGCGCGTCGGCATCATGTCGGCGGACATCGGCTACGCGGGAGCCAGCGTCGCGGCGCTGGCCGACGTGGTCGTGCTGGCGAGGACGATCGAGGAGGAGCAGCTCGGGATTGCCCCGAACTGCGCGGGTCGAACGCATCGCGCCGACATCGACCCCATCCTCGAGGCGCAGCAACGCAGCGGGGTGCCAATCGAGGCGGCGCTGTTCATCGGCTCGAGCGCGATCAGGCAGTGGGTCGAAGGGTGGGACCTCGCCGGGTTGCTGCGGACGATCGACGACGCGGTCGGCTATGCCCACAAGCAGGGCCTCGAGGTGATGTTCGTGACGGAGGACACCACCCGAGCCCGCCCAGAGCACCTCGGGCCGATCTACTTGGCGGCGGTCGAGGCGGGGGCTAGCCGTGCGTGTGCCTCGGACACCGTGGGGCACGCTACCCCCGTCGGGGTGCAGCACCTGGTCAAGTTCCTCCGCTCTTGCCTGGACGAGGCGGGCTTCTCGCGGATCAGCCTCGACTGGCACGGTCATCGCGATCGGGGCCTCGATGTCGTCAACGCCTTGGCGGCCCTCTCCGCAGGTGCCGAGCGGGTGCATGGCTGTGCACTCGGGATGGGCGAGCGGGTGGGCAACACGGCTATTGACGAGGTGCTCGTCAACCTCGTGCTCATGGGCTGGTTGGACCAGGATCTCACCGCTCTGGGTGACTACTGCGCGCTCGGCAGCTCGATGACAGAGATGTCGATCCCGCGCAACTACCCCGTCGTTGGCACCGACGCCTTCTCGACCAGCACCGGCGTGCATGCTGCCGCGGTGGCCAAGGCGTATGCCAAGGGCGATACCTGGCTCGCCGACCGCGTCTACTCGGCGGTGCCTGCGAGCCTGGTCGGCCGCCGCCAGAACATCTCTGTTGGTCCGATGAGCGGCAAGTCGAACGTGGAGTTCTGGCTTCAGCTCCACGGGGTGAAGGTGACGACCGAGCGGGTGGCGTCTGTGCTCGACGCTGCGAAGACCACGAGCCACGTGCTCGACGACGAGGAGATCACCAGGGCTCTGGCCCGTTTCGAGGAGTTGGGGGGCTCGGGCAAGCCGGGTTCGACCCGCTCGAGAAAGGCAGCAGCGCGATGACGCTCCAAGCGGCGAAGCACATGCCCGGTGCCCGCCAGACCGAGCCCGAGACGGTGCCGGGGGAGGGCTCTCTGCCCGGCAATCCAGGCAAGCCCGGCCGGCTCGGTAGCGAGCTCCTGCTCGGGAACGAGGCAGTTGCGCTGGGAGCGTTGCATGCAGGTGTAACGGTGGCCACCGGCTACCCGGGGACGCCGAGCACGGAGTTGATCGAGTACCTCGTTCGCATCGCGCCTGAGGGTGTCCATGTCGGCTGGGCCACTAACGAGAAGGTGGCGCTCGACGAGGGGATCGGAGCGTCGCTCGCGGGTTCCCGGGCGCTGGTGACGATGAAGCACGTGGGGCTCAACGTGGCACTCGACGCCTGGATGGTGAGCCCCTTTGTAGGGGTAGGTGGCGGCCTGGTGGTCTTCGTAGCCGACGACCCGGGTATGCATAGCTCCCAGAACGAGCAGGACAGCCGTTACCTGGCTGCTTTTGCGGGTGTGCCGCTCTTCGAGCCGGCAGACAGCCAGGAGGCCTACGACTTCGTACGGGCTGCCTACGCGGCCAGTGAGGCATGGGACACGCCCTGCCTCGTACGATCCACTACGAGGATCAGCCACTCGCGTTCCCGGGTCGTAGCCAGCGCCGCCGAGGATGCGTCGGAGCGTCACTTCGAGCGGTGCCCGGAGAAGTACGTGATGCTCCCGGGGTTCGCTCGCACGCGACACGTCGAGCACCTGAAGCGGCTCGAGCTCCTCGGGCAGTGGGTGGAGGATCATCCGCTCAACCGGATGGAGCTTCGTTCGCGATCCCTGGGCGTGGTCACCGGGGGTGCCAGCTACAACTACGTCCGGGAGGTTCTCCCCGAGGCCAGCGTGCTGAAGCTTGGGGTGATGTTCCCCCTACCCGAGCGGATGATGGCGGAGTTCGCCTCCAAAGTGGACCGCCTGATCGTGGTCGAGGAGCTCGAGCCCTACCTGGAGGACGCGCTGCGCCGCCTCGGCCTAGCTGTCGAGGGCAAGAAGTGGTTCCCCCGGGCGGGCGAGCTTTCCCCGGCCGCGGTCCGTCGGGGTGCCGAGGATGCCGGGCTGCTCGCTGCCTCGGCACCCGCCAGAGCGGGCATGGCGCCGGCCAGCACTCCACGCCCTCCGGTGCTCTGCCCCGGATGTCCCCACTCCACTCCCTTCCTCGTTCTCCGGGAGCTCGACGCCGTTGTCGCTGGCGACATCGGCTGCTACACGCTGGCGGCCGGTGAGCCGCTACGGGCGATGGATACTTGCCTCGCGATGGGCTCGAGCATCGGCGTGGCCGTCGGGATGGCCAAGGCCGGTCTCAAGTCGAGGCCCATCGTCGCGGCGATCGGGGACTCGACATTCCTGCATGGCGGTGTTCCGGCACTGATCGACGCGGCCTACAACGACGCCGACATCACCGTGGTGATCCTCGACAACGGCACGACCGCGATGACGGGCGGCCAGCCCAACCCCGCATCTGGCACGGGGATGCTCGGCGAGGCCATGGGGAAGGTGGACATCCCCGCACTATGTCGCTCGATCGGCGTGAAGTCGGTGGTGGTCGTCGACCCCTACGATCTTGGCGGCACCCATCGAGCGATCCTCGGTGCGGTGCGAAAGCGAGGCTTGTCGGTGGTCGTTACGACGCGACCGTGCGTCGAGATGCCTGTGAAGGTTCGAGGGCGCGTCTACGAGGTGGACGCCGCGTTGTGCAACGGCTGCCAGCTCTGCATGGACATCGGGTGCCCGGGCCTGATCTGGGATCTGGACGCGCCTGGCGATCACCGGATCGTCAGGGTCGATCCGGACCGCTGCAGCGGCTGCACGGTTTGCGCTCAGATCTGTCCCCAGCAGGCAATCCACCCGGTCGTCGCCAAGAGCGCCGTCGTGAGCAACGTCGTGATCGGCGCGGTGTCGTGATGGCCACCGAGACGAGCCTCGCTCCCGGAACGACCGGAACGACCGAAACGACCGAAACGACCGACACGACCGACACGACCGACACGACCGACACGACCGAGACGACCGAAACGACCGAAACGACCGAAACGACCGCGGGTCCTTCGGGCAGCGTGATGCTCGTCGGCGTCGGAGGCCAGGGGGTGATCCTGGCGAGCAGCATCATCGCCGACGTCTGCCTGTCGAACGGGCTCGAGGTGAAGGAGGCCGAGGTCCACGGCATGTCTCAGCGCGGCGGTGCCGTGTCGAGCCAGGTTCGCTTCGGAGCCGAAGTCCGCTCGACCCTGATGGAGCCCGGCACTGCAGACTTCGTGCTCGCGCTCGAGTGGGCTGAGGCCATGCGCTGGTTCGACTTCCTTGCCCCGCAGGGGATGCTTATCACCTCTTCCCAGCAGATCATCCCCCCGGCAGCGCTCTCGGACCATCTGACAGGACGTTTCGACTACCCGCTCGATCGGTGGAGCGACCCGCGCGCGCTCGTGGTCGACGCTCTCGGTCTCGCAGTGGAGGCCGGTAACGTGCGGGCCGCTGCGACCGTGCTGCTGGGTGTGCTCTCGACACGGATGCCGTTTGCCGCGAAGTGCTGGTACGAGGCGCTGGAGCGACGGGTGCCGTCCAAGGCATGGCAGGCTAACGAGCGCGCCTTCGGGCTCGGCCGGGTCTGGAGCCCGCAAGATGTGGCTTCGCCGGCGGCGAGAACGGCCCGGCCGGCAGAGCTCTTGGCTAGGTTCGCCGTGGACGTCGAGGCGAGCTGGTGCAAGGGCGCGGCCTGCAGCATCTGCGTGGACGTGTGCCCCGAGAGGGTCTTCGCGATGGGGCTCGAAAGCGTCGCGGTGCCCGTCGGGGCTGATCGCTGCACCGGATGCAATCTCTGTACGAAGCTCTGTCCGGATTTTGCGATCGAGGTCACGGCGATCGATGCGCGAGGGCCTCTGGCAAGCGTTGCCGGAGCGCGGAGCGAGGAGGACCGGCATGGCTGAGCGGCATCTGATCCAGGGCAACGAGGCCTGCGCGCAGGGGGCGATCGCGGCAGGGTGCCGGTTCTTCGGAGGGTACCCGATCTCGCCCTCTTCTGAGATTGCGGAGTACATGGCACGCGAGCTGCCCAAGCGGGGAGGTGTCTTCATCCAGATGGAGGATGAGATGGCCTCCCTCGGGTCGGTGCTCGGGGCCTCGCTCGCCGGGATGAAGGCGATGACCGCCACCTCTGGCCCGGGTTTCACCTTGATGCAGGAGCACCTCGGTTATGCCAGCCTTGCCGAGATCCCGTGTGTGGTGGCGGATGTGATGCGCCTCGGTCCGAGCACCGGCCTGCCGACCAGTCCTTCGCAGGGGGACGTGATGCAGGCCCAGTGGGGCTCGCACGGGGATCGCTCCGCGGTGGCGCTTGCACCCGGCACAGTGAAGGAGGTCTACGACCTCACGATCGGCGCCTTCGATGTTGCAGAGAGGCTGCGCACCCCGGTGACGCTGCTCTTCGACGAGACAACGGGCCACACGCGCGAGGGCGTCTCGCTCGTGGAGCCCGACCCGGGCTCGCTATGGCGTAGGCCGATGCCTCACCCGGCTCCTGGGCACCTGCTCGAGGCGTTCGTCCCCAACGAGGAAGGCGTGGCCCAGGTGCCAGACTTCGGGCGCGGCTATCGCTTCCACGTCACCGGGCTGATGCACGACGAGCGTGGGTACCCGACGAGCGACGGGTCGGTCGCCGCTGCCCTGCTCGAACGCCTAGAGCGCAAGCTCGTCCCAGTGGAGGACTGGTTCCCACCCGAGGAGCACTGTCTCGACGACGCGGGCGTGGCGATCATCGCCTACGGGATCATGGGGCGCGTGGTGAAGCAGGTGGTGGACCGGCTGCGGGCTGAGGGGACCCGTGCCGGGATGTTCCGCCCTCGCGTTCTTTGGCCGTTCCCGGCCCGAACGCTGAAGCGAGCCATCAACCGGGCGCGGCTCGTTGTGGTGGTCGAGATGAACGCCGGCCAGTGGGCGATACCCGTGGAGCAAGCGATGGAAGGACGGGTCCAGACGGTGAGGGTCAACAGCTTGGGTGGAGAGCCGATCGGAGTGGACGAGCTCTGTGAGCAGGTCGCGAAAGCAGCCTTTGCCGAAGCGGGTGTGGCATGAGCCGGGAGAAGGAGCTGCTGCGCAAGGAGATGATGCCCCACATGCTCTGCCCGGGCTGCGGGCATGGCATCGTGATGGGCGCCATGCTCCGGGTGCTGTCGAGGCGCTTCGAGACCCTCGACGACGTGGTCCTCGTTGCCGGCATCGGGTGCTCCAGCAGGATCGTCGGCTACATCGACGCCTGCACCCTCCATACGACCCACGGGCGGGCGCTCACCTTCGCGACGGGCATCAAGCTCGCTCGGCCCGATCTCACCGTCATCGTCGTGACCGGGGACGGGGACGGCCTCTCGATCGGCGGGAACCATTTCCTCCATGCCGCGAGGCGCAACGTCGGCCTGACATGCGTCCTGTTCAACAACGAGACCTACGGGATGACGGGGGGACAGCTCGCGCCGACCACGGTGCTCAACGCCTATACCTCTACCTCGCCCGATGGCAACACCGAGCCAGCCTTCGATGCGGCGAACCTTGCCATCGCAGCGGGGGCGACCTTCGTGGCGAGAGGGCAGGCCTTCCGGACAGACGCGCTCGAGGACCTGTTCGACCAGGCCCTCGACAACGACGGCTTCTCCTTCCTCGACGTGATGACCGACTGCACGGAGTACTTTGTCCGCAAGAACTCCCTCGGGCATGGCTCGGACGCGCTGTTCAGCCAGGGCTCGGTCGACGAGGAGATCCAGTGCGACCTCGCGGCGGGCCCGACCCTCCGGGCGGCCGACGGGTGGCCGACACGCGACATTCTGCCGACGGGGGTGCTGCATCGAGCCTCGCGGCCTTCACTCAGCGCCCGGCTCGAGCTCGCCGGACAGGCAGCGAGATGAGCAGGAAGGGACGAGCGACATGTGGCGCATAGCCATGCGGTTGGCAGGCGAAGGTGGGCAAGGGGTCGGCCTCGCGGCTGCGGTGCTGGCCGAGGCTGCCCTGGCGAGCGGCTACGAGGTGACCATGCTGCAGACCTACGGCCCCGAGGCGAGAGGCGGGGCGAGCAGTGCTGATGTTGTGATCTCGGACCGCCCGGTTGCCAATCCCAAGGTGAACGAGGCAGACCTGCTGCTGCTGCTCAACCAGACGTCCTGGAGCAAGTTTGGGTGCCCGCCCTGGCGCACCCCGACGACCGTGGTGGTGGTGGAGGAAGGGCGCGTCCCTCTGGAGGGGGCCACTTCAGGAGTGCTGGCGCTTCCCTTCGAACGCCTCGCCCGGGACGAGCTCCGGGAGAAGGTGGCCGCCAACATGCTGGCCGTGGGGGCTGTTGGCGCCCTGATCGGTTGCCTGGCGTCGAGCTCGCTCGTCGAGGCAGGGCTTGGGCGCTCTCCCGCGGCGTTCCGCGTGGTGAACCAGGAGGCGATCGAGCGAGGCTGGCACCTCGTGGCGCAGAGCACCGAGCTGGGGGGCCTGCGCGCGATGCTCGCGGGCACAGGCGCACCGGTCCTGGATGGGATCGACGGGCCTACGCTGGTCACTACGCCCTGATCGACAGGAGAGAGGACATTGCTCGAGAGCACCCGGGTCACCGTGAGCACGCGAGAGCAGTTACTGCGCTCAGCCGCTCGCCTCTTTCGCGAGCAGGGCTTCCATGGGACGAGCGTGGCGGAGATCGCCTCGGCAGCGGGGATCACCAAGTCCAGCTTGTACCATCACTTCGCGAGCAAGCAGGCGCTCCTCGGCGAGATCCTCGAGGACACCGTCTCCCGAGCTACGCCCGCTGTGGAGGCGATCGCTGCGGCGGACCTCCCGGCGGCAGAGCGGTTGCGCGAAGCCGCAAGGTGCCACGTCGTCGAGCTGATCCACGACCAGGACAAGGTCGCATGCTTTGTGGAGGAAGGCAGGTACCTGGCACCCGAGCTCCGGGAGGTTTTCGTCGCCAAACGGGACCGGTACGAACAGTCTTTCCGCCGGATACTCGCGGACGGCGTCCGCAGTGGCGAGCTCCGCCCGGTGAGCGTCGGCCTGGCGAGCCTGGCCGTGCTCGGCATGTGCAACAGCGTGGTGCACTGGTACCAGTCGAGTGGTCCTCTGAGCGTAGAGACCGTCGCGGAGGAGTTCGCCGACCTAGCGGTCAAGTCCCTGCTCAGGGAGCAACCGAGCGGCGGCGCAGAGCCTGGGGGCCGCTCGCTGGTCGGCTCTAGCGCTTCCGGGACGGTGCCGGCGTGAGCGGCGTGCTCGATGGAGTCAGGATCCTCGACCTCTCCCAGGGTGCGGCAGGACCGACTTGCGGGATGCTGCTCGGGGACCTCGGAGCCGTGGTGGTGAAGGTGGAGCCGCCGGGAGGGGAGTGGGGCAGGGGGCTCGGGCCCCCTTTCCTCCACGGGGTCTCGGCTGCCTTCCTCGGGATGAACCGGGGCAAGCGGAGCGTCGGGGTCGACTTGAAGATGCCCGGAGCGGCCGGAGCGCTGCTCCGCCTCGCCGAGGGATGCGACGCGGTGATCGAGAGCTTTCGCCCGGGCGTGGCGGATCGTCTCGGTGTTGGTTACGAGGCGATGCGCGCGCGCAACCCCCGGCTCGTCTATGTGGCTATCTCCGCCTTTGGCCAGGATGGCCCCTGGAGGGACCTGCCGGGAGTCGACGGGGTGGTCCAGGCGATGAGCGGGCTGATGAGCGTGACCGGGACTGCCGACGGGCCCCCGGTGAAGGTCGGGGTTCCTGCCGGTGACATGCTTGGTGGCATCTTCGCGTCGCAGGCGGTGCTCGCCGCGCTGCTCGTGAGAGAGCGGACCGGAGTGGGCCAACGCGTGGACGTGAGCCTTCTCGATGCCCTCCTCGCCTTCCAGGTCGTGCCGTTCTCGATGTACAAGGCGAGCGGTGAGCTGCTCGGGCGCCAGGGGAGCGCGGCTCCTTACGCGTCGCCCAACGAAGCCTTCGCGACGAGCGACGGTCACGTGATGGTGGCTGCCTATACACCGGTGCGCTGGCCGGCCCTGTGCCGGCTGCTCGGGGTCCCCGACCTTGCAACCGACCCGCGCTTCGACACCAACGCCAAGCGCGTCGTGGAGCGCGAGGGCCTGCACACTATGCTGGAGGCAATCTTCAAGACGCGGAGCACCGCCGAGTGGACGGGCCTCCTGCAGGAGGCCGACATCATCTGCGGTCCCTTGCTCGACTACGAAGGGCTCCTCTCCGAGGAGCACTTCAAGAGCTGCGGTTTGACTGCCCGTGCCGAGCACCCGGCGGTCGGCACGATCACGACGGTACGCGGACCGGTTCGTTTCTCGAGCTCGCGCGCCGAGGTGCGGGAGTGCACGCC
>JAJYXW010000001.1 GCA_021801525.1 Actinomycetes bacterium
ATGGGTACGCCCGCGGCTATCGAGACAGTCGCTTTGACGGCATAGGTCACCGTGGTGCCTGCGCAGCTGAGAGTTCCCGCGCCGATGCCGTACACGCTCACGATCGCGATCGACGAGCACGTGGTGCCGCTCGGGATCGTCATCGTGATGCTGCTCAGGCTGGCAAGCGTGGCCGTCGTGAAGTCCCACGCGTACGTCACGTTCGCGAGCCCGGTCTCGGAGTTGCTCACTGACCAGCTGACGCCCGTGAGCGTGCCGGTGGCGGCGGACGCGGGAGGCTCGGCAACGACGACGACCGCTGTCGCGCTTATTGCCACCCCCACAACCATCCGGGCAAGCCGCCCGCCCCATCTCCGCAATCCTCGCATTCTCGGCCCTCCCTTCTGGCCGGTCGGAACCTTGCTGGGAGCCACCCCGTCCCGCAGGGAACCTGTATTCAGGATATCGGCAAGTAGCCATCCGGACTTGAGCACGTCACGCGTTACGCTCGCGGCGGCACACCCGTCGCGCCTGATGTCACAGTTCCGCTCCGCTGGGGTCCCTCAGATGGCCCAGGGGTCGGCGGAGTCCTGATCGAGGCCGTAGCGGGCGATGGCCTTGGCCACCTCGTCGGGGCTTCCTGCCCCCGACGACGCGAGAGCAGCCAGCACAGCGACGGCAACGTGCGCGGCGTCCACCTCGAAGAAGCGCCTGAGCGCAGTTCGGGTGTCCGACCTGCCGAAGCCGTCGGTGCCGAGGGAGGTGAACGGCCTCGGCACGAAGCGGGCTATCTGGTCGGGCACAGCCCGCAGGTAGTCGGTGACCGCTACCACGGGAGCTGCTACCACGGGAGCTGCCGGCACGGGAGCTGCCGGCACGGTAGCGGCTGGCACGCCGGGACTCTGCCCGGCGCCGAGCGCCCTGGTGACGAAGGCAGCCCGGGGCGCGTCCCCGGGGTGGAGCCGGTTGTGGCGTTCCACGGTTAGCGCCTCGGAGCGGAGCTGCTGGTAGGAGGTGACCGACCACGCGTCGGCGCTCACGCCCCACTCGGTTGCGAGCATCTCTCTGGCCTCCATCGCCGCCTGCCACGCGCTGCCCGAGAACAAGATGGTCGCTTGCCGCCCAGCCGGGCGGGAGATCCCCCCGGCCGGCTCCGGGACCTCTGCGGGCGGCGCGAAGCGGTACATCCCCTTCACGATCGCCTCGCGTGTCCCCACGCCTTCCAAGCCGCTCTCCCCCTCGCCTGGGAGCGGCGGCATCTGGTAGTTCTCGTTGTAAAGGGTCACGTACCAGAAGCGGTCCTCGGGCTCGGGGCCGAGCAGGCGCCTGATCGCATCCTCGATCACCACCGCGAGCTCGCAGGCGAAGGCCGGGTCGTAGACGGCGCACGCCGGGTTGACGGAGGCGAGGAGGGGGGAGTGCCCGTCGTCGTGCTGGAGGCCCTCGCCTTGCAAGGTGGTCCGCCCGGCCGTGCATCCCGCCAGGATTCCCCGAGCGCGCATGTCGCCGAGCATCCACATGAGGTCTCCTACGCGCTGGAAGCCGAACATCGAGTAGAAGAGGTATATCGGGAGTATCGGCTGGCCCCACGTCGCGTACGCGGTGGCGAGCGTGGCGAAGGCGGCCGTGGCGCCCGCCTCGGTGATCCCCTCCTCCAGGATCTGGCCGTTCGCGGCTTCGGCGTAGTTGAGGGGCAGCCCCGCGTCGACCGGCACGTAGCGCTGGCCGCCGGGCGCGTAGATCTTGCACTCCGCTATGAGCGCCTCCAGCCCGAAGGTCCGGGCCTCGTCGGGGATGATCGGTGCGACGAGGGGGCCGATCCCCGGGTCGCGCACCAGGCTGCGCAGCAGGCGGGCGAAGGCCATGGTGGTGGAGGCCGCCTGCTTGCCCGACCCGGCAGTGAGCTCCGCGAAGATCTCCGGCCCGGGAAGCTCGACGCGTTTCGCGCGCACCACGCGCGCCGGCAGCGGGCCGGCCATGGTCAGGCGTCGGGCCGAGAGGTATTGGTGCGCTGCGGAGCCTTCGGGTGGGCGGTAGTAGGGAGGCATCTCGGCGTCGAGCGCGGCGTCGGGGATCTCCTCTTGGAGGTACAGGCGGTCGCGAAGTGCGAGGAGCTGCTGGCGCGTCATCTTCTTGATCTGGTGGGTGGCGTTGCGGGCCTCGATCTCGGGGCCGAGGGTCCAGCCCTTCACGGTCTTCGCGAGGATGGCAGTGGGCGAGCCCTCCGACTCGGTTGCGAGCTTGTAGGCGGCATAGAGCTTCCGGTAGTCGTGGCCTCCGCGGGGGAGGGCCTGGAGCTCCTCGTCGGATAGGTGCTCCACCAGCTTGCGCAGGCGCGGGTCGGGCCCGAAGAAGTGCTCCCGGATGTAGGCGCCCGACTCGGTTACGTATTTCTGGTACTCGCCGTCCAACGTGGTGTTCATCTTCTCCAGCAGCACCCCGTCGAAGTCCCGCGCGAGCAGCTCGTCCCAGCGCGATCCCCAGATCACCTTCAAGACGTTCCACCCTGCACCCCGGAAGAGCGCCTCGAGCTCCTGGATGATCTTCCCGTTTCCCCGTACGGGACCGTCGAGGCGCTGGAGGTTGCAGTTGACCACGAACACCAGGTTGTCGAGGTGCTCGCGCCCTGCCACCCCGAGGGCTCCGATGGTCTCGGGCTCGTCGAACTCGCCGTCGCCGACGAAGGCCCAAACCCTGGACCGGCTGGTGTCGACCAGCTCTCGCTGGAGCAGGTAGCGGTTGACGTGGGCCTGGTAGATGGCGGTGATCGGCCCGAGGCCCATCGACACCGTGGGGAACTCCCAGAAGTCGGGAAGGAGCCGCGGGTGCGGGTAGCTCGGCAGGCCGTTGCCTGCCACCTCGTGGCGGAAGTTGTCGAGCTGCTCCTCGGAGAGGCGGCCCTCCACGTAGGCGCGGGCGTATATCCCGGGTGAGGCATGGCCCTGGAAGAACACCTGGTCGCCGAAGCCCCCGTCGGACTTGCCCCGGAAGAAGTGGTTGAAGCCCACCTCGTAGAGCGAGGCGGAGCTCGCGTAGGTAGAGAGATGCCCGCCTATCCCCTCGCTGCGCATGTTGGCCCGTGTCACCATCACCGCCGCGTTCCAGCGTATGTAGGCCCGGATGCGACGTTCGATGTGCTCGTCGCCGGGGAACCAGGGCTCCTCGTCGCGGGGGATGGTATTGACGTACGGGGTGGACACCGTCGCCGGGAAGCCGACCTGCTGGGTGCGCGCCCGCTCTATCAGCTTCATGAGCAAGAAGCGCGCCCTCGAGCGGCCGCGGGTGCCGACCACCGAGTCGAAGGAGTCCAGCCACTCGGCAGTCTCGTCTGGGTCGATGTCGGGGAGCTGGTGGGAAACGCCGTCGAATAGCACCTACCCATGCTCCCACCCTCGCTGGCGGTTGGGAAGTTGCCGCCGGGTCAGTTCGAGCCGGCGCGCTGCCTGCGAGCCGGCGCGCTCGAGGCGCGCTCAAGGCGCGCCCTGCCGCTGCCGATATACCATGAACGGCGGGGCGACAGTGTGGGCAGGACCGGCGCTGACTATGGACGGAAGGCCGTATGCCAGGCACAGGAGACGACGTTCTGCAACAGCACGGTGATGCCCCGGGCGCTGAAGCAGGCGTCCCAGTTGGCGACACCCTGCCGTTGCTGGCAGCGATGGCCTGGGAGCAGATGGCCGGCCTCGGTCGCCACATCGGGACGGCCGACCCCGACGAGGTGCTCGCAGCGATCGTGGAGATCGCCGCCTCCTTCGGCTTCGGGGTAGTTGTCATTTGCAAGATAGACGCCGCCAGGTCGACCTACCGCTACGAGCTCTCACACGGTCTCTCCGGCGACCTGGCGGCCGTGGAGCACCCGCTGTCGGTCGGGATGCCCGGGAGGGTGGTCGCTGGCCGGCGGAGCGTCGTGGTCGCCGAGTACGACCGGATGCCGAGCGCCACGCCCGAGCTCGTCGCTCTCGGGGTGAAGACCGCCATGGCGGCCCCGTTGTGGGTGGAAGGCGAGGTTGCCGCCGTCCTGGCGGTGGGCTACCTGGAGCACCGGCGCATCGACGATCGGGAGATCGCCGCCGTCGAGGCTCTCGCCGCACATGGCAGCCGCGTGCTCGAGAGCGCCACGATGCTGCGGCGCGAGCGCCTCGGCGCCGCGAGGCTCGCAGCGCTGCTCCAGGCGACACCCGACGCCCTGGTCGCGATCGACCGTGCCGGGACGATCGTGGAGGCGAGCGCCCAGTGCGCCGCCGTCTTCGGCCACTCGCCTGAGCAGCTCGTCGGCAGGCCCCTGGAGGTGCTCGTCCCGGAGCGCCTGCGCGCGAGGCACACGGGCGAGGTGAGGGGGTTCCTCGCGAGGCCCTCCGGAGCACGCTGCCGGGCTCCCCTGGAGGTCCAGGCGCTCCGGGCCGACGGCAGCGAGTTCCCGGCCGAGATCAGCCTGTCGTACGTGGAGGCCGCGGGCGAGATCTACGTGGTCGCGGCCACCAGAGACGTCACCGAGCGAAAGCTCGCAGTGGAGGACCTCGCCTACCGGGCCAGCCATGACCGGCTAACCGGATTGTTGAACCGCTCGGGCTTCGTCGAGCGCCTCGATGCCGCGCTCGCGCGAGCGGTTGCCGGATGCCCGCCGGTCACCGTCTGCCTCCTCGACGTAGACCGCTTCAAGCTCGTGAACGACAGCCTCGGGCATAGCGTCGGAGACCTCTTCCTCGTGGAGGTAGCAGAGCGCCTGAGGAGCCTGGTGTCTCCGCCGGAAGCGCCCACAGGCGCACCGGACCCGCCCACAGGCGCACCGGAGATCCCCTCGAGCCCGCAGGTGTCGCTCGCGCGCTTCGGCGGGGACGAGTTCGCGGTGCTGGCCGAGGGTATCGGAGGTGCCGGCGAGGCCGAGTCGTTCGCCCAGTCGCTCCTCAGTGCCTTCGAGCGCCCGTTCGTGATGGAGGGGATCGAGGTCTACGCGTCGGCGAGCGCCGGCGTCGTGCTCGGCGCTTCCGGGGACGACACCGCCACCTTGCTGCAGTACGTCGACGCGGCCTTGTACCGTGCCAAGGATGCCGGGCGCGGCCGCAGCGAGATGTTCGACCAGGCGCTCGCAACAGCGGCCGCCGAACGCCTCGACACGGTGGCCGGGCTTCACCGGGCGCTTGCCGAGCGCGAGCTGCGTGCCTACTACCAGCCGGTGGTGACCCTCCCCGAGGGGCGGATGGTCGGCGTGGAGGCGCTCGTACGCTGGGAGCATCCGACCCAGGGGCTCCTCGGCCCGGTGGCATTCCTGGACGCAGCGGAGGACAGCGGCCTCATGGTGCCACTGGGGAGGTTCATGCTGGAGCAGGCCTGCACCGACGTGGCCCGCTGGCGCCGCGATCACGAGGAGGCGGCGTCCATGACCGTGCACGTCAACCTCTCCGGGCGCCAGCTCGAGCACCCCGATGTGTGCAGCGACGTCGAGTCCGCGCTCGCCGCATCAGGGCTCCCGCCCGATGCCCTCGTCCTCGAGGTGACCGAGAGCGTGTTCGTAGCCGAGATATCCGGGGCGACGGCCAGGCTCGCGGAGCTGAAGTCCCAGGGGGTCCGCCTCGGCCTCGACGACTTCGGGACCGGGTACTCCTCGCTCAGCTTCTTGGCGAGCGTTCCCTTCGACGTGTTGAAGATCGACAAGTCCTTCGTGGACCGGCTGGCAGACGGTTCCAGCCCGGTGATCGAAGCCGTTGCCACCCTTGCCGCTGCCCTCGGCCTCGAGTTGGTGGCAGAGGGCGTGGAGCACCAGGCGCAGGTAGGGCGGTTGGTCGGGCTCGGCTGCCGGCTCGCCCAGGGCTTCTACTTCTCGCGCCCTGTCGACCACGTGGCGATAGAGGCTATGGTCAGCTCCGGCGGCGTGCCAGGTCGGTGCATGACCGAGTGAACCGTGCCAGCACGGCGGGGCGCCTGTGCGGCTGTTCGACTGTGCGGCGGCGCTGAGGGCAGGGCGGTACGATCTCCGTGTGCTCGCCGAGGCTGCCGGGACGCCAAGCGTGACGGTTCTCTACACCGACGGCTCGTGCCTGGGCAACCCCGGGCCCGGGGGGTGGGCATGGGCGGAGCCCGGTGGGCGCTACGAGAGCGGCGCCGAGGCCCATACGACCAACCAGCGGATGGAGGTCGCCGCGGTGCTCCACGCGCTCCAGGCGGTCGAGGGGCCGGTGGAGATCGTGAGCGACTCCGCCTACGTCGTCAACTGCTTCAACCAGCGATGGTGGGCAGGCTGGCGGCGCAAGGCCTGGCGCAATGCCCGGGGCGAGCCCGTCGCGAACCGCGACCTGTGGGAGCCCTTGCTGGCCCTCGTGCTCGACGGCGGCAGGGAGGTCCGCTTCCGGAAGGTCCAGGGACATTCCGGGGAGCCGATGAACGAGCTCGTGGATCGGCTCGCCACGGAGGCAGCTGCCGCCCGCCGGGGTGTCGCCGGGACAAACTCCGGCGCTGGTGCGTGAGGCTGTGGCCTGCGCTCTGGACGGGCCCGCCCTAGGGATGAGTGGTGCTCTGGGGGCCGGCGCTCAGGACGATCGGGCGGCGAGGATCTTCTCGACGAAGGCCTCCACGCCGGCGGTCGGGTCCCGCCGGGAGAAGGCGGCTTCGCCTACGACGCCGGCGCCGCGGGCTTCGAGGGCAGAGCGCATAGTGGCGAGCGTCCCACGCGGGGACACGCCGTAGGTGCAGAACACGGCCGCCTGGGTGCCCGCCACCTGCGGCAGGCGGTCGATCCATTGCCTCGCCGGCCGGGCGGGGCCGACCCCCACCACTATGAAGCCCTCGACCCACGTGCCGAGCACGAGAAGGTCGGCTCCGGAGGCGCTCGCCGGGTCGGTAGCCGAGACTGCAGTTGCGGTCGCTTCGACACCCCTCGCCTGGAGGGCCGCGGCTATGGCTTCGGCCGCCTTCTTCGTGTGCCCGCTCCGGCTCTCGTAGACCACCATCGAGCCCATGGCACCTCCTCGGGTCTGGCGCCGCCTGAACAGCGGCGCTGCCTGCCAGATGCTACCCGAGCAGTCGCGGAGCTAGCATGCGGCCCATGGACATGAACGGATCTTCTGCAATAGTGACCGGCGGCGCCTCGGGGCTCGGCGAGGCAACCGTGCGAAAGCTCGCCTCCAAGGGCGTCCGCTGCACGATCTTCGACCGCAACGAGCCCCTGGCCAAGGAGCTCGCCGCCGAGCTCGGCGGGGGCGCCAACTACGTGGCAGGCGACGTCACCGTCCCCGACGACTGCCAGCGAGCGGTTGACCAGGCCGCGGAGGGCGGCAACCTCCGCATAGCGGTCAACTGCGCCGGCGTGGGATGGGTGGGCCGCGTCATCAACCGCGACGGCTCCCCGCACGATTTCGGTGCCTTCGAGATGATCCAGAAGATCAACCTCTTTGGCACCTTCAACGTGATGACCAAGGCGGCTTCCGCCATCGCGAAGTCCGAGCAGCTCGAGCACGGTGAGCGCGGGGTGATCGTGAACACCGCCTCCGTCGCCGCATTCGACGGCCAGATCGGGCAGCTCGCCTACTCGGCCTCCAAGGGCGCGGTGGTTGGCATGACGCTCCCCGCAGCCCGCGACCTCGCCGTGGTAGGGATCCGGGTCTGCACGATCGCTCCCGGGCTCTTCGACACGCCGCTCCTCGGCCTGCTTCCCGAGCCCCAGCGCCAGGCACTGGGCGAGTCGGTATTGTTTCCGAAGCGTCTTGGAAACCCGGCCGAGTACGGGGCGCTCGTCGCCCACATAGCGGAGAACAGCTACCTGAACGCCGAGGTCATCCGGCTCGACGGCGGCATCCGCATGCCTCCGAAGTGATCCCATGCGCTATGTAGAGGCCGCAGGCTTGCGGGTGTCGGCGATAGGCCTCGGCACCTGGCAGTTCGGCTCGTGGGAGTGGGGATACGGATCCGACTACGCCTCCACGCAGGCCCCCGCCATCGTCCGGCGTGCGCTCGACCTCGGCATCACTCTCGTCGACACCGCCGAGGTATACGGGTTCGGCCGCTCGGAGCGCATCGTGGGTCAGGCGCTCGGCTCCAGGCGCCACGAAGCAGTCGTCGCCACGAAGATCTTCCCCGTGGCCGCGCTCGGCCCGATCGTGGCGAACCGCGCGAGGGCGAGCGCCCGCAGGCTGTGCACCGACGCGATCGACCTGTACCAGGTCCACTGGCCGAACCCGGTCGTGCCGGTCTCCCTCACGATGCGCGAGCTCGCGAGGATCCGCGCCGAGGGCCTCGTGCGCCATGTCGGCGTCTCCAACTTCTCCGCCGGGGCCTGGCGAGCCGCGGAGGAGTCCCTCGGCAGCCCGGTCGTCTCCAACCAGGTGCGATACAGCCTGGTGGACCGCCGTCCCGAGGCGGAGCTGCTGGGCTATGCCTCCGAGAAGGGGCGCCTCGTGATTGCCTACAGCCCGCTCGGCCAGGGGCTCCTCTCCGCCAGGTACGGAGCGGACCACAGGCCCGGGGCACTTCGCGCGACGACCAAGGAGTTCCTGCCGGAGAACCTACGGCGTGTGGAGCCGCTTCTCCAGACGCTTCGCGACGTTGCCAAGGCTCACGACGCCACCCCCGCCCAGGTGGCCCTTGCCTGGCTGGTGAGGAAGCCGAACGTGGTGGTCATCCCCGGGGCAAGCTCGGTCGCGCAGCTCGAGTCGAACGCCGCTGCAGCGGACCTCGAGCTGTCGGACTCCGAGAACGAAGAGCTGACAGCGGCTTCCGATGCCTACGACCCTCTGCGCGGTGCCTACGACCCTCTGGGTGGTACCGTAACGATGCTGCTGCGTGCAACAAGGACCTTTGGTGAGGGCCTGCTCGGGCGTCTCGGAGGCTTCGGACGCTCCCAGTAGGGAGATTAGTGAACGGCCAAGAGCGTGGGCAGAACGCATCAACACGAGTACCGGGCATAACCCCCTACCGAGAAGGAGCCGGCAGTGCGTACGAGGATCCCGTTCACAGTCGCTTCCGTTGCCGTGCTCTCCATGGTGCTCGCCTTGGTACCTGCCGGCGCCCCTGCCGGTGCGTCCACCACTGCCGTCACTCTCTGGGCGACGCCCAGCGGGACGGCTACTACGGGCTGTACCACTCAGCCAAGTGCTTCGGCCACCAAGTCCAGCCTCTGCGGGCTCGGCGCCGCGATCAGCGCAGCGGAGCAGTCCAGCTATGGACCAGACGCCGTCACGATCGACCTCGAGCACTCGAGTGGGCAGCCTTGCAGCACCTCGAGTGGGTGCACATACCTCGGCGCAGTCACCATCGACGACACCAACTCCGGCTCACTCGAGATATCCGGGTCCGGCGCGCCCCAGACCCAGGTCTCCTGCGGCAGCGGATGCACTGGCGCCACCATGACGCTCGATGCATCAACGCCGGTCACCCTCGCAGGCCTCGAGGTCGTGGGCGGCGACAGCGCTAACGGAGGTGGCATCGCCAAGCAGTCCGGCACCCTCTACGTGAAGGGATGCACCGTGAGCTCTAACTCCGCCACTGCAAGTGGAGGCGGTATCGCCAACGAGTCAGGTCTCCTGGATCTGACCGGCTCCGAGGTGAGCGGGAACACCGCCGCTGACGGCGGCGGCGGGATCTTGAACGCGGCAGGAGCCACCCTCGAGGTGTCGGGATCACTGGTGACCTCCAACAGCTCGAGTGCAGGTGGAGGCGGCATCGACAACTGGGGGAACCTCGCCGTCACGGCCTCCACCGTCTCGGACAACAAGGCATTGACCCAGTACGGCGGCGGCGGGGGTGTCATGGTGAGCGGGGGGACCGCCACGATAGCGGACTCGACCATCTCTTCCAACTCCGCCCCTGCTGCCGGAGGTGCGGGGATCGCGGTGGACACGGATGGCATCCTCACCGTCACCGCATCCACGATCGCCGGCAACTCGGCGTCCACGGGCGGCGGCGGGATCTACTGGAATACCGGTGGGACGGTGGACGTCCTGGACTCCACCATTGCCGGCAACTCCTCCACCATGGCCGGTGGTGGGATCTACTCGAACCAGGCCACGGTTCTCTTCGCGGGCACCATCGTCGCAGGCAACTCGAGCCAGGCCTCGAGCGCTTCGAGCAAGTCGAACGATTGCGCTGGTGCCCCGGTGGGTGACGGCGGTTACGACCTCGAGTCCGGCACATCGTGCGGCTTCACTTCCTCCACGGACTACCAGAATGCCAACGGCTACCTGTCTTCGCTAGCCGACAACGGTGGCACCACCCTCACGATGAAGCCCGAAGTGCCCGCCCCTCCGGCGGGCAACCCAGCGATAGGGGCGATCCCGGCCAGTGCCCAGGCGAGCCTGGGCAGCTCGACCGTCACGCTCTGCACCACCAACGGCGGCATGGACCAGGTGGGCAATCCCCGGCTGGCGGCGAATGCCACCTCCTGCGACATCGGCGCGTACGAGACGCCTGTTCCCGCTCCGGTCCTGTCTAGCCTCACCCCTGGCTCCGGTGTGGTGACAGGCGGGACGAGCGTCGCCGTGAGCGGCTACTACCTGTTCGGCACGAGCGCGATCACCTTCGGGGCGGCAGGACCGGCCACCCTGGGGGGTCCGTGCTCGCCCACAGCTTGCCAGGTGGTCACTCCCCCTGCGAGCGCGCCGGGAACCGTGGACGTCACGGCTACCGCATCCACGGGCACCTCCTTGCCCACCGGCTTCCTCTACGTGAGCCCGCACATCCCCTACGTGCCCGTCATCCCGTACAGGATCGCCGACACGAGATGCAGTTCCAGCCCCCAGCCGGCGCCTTGCGCGAGCGAGAGCCTTCCGGCTCCGCTCGAGTCGGTAGCGCCCCCGAGCTCAGGCGCTTCCATAAGTCTGCAGGTGACCGGCACTGGTAACGGCACCGAAAGCGTGCCGGCGAGCGCGCAGTCCGTCGTGCTGACCGTGACGGCCATTGCTGGCCCCACCTCCCACAACGGGTACCTGACGGTCTACCCCACCGGCTCCACCCCTCCGACGGCCTCCGCGCTCAACTACGTGCCAGGTGAGACCGTTCCGAACCTGGTGACGGTAGCCGTAGGCAAGGGAGGTGCCATCTCGGTCCTCTCCTCGTCTGCGGGCGTGAACGTGGTGGTGGACGTGGAGGGTTACTACGAGCCCCCGACCACCACCGTGTCGAACTTGTTCGACCCGCTGGCGTCACCGGTGCGCGTGCTGGACACGAGGTGCGACGCAGCCAGCCCCCCCGGGTACTGCGCCGGCGAGCACATACCGGCGGTGAACCAGATGCCTGCCGTGCCGTCGTTCGGCGGGGTCGCGGTCGATCTGGCGGGGGTGGACGGGTCTTCCGGGGTGCCCGGCAGCGGTGCGAGCGCGGTCAGCCTGGTCCTCACCGCCGCGCTGCCCGGAGCGGCAGGCTACCTGACGGTGTGGCCCGACTCGGGCTCCTGCTCGTCGCCGCCCGAAACCTCGAACGTGAACTTCCGTCCACGTGGCTCGTCCGCAGACAGCGCTATCGTCGCCCTTCCCTCGTCGGGAAAGCTCTGCGTCTACAACTACTCGACCACGGCGACCAACGTCGTGATGGACGTGAACGGCTACTTCTCCGCTGCGGGTGAGGCGCTCACGGCGTCCGCTCCCGTGCGGATATGCGACACCCGGTCTGCCTCTGCCATAGGCGGTAGAGGGGACGTCGTGAGCGGCGTTAGCGGCCAGTGCGACAACTCTGGCATCCCAGTCGATCCTTCGAACAGCCCTACCGACCCTATGACAGTCCAGGTGACCGGGGTTGGAGGCGTTCCCTCCAATGCTACTGCCGTGGTCGCAAACATCACCGTGGAGAGTGTGAGCGGGGCGGGTTACCTGACTGCCTGGGCTGCGGGTACCACCATGCCGGCTACGTCCAACCTCGACTGGACCGCGGGGGCGACGGTGCCGAACATGGTCGTGTCGGAGCTCAGCTCCTCGGGGCGCATGGCGATCTACACCTATGCGGATGCCAACGTGGTCATAGACGTGGTGGGGTGGTACACGGCGTCGACCACCTAGCCGCTCCGGGCTCGTAGGCAACTACGTGAACGTGCCTGTCCAGAGCCCGGTGGCGTTTCCAGGAGTGCGCATAGGGGTTTACCGGTATCCCTGAACGGGCGTTAGGGTAGGGAGAGTCCCCAGCAGAGTGGAGGTGAGGGTAACGCCCGGAGACCCGCAGTTCGACGTGGTGGTTCTGGGAGGCGGACCGGGTGGCTACGCGGCTGCCCTGTACGCGTCGGCTGCCGGGCTCTCGGTGGCTCTCGTGGAGCGGGACAAGGTGGGCGGGACCTGCCTGCACCGGGGATGCGTGCCCGCGAAGGAGCTCTTGGAGACGGCGAGCGTCGCCCGTACCGTGGGAAACGCGAAGGACTACGGGGTGATGGCCGCCGGGGCGACCGTGGACTTCGGCGTGAGCCAGGCTCGCAAGCAGAAGGTGGTGGACCAGCTCCACCGGGGGCTCGCCGGGCTGCTGAAGGGCCGGGGAGTGACGACCGTGGAGGGCACCGGCACGCTCACCGCAGCTAAGAAGGTGCGGGTCCGCTCGGAGGACTCCGTGACGGAGCTCGCCGGGCGCCATGTGGTGGTGGCCGCCGGGTCGGTTCCCCGGAGCATCCCCGGGTTCGAGGTCGACGCCAAGGTGGTCATGACCTCCGACGAGGTGCTGAGCCTCGACCGCCTGCCCGCCTCGGTCGCGGTGATCGGCGGCGGAGCCATCGGATGCGAGTTCGCCTCGATGTTCGCCGACCTCGGGACCCAGGTGACCGTGCTCGAGGCCCTTCCCGGCCTGCTGCCGGGCTGCGACGAGGACATCGCCGGAGTGGTGTCCCGATCCTTCAAGAAGCGCGGCATCGCGGTCCACACCGGGGTCGAGGTCCACGGGCACGCGCCCGGGCCCTCGGGCACGACGGTCTCCTTCGGCGACGGCGAGAGCGTCAGCGTCGAGGCGGTCGTCGTATCGGTCGGGCGGAGGCCGGCGACCGAGGGGCTTCTCGCCCCCGGCTGCGGGGTGGAGATCGACTCGAGGGGCTTCGTGGCGGTCGACCCCTGGATGAGGACCTCGGCCGAGGGTGTTTGGGCCGTGGGCGACGTGGTCGCCACTCCCCAGCTCGCACACGTCGGCTTCGCCGAGGCGATCGTGGCGGTGAAGGGGATCCTCGGCGAGCCGGTCGTGCCTGTCGACTACGGCCGCGTCCCCTGGTGCATCTATTCGAACCCCGAGGTGGCCTTCGCCGGCATGACCGAGGCCGCCGCTCGCGAGGCCGGCATCGACGTGGTCGTGAAGCGCGACCCGTTCGGGGGCAACAGCCGTGCCCGCATCCTCGACGAGACCGACGGTATGGTCAAGGTGGTGGCCGAGCGGCTCCCCGGGGGCAAGGCTGGGCGCATTCTCGGGGTGCACATGGTGGGGCCGTGGGTCACCGAGCAGCTAGGCCAGGGATACCTGGCAGTTAACTGGGAGGCCACTCCCGACGAAGTGGCAGCGTTCATCCAGCCGCACCCCACCTTGTCCGAGTCCTTCGGGGAGACGGTGCTGGCTCTTACCGGCAGGGGGTTGCACGTTGGCTGACGTCTTGATGCCTCAACTAGGCGAGACGGTCACCGAGGGGACCATAACCAAGTGGCTCAAGTCCGTGGGCGACCGCGTCGAGCGCGACGAACCGCTATTCGAGGTCTCGACGGACAAAGTCGACTCGGAGGTTCCCTCGCCGGTGGCCGGGAACCTCGCGGAGATCAAGGTTGCCGAGGGCGATACGGTCGATGTGGGCACGGTGCTGGCTGTCATAGCCGAGGGTGCTGCAGCGCCGAGCGGAGGGGATGCACCTCCGGTCGCCCCGGCTGCAGCGCCACCACCGCCGGTCGCCCCGGCTGCAGCGCCGCCACCGCCGGTCGCCTCTGCGCCGAGCACGCCGCCTCCCGTTGCCGTGCAGCCGGCCGGGCCGACCGGGCCTGCTGGGAGCGGGGCGGGGTCAATGCTGCTCTCACCTGTTGTGCGCCGCCTGCTCGCCGAGAATGGCATCGACCCGTCCGAGGTGCCGGCGACGGGGGCCGGTGGGCGGCTTACCCGCGCGGACGTGCTCTCGTTCATCGACGCCCGGCGAAACGGAGGAGCGGCAGCCCAGCCTTCGGGGCCTGCACCTGCTGCCGGGCTGTCCGGCGGGGTTACCGGTACGGCGCCGGCGGGCGCGGGTGGCACAGCGCCGGCGGGCGTGGCTAGCACAGTGCAGGCGGGCCTGGTCGGCACCGACGAGGTGGTGGCCTTCACGAACATCCGGCGGCGCACTGCCGAGCACATGGTGCGTTCCAGGGCGACCTCCCCCCACGCGCTGGTGGTGCTCGAGGCCGACTACGAGGCGGTGGACAAGGTGCGGCGCCCGGCCAGGGCGAGCTTCGCGGCGGAGGAGGGCTTCTCGCTCACTTACCTGCCGTTCGTCGCCAGGGCCACGGTGGAGGCCCTTCGGGAGTGGCCCCACCTGAACGCGTCGGTGGGTGAGGACTCGCTCGTCGTGCATCATGGGGTGAACCTGGGCATCGCAGTCGACCTCGATCATACGGGGCTCATAGTCCCCGTGGTGCACCGCGCAGAGGAGCTCACGCTCCGAGGCATGGCCCGGCGGATCAACGAACTGGCCCAGAAAGCCCGGACCCGCAGGCTCACCGCTGACGACATCTCCGGCGGCACCTTCTCCGTCACCAACGTCGGCTCGTACGGCACGGTCATCACGGCTCCCATCATCAACCAGCCGCAGGTCGGCATCCTCTCGAGCGATGGCGTGAAGCGCAGGCCGGTGGTGGTGACGGCCGAGGACGGCTCCGAGGCGATAGCGATCCACTCGACGGGGATGCTCTGCCTCGCCTGGGACCACCGTGCCGTCGACGGGGCCTACGCGGCTGCCTTCGTCGCCAGGGTGGCCGAAATCCTCGCCACCCACGACTGGGCCACCGAGCTCTAGCCCTCGAGCGCCAGCGCCTCGCATGGACCCTCGATCGCTGCATGGCATGGCGGATGGCGAGTTGCCGGATGGCGAGCTGACGGATGGCCAGTTGCCGGTGCTGCGGGTGCGCTGGCTGGGTCGGGTGCCCTACACGGAGGCCCACGCGATCCAGCGTGCGCTCTTCGGGAGCGCTCTCGGCGAGGGTCACCTGCTCGCGCTGGAGCACCCTCATGTCTTCACGCTCGGGCTGCACGGCGACCCGTCACATGTGCTCGTGGACCCGGCTTCGGTCGGCGCCGAGCTAGTTCGCACCGACCGCGGCGGCGATGTCACCTACCACGGGCCCGGCCAGCTGGTCGTCTACCCGATCCTGAGCGTGCCGATGGGCCCCGGGGCGGTGCCCGCCCACGTCCGGGCGATCGAGCAGGTGGTGATCGACGCCCTCGGGGATCTCGGCCTCCAGGGTGCCGGGAGGCTCGCCGGCTACCCGGGAGTGTGGGTGGACCCCGACGGCGATGCGCCCAGAAAGGTCTGTGCCGTGGGGACCCGTGTGAGCCGGGGCCGCTCCATGCACGGGCTCGCGCTGAACGTAGACCCCGACCTCGCATGGTTCGGGCGGATAGTTCCCTGCGGCATAGCGGACAAGGCCGTCACCTCGCTCGCGGCAGAGGGGATCCACGCGTCGATGCGCGAGGTGCTCGACGCCGTCGTGGCTCGTGCGGCGAGCCAGTGGGGGCCGTGCCGCGTAGAGCGCCAGGACATCGCCTGGGATCGCCGGGCGGCCGATCCGGGCATGTCACTGCCCGTCTCCTCCAAGAAGCCGCCGTGGCTCAGGGCTCCGGCTCGCATGGGGGCTCCGTTCCTCACCACGAGCCACACGATTCGCGACCTCGGTCTCGTGACGGTCTGCGAGGAGGCCGGGTGCCCCAACATCTTCGAGTGCTGGGGGGAGGGGACCGCTACCTTCATGGTGAACGGGGATCGCTGCACCAGGGCATGCGGGTTCTGCAAGGTGGACACACGCCGTCCCCTCGCCCTGGACCCGAGCGAGCCCGAGCGCGTGGCCGAGGCGGCAGCTCGCATGGGCCTGGACCACGTGGTCGTGACGGCGGTGGCGCGCGACGACCTGCCCGATGGCGGAGCGGTCGCCATCGGCGCGACGATCGAGGCGCTTCGCCGCCGGTTGCCCGCTGCCGCCGTGGAAGTGCTGGTGCCCGACTGCAAGGGCGTTCCGGATGCCCTGGCCTCGATCTTCGACGCCAGTCCGGACGTGCTCGGCCACAACGTCGAGACGGTCCCGCGCCTTCAGAGGGCGGTGCGGCCATCCGCCGGGTACGCCCGAAGCCTCGCAGTGCTCGCACGGGCCAAGAAGGCGGGCCTCGTCGCCAAGTCGGGCATCATGCTCGGGCTCGGCGAGAGCGCGGAGGAGGTGCTGGGCGTGCTTGCCGACCTCCGGGGGGTGGGAGTCGACATCGTGACGATCGGCCAGTACCTCCGCCCGAGTGCATCCCACCTGCCCGTAGAGCGCTGGTGGACTCCCGAGGAGATGGAAGAGGTGGGTCGTGCAGCGAGGGGGATGGGCTTCGCCCACGTGGAGGCCTCCCCGCTCACGCGCTCGAGCTACCACGCCCGGAGTGCGCTCGAGTCGGCCTCGGGAGGTTCCCACCCGCGGGCCGCGGCGGGGGCGGCCGGGTGAGCTCGGGCGCGGGCGGGGGCGATGGACTAGACGTCGTGGCGGCCCGCCGGGCCCGCCTCGCAGCGCTTCGCTCGAGGATGGAGATCCTCCAGGTCGACGCCCTCGTCCTCTCGCATGGAGCAGATCTGCCGTGGCTCACGGGGTACAGGGCGATGCCGCTCGAGCGCCTGAGCGCGCTGGTCGTGACCAGGGACGCCGACCCCTTGCTCGTCGTCCCCGGCCTCGAGGCCCCGAAGGTTCCAGACCCCAAAGGTCTCTTCGAGCTCCGCCCCTGGAGCGAGACCGAGGACCCGATAGCGATCGTGTGCGCGGCCCTGGCCGGCAGCACCGGCAGCATCGCAGGCACCGGTAGCACCGGCACCGGCATCCGCACAGTCGGAGTGTCCGACAGGGCATGGTCCTCGACGCTGCTTGCCTTGCAGGAGCGCCTGGAAGGCTGCCGCTTCGTGGCCTCCTCGATGCTCAGCGCGCCGCTGCGGGCGCTGAAGGACCAGAGCGAGGTGGCCGCCCTCCGTGCGGCAGCGGCAGCGGCCGACCGGGTCGCCCGGGCGCTCCAGGAAGGTGAGGTGCGCCTCGCGGGGCGGAGCGAGGCGGAGGTGTCGAGCGAGATTGCCGCGCGGCTCGTCTCCGAGGGCCACAGCCGGGTCAACTTCGCCATCGTCGCGAGCGGCTCGAACGGGGCGAGCCCGCATCACGACGCAGGCGAGCGTGTCATCTCCGGTGGGGATCTGGTCGTGTGCGACTTCGGCGGGGAGCTCTCGCTCGACGGTTCTGCAGGCTACTGCTCGGACATCACCCGGACTCTCGCCGTCGGCGAGCCGTTACGGGAGGTCCGCGATGCCTACGAGGTGCTGGCGGCCGCCCAGCGGGCAGGCGTCGCAGCAGCGAGGGCCGGCGTGCCGGCAGGGGAAGTGGACGCTGCGGCGAGGAAGGTGATCGAGGAGGCCGGCCTCGGCAAGTACTTCATCCACCGCACCGGCCACGGGATCGGCCTCGAGGAGCACGAGCACCCCTACATCGTGGAGGGGAACGACATGCCGCTCGAGGTGGGCAACGCCTTCTCGGTGGAGCCGGGCATCTACGTCGAGGGACGTTTCGGCATGCGTCTCGAGGACATAGTGGTGGTGACCGGCCCCGGCTCAGAGGTACTGAACCAGGCCGATCACGCACTCGTGGTCGTCGACACATGAACGCTGGCAAGGGGCGAGACTGAACATGCAGCTCGGTCTGGACGGACGTGTGGCTATCGTCACGGGCGCATCGCGCGGGCTCGGGCGCGCGTCCGCGGACGCGCTCGCAGCGGAGGGGGCGAGCCTCGTCGTGTCGTCGCGCTCGGCGGACGCGCTCGAGCAAGCGGCCTCGGAGATCGCCGCCGGCGGGGTGAGGGTCGAGGCGGTGGCGGCGGACATGGCAGACCCCGGCACCGCTTCCCGACTCGTGGAGCACGCGCTCGAGCGCTTCGGGCGCCTCGACATCGTGGTCGCGAATGCCGGCGGGCCGCCGCCCGGGCGCTCGCTCGAGGTTGGAGACGATGCCCTGCGAGCTGCGATCGAGCAGAACTTCCTCTCCTCCGCGCGCCTCGCCCGGGCGGCGATCCCGGCCATGCGCGAGCGCCGCTGGGGGCGTATCTGCGCCATAACGTCGTACTCGATCGTGCAGCCCCTTCCGGGGCTCGCCCTCTCCAACACGTCACGCACTGCCCTTTGGGCCTGGGCTAAGACTGCCGCAGCGGACCTGGCGGCAGAGGGAAGCGGTATAACGCTCAACCTCGCATGCCCGGGTCCTCATGCCACCGAGAGGATGCGCGAGCTCGGAGGAGCAGGAGGGGCCGGTCCCATGGGGGACCCGGCGGACTTCGGGAAGGTGGTCGCGTTCTTGTGCTCGGAGCCGGCGCGCTTCGTGAACGGCGCCGCCCTGGTAGTGGACGGGGGCGCCACTCTCGCCCTTTGAGCCAGGGCCGGTCCCCGATCTGGCGGTCCCCGATCTGGCGATGCTCGTGCAGCCGGCGCTTCATCTCGGGATGCTCAGCGCCCGGCGCCGGGCTCCGGTTCGGCGACGTGGGTCGTCCAGGCCTCGCCGTCGAAGTACCTGAGGCAGCGGCCCTCGGGGTCTACGGGGTCCGGGTACCAGCCAGCTGGCCACGTGCCCGGCGCCCGGGATGTGCTCGGCACCCAGGTTGCGCCTGCGCCTGCGCCTGCGCCTGCGGCACCCGGCGTCCCGGTTGCGCCCGCGGCCGCTTGCGCCGTCCGGCTCCTGCGGGTGATCGACATCCGCAGCGTGGCACCCGCGAGGGCGAGCACCGCCACGAGGGCGATCGCCCCGTAGAGGAGCACTGCCGGTAGGCCGCCCTTTTTCGGGGCGCTTCGCCGTATCGCCTCCTGGAGACGTGCGTACTGGCGCCTCGCCAAACCGACCACCGCGCCCGAGGGGATGGGAGAGGTGTTCGAAGAGGCCAGCGAGGTCCCTGTCGTGACCTCCGAGGCATATGGGCCGTCGGTGAGCACCACGACTTGCAGGCGTCCAGGTGCCTGCCCGGCTCCAAGCACTGGGAGAGTGATGGACGCGCCGAAGGCGCCTGGCACGCCCGGGACGCTCAGGTGCTCCATGTGCGGGCTGCCCGCGCGCACGGACGCGGCGAAGCCCGCGGCGAAGTGCGATGCCTCGGAAGACGCCGGGAAACGAAGGAGCACCTCGAGCACGTCACCGTTCCGGCCATACCAGGCGCGCTCCCACGAGGAGAACCCTGGCTTTGTCGAGAGCGCGACGAAGCTCCGCATCACGGCTGCGGGGTCGGGCGCGAAGCTCGCGAAAGAGCCGGCTTGCAATGGCCCGTTCTCCGGTCCCGGAGGCGCCACCGCCATGCCCGGCAGCGCGCTCGGGAGCACGAGGTGCTCGATGCCCCGGACGCCGGAGGATCTGGAGGCCGATCCGCCAGCGGGCAGCGCGACGCCGCGAGCCTCGAGGTTCATCGGCGGAATGGCGATCGCAGCAGTGGAGAAGGCGGCCGGCAGCGCCGCCAGAGTGACCAGAGTGACCAGAAAACCCAGGGCAACCAGAACCGCCGGAGTCACGCGCTCGCTTCCGGCAGGGGCGCCGCTCCGGCTGCCGTCGGCACTTGGGCTCCGGCTTGATCGATTCGGCATCCCGGCAGGCATCCGAGCAAGCATTACACCGAGCGCGCCCGTGCGCAGAACGGCGTCGAGATCGCCCGAGCGCAATGCGCCACCGAACGCCGATCTCCGAACTGTTCGGGAAGCAGGCGCCAGGCCTCTCAGCGCCAGTCGCTCCACGAGGTCTGCAGAGACCGGCGAAGCGTGCCGAGCCGCCTCCTGCTCGCCACGAGCATGGTGGCACCGGCGAGAAGGAGGACGCCGGTTGCGGCAAAGAAGGCATACAAAGGCACTTGGCGTGCAACAGCCGCAAGAGCCCAAAACGCTGCGACTGCGGTTGCCACAGCTCCTCCTACGATGGGCACCCGGCGGCGGAGGACGATACCGCAGAGGATCGAGACGACCCCCTCGGCCACGAGCAGCGCGACGGCCATCCCGGGTGGTAGCGAAGCTGCGCCAAGGCTGCTGCCCTCAAGCATCTGCACCGCGGAGGTGCCTGCGAGCAGCACGAAGCCGGTTCCCGCCAGCCACCTGCCTACGAGCACCCTGCTCAGGAGCACATCGCGTGCAGCGCCGCTCGCGCTGCGAGGAAGCGCCAGGCCCGTGGCGAGGAGGCCCAAACCCGGGCCGAGCACGTACCACTGGGGGTCTGTCGCACCGGCGAGGCGGGCGAGGGGGATGCCGGCCAGGGAGGCCACGAGCGGAGATGCCCAGGGCATCCACCAGGGCCCACCTTCCCAGCGCTCTTCCGCCAGCATCGCCGACAGCAGCACGAGGACAGCCAGGACGGCGACGAGCATTCCGTCGTCAGGCCTGGCCCAGCTTCCATGCCAGGTGCCTCGGTAGAGGAGGAGCACCGTCGCAAGGGCGGCGAGAGTCCCGGTAGCTGCGAACCGGTGCGCGCCAGCGTGCGCGCCAGCGTGATCGGCAGCTTGCCCCCAGGCGCCACTGGCGCTGGATCCGGCCAAGGCGCGAAACACGCCCGCGAGGTAGCCGAGCACGCACGCAGCCGCGACAGCGAGCGGGTAGTCGTAGGGAGGGCTGCTGGCTGCGCGAGCGAAGCACGCGGCGCCAGCTCCGAGCAGAAGGGTCGCCGGCCAGGCCAGGAGGGCGTTTCCTTCGACGGCCGCGGCGAGCTCGGCCAGGGCGGCCGCGCCGAGGAAGACTCCCCCGGCAAGGAGGAAATGGTGATGCTCGAGCGCATAGAGCACCACGAAGAAGGTGATCCAGGCGCCGGTGACGTATGGCGGCAGAGCCCACGATGGCCCGGCGCGCCGCGACACGGCCAAACCGGCAGCGATCAAGAGGAACCCGAGAGGCAGATAAGCGTGGACCGCAGCGATGGCGCTCATGTGGCTGAAGATCGAGCCGGCCCCGGAGCCGAGCCGGATGTGGAGGTCGAGCCCTGCTGCCTGTGCCCCTCGGGCGAGGAAGATCCACGCGCCGGCTACGAGCAGGCTGCTCGCGAACAGCCAGTTCGGCTGCTTCGCCCGGATCGCCACCAATGCCGGCGCGGCGGCCGCCACGACGAGTACGGCCGCCTCCATCCACCACGGACGCGGCTGGAAGGCGAGGATCGTCGCGAGGGCCTGCACGGTGGCTCCTACGCGAAGGAACACACGCAGGTCGTGCTGGGATCGGGCGGTCTCCGACGACGGCCAGGCCATGCGCGCGAATAGCGGGCTCGATCCAGGCAGCGAGGAAACCCAGGCGAAAGCGACCGCGAGCAGGGCAAGCTCCGAGCCGATCGCGACGAGACCCCCGTGCAAGGCTGCCGAGGAGGCGAGCACGCTGGAGCTGACGCCGGCAGCAACAGCCCACGCAAGGTGACCCCGTCTGTAGTACCAGCAGATTGCCGCCAGCTCGAGCGTCACCACGACGATCGTGACGGCTCGTGGCGCCGTCGCGGGGATCGCCCATGTGACGGCAGCAATCGCGCTCAGGTATGCAAACGGCTCGGCCAGTGGCCGGAGCACGCCAGAGCGCGACAAGTTCATGCCGGAGTGCGCCGGAGCCCGACCCTGCGCCGCTCCACGGTCTCTCTGCGCCTCGCCCCCATCTCTCTGCGCCTCGCCCCCATCACTCCGGCCCGACATCGCCGCGTACAGGACGACGATCGGTGCGAACCCGGCCCCTCCCCAGAGCCCGGCATGGATTGCGTAAAGGCCGCTGGCCCATCCCACGGCGAGCGCGAACGATCCCAGGGCCGCGTACGCGCGAGAGCGCATGACCAATCCCAGGCCGCCGTAGAGGACGGTGCACGCGGCGGCCCCGGCAGCGAGAGCGGCTGCGGGGGACATGCCGGTGGTCCCGGCATGCAAGGCCATTGCCGCGCCGGCAAGCACCAGGGGGAACACGAGCGCGGCGACACCCAGGTAGACGTTCCCGACCGAGGCGAGCCTTGCAGTGCGCCTGAGCGCCCGTGCCCCGGCAGCGAAGAGCAGGTCTGCCCCGGCGAGAACGGCTAGGCGCGGGAGCTGATCCTTGTGTGGCACGGCGTACGCCTCGAAGAGGATCGTGGCGACCACCAGCAAGAAGGCACCCGTGTAGGCGAGGAGCTGTATCCCGCCGTCGGTGTCGGGGAGCTGCGGCCCGGCGGGCGCTCCTATGGGGATGCCGGCCGGGTAGGGCGTGGGAAGCGCCGGGGGCGCCGCAGGCACCGCAGGGCTGGCGGTGAGCTCGAGCAGCCTGTCGCATGCCGCGATCCGCTGGCGGAACAGCCCGCCCAGGCGCTCTATCGCGCCGGAATCTCCCTCGGGCACTTGCCGGCGGGCCTGATCGAGCTCGCTCAGCACGGTCTCGGCCGTTGCTCGCTGGCGCAGGGCTTCGGGCAGGAAAGCATGGGCCGAGCCACCGGCGCCCAACGCCGCGAACCCGGCAGCCATCTCCGGCGTGGCTCCCTGCTCGAGAGCCTGCAGAGCATGCTCGGCTGCCGCCTCGGCTCGGGCCGGGTCGGGTGTCACGACTGCGTATGCCCACGAGAGCCAGCTACGGCGCGCCTGCTCGCGCTTGGCACCGGTGGAGCCCGGCTGCTCCAGAGGGCTCCCGCCGCCCACTTCCTCCCCGCCCACTTCCTCCCCGCCCACTTCCTCCCCGCCCACGTCAGCCAGCGTAGCGCCAGCAGCCGGCCATGCCTGGTGCTCGTGCAAGGGGCTGGAGCTCCTGCTCGAGCCCGGCAGCCCTATCCGCCGAGCCGCTGAGTCGCCGAGCCGCTCAGGCGACGAAGTACTTGGCCTGGGGATGGTGGCAGATCAAGGCCACGGTGGTCTGCTCGGGGTGGAGCTGGAACCCCTCGCTCACGGTGACTCCGATGCGCCCACCCTCGAGGAGCTCCACCGCCTTGGCGTTGTCCTCCAGGTCCGGGCACGCAGGGTACCCCCAGGAATAGCGCCCGCCGCGGTACTGCTGGCGGAACAGCCCCGTCAGGGTCGGCCCGTCCTCGCCGGCGAAGCCCCACTCCTCACGTACCCGCCGATGCCAGTACTCGGCCAGCGCCTCTGCCATCTCCACGCCGAGGCCGTGCAGGTGCAGGTAGTCCGTGTACTCGTTCGCGGCGAAGAGCCGCGCGGTCTCCTCGGAGACCCTCGGACCCATGGTCACGAGAGTGAGCGCCGCGTAGTCGCCCTCGCCCGAGCCAACGGGCCTGAAGAAGTCTGCGATGCAGAGCCACGGCTCCCTCGCCTGCCTGGGGAAGTGGAAGCGAGTGCGCTCCTCCTCCCTGGAGTCGTCGGTGAAGACCACCAGGTCGTCGCCGTCCGAGCCGACGGCGAAGTACCCCCATGCCACCTGGGGAACGAGCAGGTCCTCGGCTTTCGCTCGATCGAGCCAGGCACGCAGCTCGGCACTCACCCGCTCCTTGAACTCGGGGTCCTTCTCTCCGGCGAGGGGCCTGTAGCCCCACTGGTTGCGAAAGAGGCTCGTCTTGTTCAGGTAGGCGGCGATCTCGTCTAGTGAGATGCCCTTGGCCACGCGGGTGCCGACGAAGGGAGGCACGAACACGGGGTTGTCCGTGGCGACGCCGGGCGCGCGCCTAGGAACAGGTGCCGCCTTTCCGGCCGAGACCTCGGGCTCGGCCGGCGCGGCCGAGACTCCAGGCTCGGCCGCCTCCGCTGCTGCGTCCGCTTTCGCTGCCGCCTCTGCTGCTGCCCGGTCGGCGGCGGCGATCTCGGAGCGCCGGGGCGGCATCTTGCGCTCGGAGAGCTTGCGCCCGAAGTCCGCGTCGTCCTCTCCGGTGCGCTTCAGCTCCATGAGGCGCTCCATGACCCGGAGGCCCTCGAACGCGTCCTTTCCGTAGAAGACGCGGCCCTTGTAGGTGCTCCGCAGGTCGCGCTCGACGTAGGTGCGGGTGAGGGCAGCTCCGCCCAGGAGCACGGGCACGTGAGACAGCCCCCGGGTGTTCATCTCCTCGAGGTTCTCGCGCATGACGAGGGTCGACTTCACGAGCAGCCCGCTCATGCCGAGCGCGTCGGCGCTCTTTTCCTCAGCGGCGGCCAGCATCTCGGAGATGCCGACCTTGATCCCGAGGTTCACGACCTCGTAGCCATTGTTCGACAAGATGATGTCCACGAGGTTCTTCCCTATGTCGTGCACGTCGCCCTTCACCGTGGCCAGCACCACGGTTCCCTTGCCGCCTTGGTCCGAACGCTCCATGCGCGGCTCGAGGTAGGCGACGGCCGATTTCATCGTCTCGGCGGACTGCAGCACGAACGGGAGCTGCATCTCACCCGACGCGAAGAGCTCGCCCACGGTCTTCATACCCTCGAGCAAGATGTCGTTCACCACGCCGAGAGCGCTGTGCCCGGCGGCAAGAGCCTCCTCGAGCTCTTCCTCGATGCCATTTCGATCGCCGTCCACTATGCGGGCCGCGAGGCGGCGCTCGACCGGCCAGCCGCTGCGGTCCTCCACCTCCCTGGCGGTGGCGGAGACCCCCTCGAAGGCCTGGAGGAGCTCGGCCAGCGGGTCGTAGCCCGGTCGGCGGCGGTCGTAGACGAGGTCGAGGCAGATCTCCCGGGCGCGCTCGTCGATCCTGGAGAGCGGCATGATCCGCGCTGCGTGGACAATTGCGGCGTCGAGCCCCGCCTCCACGCACTCGTGCAAGAACACCGAGTTGAGCACGTGCCGGGCGGCCGGCTGCAACCCGAACGACACGTTCGACAGCCCGAGGATGGTGAAGACGCCCGGCAGCCCCTCCTTGATCCGCCTTATCCCCTCGATGGTCTCGATGCCGTCACGCCGGCTCTCTTCCATGCCCGTCGACAAGGGGAGGGCGAGAGGGTCGAAGAGGAGGTCGGATGGCTCTAGGCCGTAGCGGGTGGTGGCGATGTCGTGGATGGCGCGCGCCGCGCGGAGCTTCCACTCCGCGGTGCGGGCCTGGCCGTCGGTGTCTATGCAGGTGCAGACCACAGCGGCGCCGTACTCCCGGGCGAGGGACAAGAACCTGTCCAGCCTCGTGCCCGGAGCGTCGCCCTCCTCCAGGTTCACGGAGTTGAGCACCGGCCGCCCGCCCAGCCACCCGAGAGCTCTCTCCACGACGGGAGCCTCGGTCGAGTCCACCATGAGCGGAGCGCTCGACTGGGTGGCGAAGCGGCTCGCCACCTCCTCCATGTCGGCAACGCCGTCGGCCCCCGTGTAGTCGACGCAGACGTCGATCAAGTGGGCACCTTCTTTCACCTGCTCTCGGGCCATCGCCACCGTGGTGTCCCAGTCGCCTTCGAGCATCGCCTCGCGGAAGGCCTTCGAGCCGTTCGCGTTGGTCCTCTCGCCGACCACGAGGAACGACGTGTCCTGGCGGAAGGGTACGTGGCTGTAGATGGACGCGGCTCCGGGCTCGTGCTCGGGTTGCCGGGGCGCAGGCGTCAGGCCGGCGCAGCGCTCTACGACCGCGGCGAGGTGCTCGGGCGTGGTCCCGCAGCAGCCGCCTATGACCGACACGCCGAGCTCGGTGACGAAGCGCTCGTGGTGATCGGCGAGCTCGCCGGGCGTGAGGTCGTAGTGCATCTTCCCGTCCACGATGCTGGGCAGGCCGGCGTTCGGCTGAACGGCTATCGGCCGGCGCGAATGGCGCGACAGGTGGCGGACCGCCTCTCCCATCTCCGCCGGGCCGGTAGCGCAGTTCATCCCGATGACATCGGGACGCATGGCGTCGAGGGCTGAAAGGGCGGCGGCGATCTCGGTGCCGGGCAGCATGCGGCCGGTGGTCTCGATGGTCACCTGCACCTGAAGGGGGACCCGGCGGCCCGTCGCGACCATGGCCCGCTTCGCTCCGTTCAGGGCTGCCTTGGCCTGGAGCAGGTCGAAGACCGTCTCCACGACGAGGAGGTCCACGCCTCCGCGAAGGAGGGCGGCGGCCTGCTGCTCGTAGGCGTCGCGCATGGTGGCGTACGGGATCTGGCCGAGCGTCGGGAACTTGGTGGTGGGGCCCATGTTCCCTGCGACGAAGCGGAGCCGCCCGAGTTCCTCGGCGCGGTCGGCCTCGGCGCGGGCGATCCTTGCGGCGGCGAGGTTGATCTCCTCCACCTTGTCTGCGAGCCCGTACTCCTCGAGCACGATGCTCGTGGCGCCGAAGGCATTGGTCTCCACCACGTCGCAGCCGGCGTCGAGGAACGAGCGGTGCACAGCGGCGATGGCGTCGGGCCGGGTGAACACGAGCGCCTCGTTGCAGCCCTCGAGGCTCGCCCCGCCGAAATCCTCGGCGCGAAGCCCCATGAGCTGGAGGTTTGTTCCCATTGCCCCGTCGAAGATCACTACCCGGGTCGAGACGGCGTCGAGATAGGCCTTGCCCCTCTCGTCCATGGGCATGGCGTCGTGCACGAGCACGGGTGAGAGCGCGCGCTGCTCCGTAGTGGCGCCGGGCTCGGGCGTTGCGCCGGGCTCGGTAGTCCCGGGATCGGTCGTCATTGCCACCCCAGGCTACCCGCCATGTGCGCCGCAGCCGCAGTGTGCGGCGAGGCAAGCCTGCAGCATCCCGTGAGCTGTGGCAGCCCGTCGCCTGTAGCATGCCGTCGGTGGCCAAGGTCTACACGCGAACAGGCGACAACGGCACGACCGGGCTCCTCTTCGGTGGCCGGGCACGCAAGGACTCGGCGCAGATCGAGGCCAACGGCGCCATTGACGAGGCACAGGCTGCCATCGGCGTCGCGAGGGCCGAGGCGACGCGTGCCTCGGAGCTCGACGGCATCCTGGTCCAGGTGGAGCGGGACCTGTGGGTCTTGATGGCGGAGGTGGCGACTGCGCCCGCCAACCGGCACAAGCTCGTGTCCGGATCGTCGCTCGTCACGGCCGAGATGGTCGACTCCCTGGAGCGCCTGATCGACGACGTCTCCGAGCGCTTCGAAGTCCCGAAGGAGTTCGTGGTCCCCGGTCAGGCCCGCCTGCCGGCGCTGCTGGACCAGGCGCGGACCGTGGTCCGCCGCGCCGAGCGCCTCGTCGTGGCCGCCCCCCCGGCGGACGACTCGCTCGCGGCGCGCTACCTGAACCGGCTCTCGGATCTCATGTGGACCCTCGCCCGCTGGCAGGAAGGCGAGCATCTCCTCGCCCGCGATGCCGGGAAGCGCCAGCCTCCGGCTCGTAGGACAGGGAGCTGACGGCGATGGCTGGGAGGCTCGAGGTCGAGGTCGTCGAGCTGGTCACCGAGCAGGCCGCTGGGGTGGCTGCCGAGCAGGCCGCTGGGGTGGCCGCTCCCCCGGCCGGGGTGCCAGTTGCCGGGGTGCCGGTTGTCGCGGTGCCGGTGCTGGCGGGGGAAGCCGGGCCAACTGCGATAGAGGGCACGCCCGCTGCCTTCGCCTTCGACGCCGACGCCCTCGTGGCGCGGGGATTTCGGGCAAAGGTCGGGCAGGCTGTCGTCACCGGCGCCTCGGGCGGGGCGCCCGTAGTCGTCTACCTCGGGCTCGGGGACGCGGGGCACACTGGGCCGGGGCCTGCCGAAGCGGCAGGGGGCGCGCCGGGTCAGTCGGCAGAGGGCGCGCCGGGTCGTGTGGCTGGCGAGGTGCTCAGGCGGGCGGGTGCGGCGCTCGTACGCTCCTCTGGTGAGCACACCTCTGCGTACCTCGTGGTGCCGCATGCTCTGAGCGCCATGGCGGGCGGACCTGCTCAGGTGGCAGCGGCCCTGGTCGAGGGCGTCGGGCTGGCGGCCTACCGCTTCGACGCTCACAAGTCCACGCCGACCGTGCCGCCCTTGCCGCCCTTGCCGCCCGTGCCGACCGCGCCGCCCACGGCGCCTACGCCACCGGACGGCGGCGAAAGCGGTTCTCGCAGCGCGCCATTCACGCGCCTGGTGCTTGGTGTCGAGGCGGCCCAGGCAGCAGCCGCCCGTGCCGGAGCCGCTCGCGGGAGAAGGATCGCTGAAGCAGTGTGCCTGGCGCGCGACTGGGTGAACGAGCCCCCGAGCAGGCTTGTGCCCTCGAGGCTGGCAGAGCTTGCCGAGGCCGAGCTCTCGGACGTGCCCGGCGTGAGCTTCGAGGCATGGGATCTCGAACGCATAGCCGAAGAGCGCCTGGGCGGGTTGCTCGGCGTGGCGAGAGGCTCCGCGGAGGAGCCGAGGCTCGTCCGCGCGCGCTACGAGCCGGCCGACCCGCTCGAGGTGGACGGCCGGGTTCCTCATGTGGTGCTCGTAGGCAAGGGGATCACCTTCGACTCCGGGGGGCTGTCTCTCAAGAGCGCGAGCGGCATGGAGGCGATGAAGACCGACATGAGCGGGGCGGCAGCCGTGCTTGCCGCCGTATCCGCTTGCAGCGACCTGGGCGTGAGGGTACGGGTCAGCGCGGTCGCAGCGCTGAGCGAGAACATGCCGGGGGGGCGGGCCACCAAGCCAGGTGACGTGCTCGTCACACGCTCGGGCAGGACGATCGAGGTCCTGAACACTGACGCAGAAGGGCGCTTGGTGCTCGCCGATGCGTTGACGCTGGCGGCTGAGGACTCACCTGACGCGATCGTGGACCTCGCGACATTGACCGGC
>JAJYXW010000145.1 GCA_021801525.1 Actinomycetes bacterium
CACCCACACGGAACACCCACACGGAACACCCACACGGAACACCCACACGGAACACCCACACCTGCACGCAACATCCAGAAGCAGGCATCACTCACCACGATCAAAAGCACCACTCACGACGAGGAGAAATCCCATGCCAACCCTTCTCGAGCGCCCGCCTGCGGCGGGTGAGAGCCAGCGCATCCCGCTGCGCCTTTCGGCCGCCGCCAGGCCGCGCCGCCCCGCGCTCGCAGCCGCATCGGTGCTGCTCGTGGCGCTGTGTGTGGCCGTGTTCGCCGGCGCGTACATCCATGCCGGCGAGCGCGTCCCCGCCCTCGAGGTGGTGCGTCCCGTAGCGGCCGGCCAGCGCCTCAGCGCCTCGGACCTGGCATCGGTGAGCGTGGCCGTGCCGGCGTCGCTCCCCACCGTGCCGGTGGCGGAGGCGGCCCGGGTCATCGGTCAGATCGCGGCGGTGCCGCTCGCGCCGGGGAGCCTTCTCGCGCCGGGAGACGTCGGCCGGGTGGCTGCTCCCCCGCCGGGAGAAGCGGTGGTGGGCGTGTCGGCCGCACCGGCGGGCCTTCCGGCCGGCGGCGTCAGCGTGGGAGCGAGCGTCGAGGTGGTCCTGACCGGTCCTCCGGGCTCGCCCGACACCGCCGGGGCCGGCGCGACCGGCGCGACCGGCGCGGGTGGCGCGCCGGTACTTGGCTCCGCCTCCCCAGGCGCGTCCGCAGGGACCTCAGCAGGCAGCTCGGGGGCTTCGCCTGGTGGCGTCGGCAGCGTCCTCGTGCCTTCCGCCCGAGTTGTGGCGTTCGCCGCTCCAGCTGCCGCCTCGGGGAGCAGCAGGCTGGTCTTGTCGCTCCAGGTGCCCGCGGTGCTCGCCCCCATGGTCGCCACCGCGTCCGCTGCCGGCCAGGTGGCCCTTGTCCTGGTGGGACCCGCCGCATGAGCATCGTCGCGTTCTGCTCGGCGAAGGGCGCGCCGGGGGTCACTACCCTTTCGTGCCTGGTGGGTGCCGCCTGGCCAGATGGGCGCAGGGTGCTCGTTGCAGAGTGCGACCCTTCCGGGGGCGACCTGGCGGCTCGCTTCTCCCTGGGAGCGCGCCCGGGGATGACGAGCCTCGCGCTCGCGCTGCGCAGGGCAGGCGGGGCAGCGGGGCTGGTGGACCGCCACGTCCAGCGCCTGCCCGGCGGACTCGAGGTGCTGGTGGGGCCGCCCGGAGCCGAGGCGGCGGCCACAATCGACGGCGAGCTCGGGCAGGTTGCCGCCACCCTTGCGGACCACGAAGCCGACTTCGTGGTGGACTGCGGTCGCCTGGTCCCGTCGGCAACGGGCCAGTCCGAGTTGTTGCGCCAGGCCCGGATCGTCGTGCTGGTGCTGCGGCCTGACGTCGCCGCAGCAGCCCATGGGAGGGCTGCGTCTGCCCGCCTGCTTGGCAGCGGCGCGGACGCTCAGATACCCGGCGCTCATGTGGCCAGCGCCGGGGTCGGCGCTCATTTGGTGGTGGCAGGGTCCGGAAAGGCCGACGCCAGGGAGATCGCATCGGTGATCGGGCTTCCCCTGCTCGCCTGCGTGCCGGTCGATCCGGCAGCGGCAGCAGTCGCGTGCGGCGAGCCGGGCAGCGCACGGCGCTTCGAGCGCTCGGCCCTGGTGTCCGCGGCGCGGGACCTGGCCGCGCGGATCGCAGCAGAGCTTTCCAGTGCCAGGGCGAGCATCCAAGCGGGTTCCCACAGTCTCGGCGAGGGTGGCACCGGCACCGGCAGCGGCACCGGCACCGGCACCGGCACCGGCAGCGGCACTGGCACTGGCACTGGCAGCGGCACCGGCAGCGGCGCCGTGCGGAGCGTGCGCGAGCAGGTGATCGCATGACGGTGGTCTCCGACGCGCCGCTCCTGGTCCGGTTGCGCTCCGAGGTGGCCGACGGGCTCGCGCTGTCTGCTTCCCAGGATCTGGCAGCCGACGACAAGCGCGAGCTGGCCCGCGCGCTCGCCCTGTCGCGCCTCGCGGAGCATTCGGCGGCGCGCGTGTCGTCGGGGCTTGCCCCGCTCGCGCCCGACGAGGAGCAGCAGGTTGCCCAGTGGGTCCTCGATGCCCTCTTCGGTCTCGGCCGGCTCCAGGCACTCGTCGACGATCCGGAGGTCGAGAACATAGACGTGAACGGTTGCGACCAGGTGTGGGTCACCTACGCGGACGGCACCAAGGTGCAGGGTCCTCCGGCGGCGGCATCCGACGCCGAGCTGGTCGAGGTGGTCCGTTCGGCTGCAGCCCGCCTCGGCCTCTCGGAGAGGCGCTTCGACATCTCGACTCCGGAGCTCGACCTGAGGTTGCCCGACGGCAGCCGCCTCTCCGCGCTCATGGCGGTGGTGGCCAGGCCGGCGCTCTCGATACGGCGTCACCGGATGAAGGACCTGGTCCTCGATGACCTCGTCGCTACCGGCACGCTCGACGAGGGGATCAGGTCTTTCCTCGGGGCAGCGGTGCGCGCCCGGAAGAACATCGTGGTCGCCGGAGCGATGAACTCCGGCAAGACGACGCTCGTCCGGGCACTGGCAGCCGAGATCCCGCCGCACGAGCGCGTCGTCACTATCGAGCAGGCTTTCGAGCTCGGGCTCGATGCCGTGCCCGACCGCCACCCCGACCTGGTCGCGCTCGAGGCTCGGCCCGCGAACACCGAGGGAGAGGGCGAGGTGTCGATGGCGCGCCTCGTGCGTAGGGCGCTGCGCATGAACGCGGACCGCGTCATCGTCGGCGAGGTGCTGGGCGACGAGGTACTGCCCATGCTCAATGCGATGAGCCAGGGGCGCTCCGGCTCGATGTGCACCATCCACGCGAGCTCCTCGGCGGGGGTCTTCAGGCGGCTGGCCGCATACGCCATCCAGGCGCCCGAGCGGCTCCCGGTGGAGGCGGCAAACCTGCTGGTGGCTGGCGCCGTCCACTTCGTCGTCTTCATCGACTCCGTGATCGAGGGACCGGGCGTCGGACCGTCGCGGGGCGCAGGCGATGCTCCAGGCAATGTTCGGGCCGATGCTCGGCGCGGGGATGCCGAAGGGGGCCTCGCCGGAGGCGCAACCGAGGGGCCCCGCTGCTTCCCCGCGCTGCGGCGGCGGAGGTTCGTGTCCTCGGTACGCGAAGTGCTCGACGCGGAGGGCCTGCAGGTGATCTCGAACGAGGTGTTCCGGCCGGGGCACGACAGGCGAGCTTCCGTCGGCGCGCCCTTCACCACGGCGAGCATCGAAGAGCTCGTTGCTCACGGTTTCGACCCGGACCTCGTCTCCTCTGGGTGGTCCTGGTGACCCTGGCCCTGGTCATCACCTGCGCGCTCGGAGCCGGGCTGGGGCTCTGCGGGGCACTCGCCTCGTGGAGCGTGCCCGGTGGGTCGGAAACCTCGCTCGGGGGCGCCCCGCGCGTGCCGAGGCCCGCCGGCTTTCGGGCGCGCCGAGTGCTGGCGCCGCTTGCAGTGGGCCTTGTCGTGGGCTTGGTCACGCGCTGGCCGGTGGCAGCGCTCCTCGGAGCTCTCGGCGCGTACGGGGTCCCATCCCTCCTCGGCCAGACTGCCTGGAAGTCCGCCACCGCACGCGTCGAAGGTGTGGCGGCATGGACGGAGCTGCTTCGCGACACCCTTGCGTCGTCGGCTGGCTTGTCCCAGGCGATCGTCGCCACCGCACCCGTGGCGCCTCGCAGCATCAGGGAAGCAGTCCAACGCCTCGCGGCTCGCCTCTCGTCGGGTGTGCCGATGGCCAGCGCGCTGAGGCGGCTCGGCGAGGAGATCGACGACGAGAGCGCCGACCTCGTAGTCTGCGCGCTGGTTCTCGCATCAGAGGCACGCGCCCAGCGCCTCGGCGAGCTGCTCGGGGACCTGGCCCAGTCAGCGCGCGAGCAGGCGGCCATGCGCCTCCGGGTCGAGGCGAGCCGCGCTTCTACCCGGAGCGGAGTTCGCACGGTGCTCGTCTTCTCGCTTTCGTTTGCGGCGCTGCTCGCCGTGGTGGCGCACTCGTACCTGGCGCCGTTCGGGACGCCGCTCGGACAGGTGGTGCTAGCAGGCGTCGGCCTCGCCTACGCGGCCGGTCTCGTGCTCATGGTCCGCATGGCCGCGCCGCCGCCGGTGTTCCGACTGCTCGAGCCGAGCACAGGAGGCGTGCCCGGGGAGCCCGAGCGGCGATGACCGCCGTGGTGCTTGCTGCAGCAGGTTTAGGGTTCGGGATCCTCGGCATTGTCGTCGCGCTCCGGCCGGGACCGCACAGGCTTGCCGCGGCGCTCGACCGGCTGGATGCGCTGCCTGGTGTGGAGGCGCGCCCCGGAGATCCAGGGTCTGGCACTCTGGCTGGCGGTAGGACCGGGGCCGGCGTGGTCGCACCTGGTGCGATCGGGCGCATAGCCACGAGCCAGGGACTTGCCGTTGCGCGCCTCGTCTCGCGAAACGACGCCGTGCTCTCACGGCTGCAGCCCATGCTCGCCGTCACCGGGACTTCGCTCGACTCCCTGTGCGCCCAGGCTATTGGCGCGGCGGGGGCCGGCGCGCTCGTCCCGGTGCTCGCCTGGGCCGTCATGGCGGCAGGTGGGGTCCGGCTGCCCATCGCGCTGCCTGCCTGGGGCGTGCTCCTCGCGGCGGGGGCCGGCGCCCTCGTCCCGGTGCTCGCGCTCGGCGCGGACGCGAAGGAGAGGCGCCGCCAGGCGCGCCGTGCGGTGGGCTCGTTCCTCGACCTCGTGGTGCTCGCGATGGCCGGGGGCATGGGCGTGGAGGGTGCGTTGCATGCGGCGGCAGGCATCGGGACCGACTGGGTGTCGAGGCGCCTTTCGCGTTCCTTGGCGCTGGCTCGCGACGCAGGTGTGGCCCCCTGGGAGGCGCTCGGGCTTCTCGGTGTCGAGCTCGGCGTTGAGGAGCTCGGGGAGCTCGCCGCGGCTGTCGGCCTCGCGGGGCAAGAAGGCGCGCGGGTGAAGGCCACCCTCTCTGCCAAGGCTGCCTCGATCAGGCGCCACGAGCTCGCAGACGCGGAAACGGCGGCGAACACGGTGACCGAGAGGATGTTCCTGCCGGGCGTCATCTTGTTGGCAGGGTTCCTGGTCTTCGTCGGCTACCCGGCGCTCGCGCGGATCCTCACGGGGCTCTGAAAAGGCGATGGGTTCATGAATTCTGAAGCCTCGAACGCCTCGAGCCCAAGGGTAGAGCGGCCGTGACAGGAGGACGCGGAGCCGTGGGTTCGTCGAGCCGGTTGGTGCTGTCAGCCGGCCTTGCGCCGTGGCGGGCTCTGTTCTGGCGCGAGGAGCTGGTGGACGCGCTGGTGGGAGATGCCGAGGATCGTGGCGGCGTCGCGCATGCTGATCCCGCGACCGGCCAGGGCGACCGCGGCCCTGCGGGTCTGCTCGAGGGCCAGGCGATCGGCGTCTCTTGCTTGCTCACGGGCTTGGCGTGCTTGTTCGACGGTCCGGCCGGTGGCCTTGGGCAGGACGGGGCGGGGGACGAGCTCGATGCCGCCTTCGTCGGTCCGGAACCACAAGGCAGCCGCCTCGCGCATGCGGGCGAGGGCTTGCTCGACGGTCTTGCCCCAGGTGTGGACCCGCGGCTCCTCGTCGAGCTCGACGCTCCAGCGGCCGTCCTTCTCCCGCTCCAGGCGGGCGGTGTAGGTCTTCACGTTCTCCTCCTTCACATCGCTGTCGCTTACCGGTTGATCCACTTCGGGCCGAGGCACGCTTCGAGGTCTCGCTCGATCGATCCGAGGGTCCCGGCCGGGATGTCGCCGGCGTGGACGGGGACCACGGTTTGGCAGTTGCCGCACCGCCAGACTTGGTGGGAGCCCCGCTGGCGCACCGGCTCGCATCCGCGCTGGCGCAGCTTGGATACGAGGGCCCGGGCGGTCACAGGGCTAGTCTATCCAGTTAGACGGAGGCACGTCTATCGGGTTAGACGATCCTCGTTCGACGGTGGTGTGGGCGTAGCGCTGCGCGCCGCCCTTGGCTTCGGGCGGCAGGACGTTCGCGATGTCGTCGCGGGTGATCTCGCGAAGCGACTCGTGGCCTGCGGCGCTCCAGGACCGAAGCGCTTGATCTCGCAACTGGCAGAAGGTCGCAGCACCGAAAAGAGCAGCACCGAAAAGAGCAGCACCGAAAAGAGCAGCACCGAAAAGAGCAGCACCGAAAAGAGCAGCACCGAAAAGAGCAGCACCGACCATGAAAGGAAGAACACCGATGTGGACTTCGAGCGATATCCGGTTCCTGTGGGGCTACCTGAAGGCTTGGGTGCAGACGATGGAGCACGCCGAGGAAGGAAGCGTGGTGGAGAAGGTGATCCTGACAGCGGTCTTCGCTGCTCTCGCGATCGCGGTCGGGGCAATAATCGTGGCAAAAATCACCGCGAAGGCCAACTCCATCAACCTCAACTGATGGCGTGCCTGCCGGCCCGGCGTGCTACGCCGAGCGGAGATCGTGCGCCTGGTGGGCGGCGAGGCGAGCGGGGATCCTCCGTGGTGGAGGCGGTCATAGTGCTGCCTGCCGCCATGCTCGTCGTGCTCTTCGCGGTGCAGGCAGCGCTCTGGGCTCATGCGGCAACCCTCGTGCAGGCCGCGGCAGGCGAGGGCGACCAGGTGGCCCGTGCTCTCGGCGGCTCGGTCGCGTCCGGCGAAGCCCAGGCGCGTGCCTTTCTGCGCGACTCGGGATCCGCGGTGGTGACGGACCCCCAGGTGACGACGTCCGTGCTAGCCGGAGGGATGGTCCAGATGAAGGTGAGCGGCACGGCGGAAGGAGTGCTGCCGTGGCTCCACCTGCATGTGTCGGCCGTTCGCATAGGCCCGTTGCAGGAGTTCCGGGTGTCGGGATGATCAGGCGCGCAGGGGACTCTTCGCGGCGAGCCGAGGCGGGCTCGATGACCATCGAGGCGGTGGTGCTGGCGCCGGTGCTCGTGCTCTTCGCGCTGGCGGCATTGGCGCTCGGGCGCTTCGAGATGGCTAGGGAGCAGGTCGTCGCAGCCGCGCGTGCAGGAGCGGAGGCCGCGTCGGTGATGCCGGACGCTGCGTCGGCGAGCACGGCGGCGGCTGCCGCAGCAACACCTGCTCTCTTCGGGCGCTCGCATACCTGCTCCAGGTTGCAGGTCGCGACCGGCACGTCGGATTTCGTGCCCGGGGGAGTTGTGAGCGTGACGGTGAGCTGCCGGGTGGTCCTCGCGGACCTGCTGGTCCCCGGTCTGCCAGGCGGCACGACCGTGATCGCCACGGAGAGGGCACCGATCGACCCCTACAGGGTGGTTGGCTGATGCGATCCGAGCGGGGATCCCTGACGGCGTTCAGCGCGGTCCTAGCGCTCGCTCTCTTCGCGCTGGTCGGCCTTGTGGTCGATGGGGGAGCAGCAATAGCGGCGAAGCGCGCGGCGCAGGCGGAGGCCGAGCAGGCGGCCAGGGCCGGCGCAGACCAGCTTTCCATCGGGGCACTTCGCGGTGGGCAGGTCCAGGTGGACTCCTCGGCGGCGGTCTCTGCCGCCGAGGCTTACGCGGCATCCGCAGGCCATCCCGCCACGGCAACGGTCTCGGGCAACACGGTGAGCGTCTCGGTGGTCGTGACAGAGCCGACTCTGGTGCTGTCGATGATCGGGATCACCCACCTGACGGTGTCCGCGACCGCGAGCGCGACGGTGGTCCACGGAGTTACCAAGGAGGACTGAAATGGCGAGTACCAAGGGCAACGGCAGGTTGGCTACCACAGGCGTAGCAGGTGGGGCGCCTCGTACCGGCAGAGCGAGTGGGGCGGGTCCCTCGCCCGTCCGGCACCGCATGGCGCGGGGGATCGGCGGAGCCATCTGCCTGGCGGCGTTGCTGGCCGGGGTCCCGGTAGTCCTTCTCGCCTTCGCCCCGGCGTTGCACCCTTCGGTGCTTGCAGGCCTGCTGTCGCATCCGGGAGCCTTGGTACGACGGCTCGGCGAGCCCGTGGGCGACGGCGCCATAGCCTTCCTCGGTGAGCTGGTGGCGTGGGCTTCGTGGGTCTGGCTCGTTGCCTGCGTCGTGCTCGACATTGCAGGACGGAGAGCAGGGCGCGAGGCCAGGAGCTTGCCAGGCAGCCGGCACATGCAGGCGATGGTTGCCTGCCTCGTCGGCGCTTCTCTCGCGCTCGCTCCTGTGCCGCGACCCGGAGGTTCCCTGCGCTTCGAGGTCACGGCCCATGCACCTGTTGTTGCTTCTTCTTCTGCCATGGAACCCGCGGATGCGTCCTCGAGTGGGCCAATGGCCCGAGGAGCTGAGGCCTCAGCCGCTGAGATCTCCGCCGCTGAGCTCTCCGCCTACGACGTCGCAGTGGCCCGCACTGAGCTGCCAGGCTCGCCGGCAGCCGGCATTGCCTTGCCGGTGGCAACCGCGACACCCGGGCCGGCCGTGGCTCGTGGAGGCCGGAGGCTTTACGTAGTGCGGCCAGGGGACACCCTGTGGTCCATAGCCTCCGAGCAGCTGGGATCACCCCTTCGCTGGAGGGAGATCTCGGCGCTCAACATGGGCCGGTCACAGGCGGGCGGGGTGTCCCTCACCGACGCGCACTGGATCGACCCCGGATGGGTGCTGGAGCTACCGCCAACCCCATCGGCCGTTCCGGCCGTGGCAACCGAAGCCGCCATGCCTGGAGCGCCGGCCGGTGCCGAGCTCGCGGGTGCCTCCCCGCCACGCCCCCTATACGCGTCCGCGGACGCGCACCCGGCAGAGATGGGCGTGCAGCTACCCGCCGGTCAGCGTGATCACGCGTCCGCGGACGCGCTTTCGAGCCAGGCGGCCAGCCCCCCCGCTCCCGGGCCTGCACACCAGGGGAGGGAGGTCCCGGCAGCCCCCTTCCTCGGCGCGCTTGGTGCAGCGGGGGTGGTCGTGCTGCTGGAGCGCCTGCGCAGGGTGCAGAGGCGTCGGCGTCCCGATGGGATGCTCGTGCGCCTGCCGGCAGGCCGCCTCGCCGAGCTCGAGCGTACGCTCCGGTTGTCTGCCGATCACGACGGCGTCGACTGGGTCGACTTGGCACTCCTCCTCCTCGCGGCGCGGGTACGGGCAGCCGGGGGAGAATGCCCACCTGTGGCCGCGGCACGCCTCTGCGAGGACGCTGTCGAGCTCGCCATCTGCGAGGGGTACGACGCAGGTCCGCCACCTCCGTTCGCTCCAGCCGGCACGGCAGGGTGGTGGCGGCTCGTGCGTAGTGCCGAAGTTCTGGCCCAAGCGCGCGATGACCCGTGGGTGGCGGCAGCCGACTACGCGGCACCGGCGCTGGTCAGCATAGGGACGGACAGCCGTGGCATCGTCCTCGTCGACCTCGAGCGCGCAGGGTCGATTGCCCTGGCTGGCAAGCGGGCTCCCGAGATGATCGCCGCGATGGTGATGGAGTTGCTCACCGGTGCTCGTGGCGAGCAGGTCGAGGTAGTGACGGTGGGTGGAGGGATGCCTGCAGGTGCTCCGGTGTGGGAGGAGCATATGGCCCTGACCGCTGGGCGTGCTCGCCACGTGGAGCTCCTCACGCCGCTCCTCCCCGAGCTCCGCCGCCGCGCCGGGGAGTCGGAGGTGCTGCTGGCGGCTGCCGGGATGCCTTCGGCTGCGGCTGCCCGAGGCGGGAGCGAAGGGAGCGTCTGGGATCCGACGGTGGTCTTCTGCGCAGCCGAGGTTGCAGATTCGGAGCCCGCGTCCTTGATCGAGCTCCTCGAGCTGGCGGGGCGGGGGGAGCGGGCACTGGCGGTCGTGTGTGTCGCCGACGACCCGGGCGCGCGCTGGAGGGTGGAAGCAGGAGACGGCCCCGTGTCTGTGGAGGCATGCGAGGTGTCACTCGACGGCCTCGAGCTCCGGCCCCTCGATGCAGAAACTGCCGCGGGCATAGGCGAGCTCGTGTCGGTCGCTGCCGACACCTCTGGCTCCACGGCATGCGACCCGCCCTACGATGCGCTCGACGTTCCCCGCCTGGACCTGCACGCAATGGCGCCCGAGTCGGTGCCGGCTGCACATCCATTCGAGCCTGCACAGCCATTCGAGCCTGCACAGCCCTCGGGGCTCCCTTACCGCCCAGGTGAGGGCCAGAGTAGGCCCGCCGAGACTCGTGAGGGTTCTGTCGAGGTTCTGGTCCTCGGCCCAGTAGAGGTTCGCGGGATCCAGCGTCCCTTTGGCAGGGCATGGGCGCTCGAGCTCGTGGTGTACCTGGCAATGCACCCGAATGGAGCGGACAGCGACCAGTGGGTGTCGGCCCTCTGGCCGGATCGCATGCCGGCGGCCTCGACCATCCATTCGGTCGCCTCCGCCGCGCGCCGTGCGCTCGGTGTCTCCGCCTCGGGGGTAGACCACCTTCCGCGCCGGCACGGCCGGCTACAGCTCGGGCCCGACGTGAGCACCGACTGGGCGCGCTTCGTCGAGCGGGGCAGCTCGCAGGATCCCGAAGACTGGCACGAGGCGATGGCCCTCGTGCGCGGGCGGCCATTCGACGGCTCGAGGGTTACCGACTGGGCTCTGTTCGAGGGGATCGAGGCAACCATAGAGGCAGGGGTCGTGGACTTGGCCTGCAGGCTCGCCGAGCACCGGCTGGCCAGCGGCGACGGGGCCCGGGCAGAGTGGGCGGCGCGCAGGGCGCTCCGTGTCAGTCCCTACGACGAGAGGCTCTACCGGATTTTGATGCGGGCAGCCGATCTCGCGGGCAATCCTGCCGGCGTGGAGGCAGTTATGGCCGAGCTCGTGAAGCTCGTCGCCGACGACGTGGAGCCGCTCGACTCGGTGCATGCGGAGACGGCGGACCTCTACAGGTCGCTCTCGCGTAGGAGGATCGCCGTCGGAGGTCGGTGAGCCGGCATGCCGGTACTCAGCCAGAAGGCTCCACGAGCCTGTGGTCGAACGCGAAGACGATTGCGGCGGCCCGGTCGCGCAGCGCGAGCTTGGTGAGTATGTGGCCGACATGGGTTTTCACGGTCACCTCGGCTATGAAGAGGCGCTCCGCGATCTCGGCATTGGAAAGGCCACGGCCCATGAGAGCGAGCACGTCCAGCTCGCGCGTCGTGAGGTCTCCTGCTCCCAGCTCCTGGCGGGCGGTTGACGCTCCGGATCGCTCGGGCGGGACGCTCCTGTAGGCATTTAGGACGCGGGCGGTCACCGCGGGGTCGAGCCAAGCGCCCCCTGAGGCCACCTCGCGGACCGAGCGGATGATCTCCTCTCCCGGGGCGTCTTTCAGCTGGAATCCGGCCGCACCAGCGCGGAGGGCAGCAGAGAGCACCTCGTCGTCGTCGAACGTGGTGAGCACGAGCACCGGCGGCGCGTCCGTCCGCCGCCTCAGCCTACGGGTAGCCTCCGCGCCGTCTACGTGCTTCATGCGGATGTCCATGACGACGATGTCGGGTGCAGCCTCCGTCACCGCCGCGGTCACTTCGTCACCGTCGCCGCACTCCCCTACGACCTCGAAGCCCTCGCGCTCGCTCAGGATCCGCCGCAGCCCGGCTCGCACCAGAGGCTGGTCGTCCACGAGCAGGACGCGGATCACCGGGAGTCCTCGGAGTCCAGGGCGAGCGGGAGCCGGGCCTCCACGACCCAGGATCCGCCCTGCATCCCGGCGCGCAAAGCGCCGCCAAGGCTCTCCGCTCTCGATCGCATTCCCCGGATCCCGAGGCCAGGGCCCGCTGGTACCGGGCGACCGCCGGCGCCCGGGTGCGAATCGCTGCCGGCGCTGCTCATGCTGCCCGCAGCGCTCATGGTGCTGAGCGTGCCTGGGGTGTTGGCCACTCGCAGATGCGCTGTCCCGTTGCATGCTCGCAGGCTCATCTTCACGCAGGAGCCCGGTTCATGCTTCGCTGCGTTCGCGAGCGACTCCTGGCAGATGCGGTATAGGGCCAGGCTGGTCGCAGCGGTGATGCCGTCCTCGCCGGAGGTAGTGTCCTGCTCTTTGCCGAACCATGCCTCGATGTCGGCCTCGACATCGAGGCCGGCGGCCCGGTAGCTCGCCACCAGCTCGCTGATGTCGTGGACGCCGGGCAGCGCCGCAGCAGTGGCACCTGCACTTGCGCCTGAAGCAGCGCCCCCACCCTCTCCGGCGTTGGTGCTCGCGCCGCTCGGCGCGAGCACGCCGATCGTGTGGCGGATGTCCGACATGGCCTGGCGACCCGCGCGCTCGGCTTCCACGAGCGCCTCGATGGCTTCGCTCGTGTCGGGCCCGGTCGCGTTCTGAAGCGTCAGGCGTGCAGCGGTCAGGTGGAGCATCGTTATGGACAACGAGTGAGCGATGACGTCGTGGACCTCGTGTGCGATCCGTTGGCGCTCCTCGGTAGCGCTCTTCTCTGCCAGCTCGGCCTGAGCCGCTCTCAGCCTTCCGAGGAGCTCTAGCTGCCAGCGGAAGCCTGCGCCGAAGAACCAGGCGAAGGCGATGGCGAAGATCCATATGCCAGAGGAGGTGAAGTGCCCTGATGCTTGGAGCGCGCTCATCGCGGCCACGCCTGCGAGCGCGACGATCCCGCCCGAGAGCATTCTCGACACGGCGGCCCCAGTCCCTGCCAGGAGGACCAGGAAGAACGGGGCGAAGTCGTTCGCCACGGGATGGAACCACAGCAGGGCGAAGACGCTCCCGACGACGCCAGCGGACCACAGGGTCTTGGGGAGGTGCACGCCGATGGCTTCGGCGCACCAAGGCAGGGCAGCCACGAGCACCAGAGCAGTCGAAAGGCCGGGGTGCGAGAACACCCCGCGCTGGATGCCGACCGCCGCTGCGAGCACGAGCGCGAGCGAGGCCAGCGCACGGGGGACCCACGCCGGCATGGCTACCGCCTCGGAGCCCTTGGCCGCGGACGGCGCACAACGGACCCCGAGAGGCATGCTACAGAGAGTACGCGCAAATGCGGCCAGGCGGCATCCTCTTGTGGACGTAGTTTCGCTCCTCCTACGGGTGGAGGTGCAGGCGACCACGGGTGGAGGTGCGATCGGCCCAGGGATGGAGCCGGAAATCAGGCTACCGGAGGATGTGGAGGAGCGGGCGCCAAGCGTAGCGTCTGCTGCATGATCCCTTCCCCAGTAGCCCCAGCAGGCTCGGCAGGATCGGCGGGCAGCGTGGTCGAGGCCAGGGGTCTGCACATGCGCTACGGCACTGTGGAGGTCCTGCACGGCATCGACATCGTCGTCGAGCGCGGCGAGGTCTTCTGCCTCCTCGGGCCGAACGGAGCCGGCAAGACGACCACGCTCGAGATACTCGAGGGCTTCAGGTCGCGCACCGGCGGTGAGGTGAAGGTCCTCGGATGCGATCCCGAGTCCGCAGGCCCGGGCTGGAGGAACCGGGTCGGCATGGTGCTCCAGTCCTCCGCGCCCGAACCGGAGCTCACGGTCTCGGAGACGCTCGAGCTCTACGCGGGCTTCTACGACGCACCGCGCGACCCTGGTGAGGTCCTGGCCCTGGTGGGTCTGGAGTCCCAGGCAAGGACGCGCAACGAGCGGCTGTCGGGCGGCCAGCAGCGGCGACTCGACGTCGGCATCGCTCTGATCGGGAATCCGGAGCTCCTCTTCCTCGACGAGCCGACAACCGGTTTCGACCCGGGAGCCCGCCATGCCGCCTGGGAGATGGTGGCCGGCCTTCGCTTGCAGGGAACCACGGTGCTGCTCACCACCCACTACCTGCAAGAGGCGGAAGCCCTGGCGGACCGGATCGCGGTCGTCCAGGGAGGTGTTGTCGTGGCAGAAGGCACCCCTAACGATCTCGGAGGCCGGGCCGAGGCCCCGACGGAGATCGTTCTCCACCTGCCGGTTCTCGCAGGGGATATCGCCTCCGAGCTCGACGAGCGCTTCGGTGCCGCGGCGCCGGCGGGTGCCGGTGGGCCCCGGACCTGCGAGCTGGTCGGGGTGGCCCATGGGAAGGTGACTCTGGCGAGCAAAGACGCGCTTCGCGACCTCTACCGCCTGTCGTCCTGGCTGATCGAGCTCGAGCTCGATCCTCGGAGCATCGAGGTCAGCCGCCCCAGCCTCGAGGACGTCTATCTCGAGCTGGTGGCAGAACAGGGCGGGCGATGATGACGGAGCGGGCAACGGGAACGGAGCGGGCGACGAGGACGGCGCCCAAGCTGGCTCGATTGGCGCTCGTCTGGCACGAGGTTCGCTACTCGCTCCTCGTCATGTCGCGCAACCGCCAAGCACGCTTCTTCACCCTCGTGTTGCCCGTGGGCCTGCTGGTCCTGTTCGCCTCGATCTTCGGCCACCAGAGCTTCGCCATCGACGGCCACAGCGTGGCGGCGACTACTTACTACGTCGGGAACCTGACGGCATTCGGGGTCCTCGACGGGGCGTTCATGACCGTGATCGTGGTGATAGTCACCGAGCGAGAGTCCGGGATCCTGAAGCGTCGCCGCGCGACGCCGGAGCCTGCGTGGGCCGTCGTCGCGGGCCGCGCGGCCACGGCAGTGGTCAGCACGCTCGGGATTGTCGTGCTGCTGCTCGTAGTGGGATGGATCGGCTACTCGGCTCCGATTGCCCTGGGCACGCTCCCGGCGCTCGGTGCCGGCGTGATGGTCGGCACCTTGTCGGCATGTAGCCTCGCCTTCGCGCTGAGCAGCCTGGTCACCTCGGCCGACTCGGCTCAGCCTTTCGCGACGGCAGCCGCGCTCCCGCTCTGCTTCGTCTCCGGTGTGTTCATACCGTGGAGCATCGTGCCCACCTGGATGCGCGACGTCGCGGAGATCTTCCCCGTACGCCAGCTTGCCCAGCTCGTCCTCGTACCCTTGGAGGCGCGCCACGGGGCATCGGGGTTCGACCCCGTTGCGCTCGCGGTGGTGGCTGCCTGGGGCGTGCTCGGGCTCGTGGTGGCATCGAGGCGCTTCTCCTGGCAGCCGAGGGCCTGACCCAGCCGTTCACCAGGCCGTTCGCCCAGCTACTCGCCCAGCTGCTCGCTCGGCTGTTCGCCCGGTGTGCAACTGGGGGTCCTGGAGTGCTGGCGACTTTCGAGCACGGGTCGCGCTAGCTTCGCGCTCGTGACCACCCGTATCGAGGAGCTGGCAGGGTGGGTGGCCGGGCTCGGCGTGGGAGACGTTCCCCCGCCAGTGCTCGAGCTCTGCCGCGTGCAGCGCCGGTCGGTCCTCGGGGGCGTTGCCGCCTCCTACTCCGATGCCGCGACGAGGCGTGTGCTGAGCGCGGTGGAGCGTTGGGCGGCGCCTGGCCCGGCGCCCCTCATCGGCAGCGCCAAGGCGGCCAATTCGAGTAAGGCGGGCGGCACCCCCGACATGGTCCGGGTGGAGGACTCCCTGTATGCCGCTTGCACGGCTTCGATCGCTCTCGATTTCGACGATTACATGTGCTTCGGGCACACCGGGCATTCGGCCGTGCTCGTTCCCCTACTGCTCGCCGCCGAGACCGGCTCGAGCGCAGAGGAGCAGCTTGTCGCCCAGGTAGCCGCCAACGAGATCGAGGCGCGTCTCGGCGGCGCCTGCCTGATAGGTCCCCAGAACGGTCAGCTGTGGTCGTTCATCCATTCGGCTGGCGCAGCCGTGGCGGCAGGGAAGCTGCTCGGTCTCGGATCGGAGCCCATGGCCCACGCGCTGGCCCTCGCTCTCTACCAGCCGGCGAGGGCTACGGCCCCGGGCTTCTTCATGCCCGACTCGAAGGTGCTCACCGCAGCGGAGCCGGCTCTGGCGGGGCTGCGAGCTGCTCGGCTCGCGGCCGAAGGGGTGACCGGCCCCCTCGACGCGCTGGACCACCCGCAGGGCTTCTTCTCGGCGTTCGCGGCGGTGGCGCTGCCGGGAATGCTCGAGGGTTTGGGCGAGGGATGGGCTACCTCCACGCTCTGCGTGAAGCCCTATCCGGGGTGCGCCTATATAGACACTGCGATTGACGCGCTTGGGATGCTCGGCTGGCCGCGTGTCGAGGAGGTGGCGTCCGTCGAGGTCGAAGCGAGCATCCTCACTTACGCGATGGACTCCATGTCGGCCCCCTACGCCACGGCCTCGGGCAGCTCGGACAGCTCGGGCGGCCGTGCAGGGAGTCGGGCATCCGATGCGCTCCGGGCGTCCGGGGTTCCGACGCCGGTTGTAGTCACCTTCTCCATACCGTGGTCCGTCTCGGTGGCGCTCGTCGCAGGCGAGCTCACGCCCGCACAGGTGAGCGACTCATGGCTCCACGAGCACGCGGCGGACCTCCGCGAGGGCACCGCGAAGACGAGGCTGCGCCACGACGGGCGCATGAGCCGCAGGGCCACCGAGTCCTTTGCTGCGGTCGTGCCCCCTGGGATCGTCGCGAGGGCGCTCGGCGTCGGCGGGGCCCTGCGCGCGACTTCCACGCTCTACTCGGCGGCCGCTCACTCGGCGCGTTCTGCAGGAACTGGGGCGCAGCCCGCGATGCCGCGGGCGATGGGCAAGGGAGTGCTGGAAGGTCTTGGCGCGCTGCGTGGCGCGAGGGGGATGGCGGACATCGCGATGCTGCGTGACCTCGCGCGCGAGATGTGGCGCCCGGGCGCCACGCGCGGGAGTGGCAAAGCGCCCGTAGCCGCGCGCTGGTGGGACCCGGAGGCGCTAGCGAGCTTCGCGATGACATTTCCGGCGCGGGTACGGGTTCGCGACGCGGCCGGGCGCGAGCAGGTCGCCGAGGCGAGCGTGCCGAGGGGTGCAGCCGGCCATCCATGTGAAGGACCTGAAGCGGTCGCGCACGCCAAGCTGCTGCGCTTCGGCCCAGCGTTGTTCGGCAGTGCCGGCACCAAGGCAATCGACGCGGCCATCGCTGCCGACGACGACCGCCTCTGGGCGCTCGCCGGTTCCAGGGATGGAGAGGCGGGCGCTTCCGCCCAGTAGGTGGCCGAGGCCGGGCGACGACCGCCAAGCGTGTAAAGTCACGCGCGTGGCGACTACACCTCCGGTGGAGCCAGGTGCGGGGGGCGAGGCGGGTTCGCAGCACGAGGAGCCCGCCGGAGGTGGGACCGGCTCCACGCAACCGCCCCCAGGCTCCTGGCAGCAACCGCCCCCCGAGTATGGGCAACCTCCCGGGTATGGCCAACCCCCGGGTACGTGGCAGCAGGCACCGCCCGGGTATGGCGCTCTGCCTGGTACGTGGCAGCAGGCACCCCCCGAATATGGCCCGCCTCCCGGGTATGGCCCGCCTCCCGGGTATGGCCTGCCTCCCGGGTATGGCCCGCCGCCCGGGTATGGCCCGCCGCCCGGGTATGGCCAACCCCCGGGTACCTGGCAGCAGGCACCTCCCGGCTATGGCCCGCCACCCGGGTATGGCCCCCCGCCCGGGTACGGGGGTGGTGCGCCGCCTGGCTCCGTAGCCTTCGTGAGCGCGTGGTGGCGCCGGGTTGGGGCGTACCTGATCGACGCCATCATCGTGGGCGTCCCCCTCACGATCCTCGACGTGGCCCTCAGCATCGGCTCGATCGCGCACACGGTGTCGTGCAGCCCCCCGGGCTCATCGGTTTCGAGCACGTGCGTATCGACCAGATTCGGCATCTTCTCGGGCGGCTTCTTGTTGTTGGAGATCCTCGGCGTAGTCGTCACCGCCATCTACTTCGGCCTGCTCGACGGGAGCGCCCGCGGCCAGACTGTCGGCAAGATGGCCGCCGGGATCGTCCTTCGCGACGCGGACAGTGGGGGGCCTGTAGGCTTCTGGAGAGCGGCGGCGAGACCGGTGCTGTGGACCCTCTTCTTCTACCTGTTCTTCGTCCCCGGAGTGCTCAACTTCCTCTGGGCCGCATGGGACTCGAGGCACCAATGCTGGCACGACAAGATCGTCCGCACCACCGTGGCCCGGGTCTGGTGAGAGGCCACTCGGGTCCCTAGGGAGCCCGGCCGGGTAGCCTCGGTGCCGTGGCGCCCACCTGGGACAGCTCCCGGCCGTCGGGGGCGCGGCGCAAGAGAGCCCCGTTAGGAGAGCTGGCTGGAGGGCTCGCGGCCGCGATCTTGGGGCCGGCTGTGCTCGTGCTCGTCATGCTCCCGTTCAGGGCGCACATGAGCCCTGCGACCGCCGCGCTCGTGCTCGTCGTGCCAGTGGTGATCGCGGTGGGCCTGGGTGGGTTCTCGGTGGGAGCCCTGGCCGTGGCGACGGGATTCCTCGCGTACGACTTCTTCTTCGTCCCTCCGTATATGACCCTCGCGGTGGGCCAGCTCCAGGACTGGGCGGCACTCGGGGTGTACGCGCTCACGATGCTCGTGGTGGCCAGGGTGGCATCTTCCCTCCGCGAGGCGCGCGCACGCGTCAGGCGCCGCGAAGACGACACCCGCCGGCTCTTCGACCTTTCCGTGCTGCTGATCGACGACAAGCCGCTTGACGTGCTGCTCGGCCGTGTGGCGTCAGCGCTTCGCGAGCAGTTCTCGTTGGAGAGCGTGGGGATAATGCTCCCCATAGGCCAGAAGCCCGAGATGATGGCTCGTGCCGGCCTGCCATTCGACGACGAGGAGCTTGGGCGGCTCGTGCCGCGTGGCGGCGTCGCTGTGCCGGCGGGCTCCGCCGCCCGCCCGGGCCTGCGCGTCCTGCCGCTTGCAGCGAGCGACCGCGCCGTTGGCCTGCTGGCGCTCCGGGGCCCCGGCCTGAGCGACCACGACGGCCGGCTGCTCGATACCTTCGCCAACCAGACGGCGCTCGCCGTGGAGAGGGCGCTGCTCCGGAGGCAGGCCATCCGCAACGAGGCGCTCGAGGCGGCCGATGCTCTCCGGCGATCCCTGGTGGGCTCGGTGTCGCACAACCTCCGGACGCCGCTCGCAACGATCAAGGCGGCAGTTTCCGACCTGAGGGACTCGTCGATCGAGCTCGCTGACGACGACAGGCGCGAGCTCCTCGAGGCCATAGAGGCAGAGGCCGACCGGCTGGCTCGCCTGGTGCGTAACCTCCTCGACATGAGCAGGATCGAGGCGGGGATGCTGGTGCCGAAGATGGAGCGACTGGTCTTGCAGGACCTCGTCAGCGCGGCACTCGGCCATCTCGGCTCTTACTGGGCGCCGCCACTCGAGCTAGACATCCCGGAGGACCTGCCGCAGATCGAGGCCGACGGTGTGCTGATCGAGCAGGTGCTGTCCAACCTGCTCGAGAACGCAGTCCGGCACGCGCCGGGAGCCGGGCCGGTCGAGCTTCACGCAGAGGAGCGCGGGGGACGGGTGTGCGTGGAGGTGCGAGATCACGGCCCGGGCTTCGCAGGTGCACCCGAGTACCCGGGTGCCAGCATGGGCATGGGCATGGGCATCTCGATCTGCCGGGCCTTCGTCGAGGCACACGGCGGTAGCGTCGTAGCCGAGGAGACACCGGGGGGCGGGGCGACGTTCCGCTTCGACGTTCCTGCAGCTGGCCATGGCGGCGAGCAGCCTGGGCAGCAGGCGAGATCCGGGCAGCGCGCGAAGGCTGCCTATCCTGCGGAGAACCCAGAGAACCCGGAGAGTGTGGCGCGCGCGGAGAGCCCGGCGCGCGCGGCGCGCTGAGGCGACGCGAGGCCGCTGGTACGGCGATGGCGCGCCTGGTCGTGATAGACGACGAAATGCCCCTCCTCAGGGCGCTCACGATCGGGCTGAAGGCACGCGGCTACGAGATCTTCGGAGCGCGAACCGGAGCTGACGGTCTCGCCGAGGTGGCGCTTCGCGTCCCGGACGTCGTCGTGCTCGATCTCGGCTTGCCCGACATCGACGGCGTGGAGGTCTGCCGGCGCATCCGCCAGTGGAGCGACGTTCCGGTTGTCGTGCTCTCCGCGCACGGATCGGAGGCGCGCAAGGTAGAGGCCCTCGACGAGGGGGCCGACGACTTCGTGGACAAGCCCTTCGGCATGGCCGAGCTCGAGGCTCGCCTGCGCGTGGCTCTCCGGCACCGGGCGAAGGCCGGCGAGGGGGCAGACGAGCCGGAAATACAGGTAGGCCCGATCCTGATAGAGGTGCCGGCGCGGCGCGTGACCGTGGAGGGCGGCGAGGTGGACCTCACCCCGAGGGAGTTCGACCTGCTTGTGTACCTCGCGCGCCAGGTGGGCAGGGTGGTCACCCACCACGTCCTTCTCGAGTCTGTTTGGGGGGACGCGTTCGGCTCGGAAGCCCGTGCGCGGGTGTACGTGAGCCGTCTCAGGCGAAAGCTCGGGCCGTCTGGCGCCAAGCTGTTGAAGACCCTCCCGGGGGTCGGCTACCAGCTGCTAGACGAGACCCCCGCCAGGTGATCCCCGGCAGGTGATCCAACCAGGATCACTGCTGTTACAGGATTTTTACGCTGGACCCGCCCAGGTTTACGCTCTGTTCACACCCCGAGGCGCAAGATAACGCCGTGCAAGTGATTGCGGCACAGTCGGCACGCCCGGCACAACCGGCACGCAGCGCCACCATGATCACCAAGGCGCAGCCATGAACTGGCAGGGGGCGCTGCAGCCCTTCGTGCTGATAGCGGTCGTAGCGCTGCTTGCCTGGGCCATGGGCAGCTACATGTTCCGGGTGTTCGAAGGCGGGAAGACCTTCGTCGACCGGGCCCTCGTCCCGCTGGAGCGTGGCGTCTACCGCCTCTGCGGCATCGACCCCGAGGTTGAGATGCGCTGGACGACCTACGTGTTCGCACTGCTCGCGGTGAACGTGGTCGGCTTCGTGGTGCTGTTCGTCCTCCTTTCCCTGCAGAGCGTGCTCCCGCTCAATCCGGCCCACCTCCCGCACATCCCCTTCTGGACCACATGGAACACCGCTGTCAGCTTCATGACGAATACGAACTGGCAGGTCTATGGCGGCGAGTCGACCATGAGCTACCTCTCCCAAGCCTGGCTCGTTGTCCAGCAGTTCCTCTCGCCGATAACCGGCATCTGCCTGTTCCTGGTGGTGGCCAGGGGCTTCTCACGCCACAGCACCCAGACGCTCGGCAACTTCTGGCGCGACTTCGTGCGAGCGCTCATTTGGGTAGCCATTCCCCTGGCAGTGATAGGCACCATCGTGCTCGTGGCGCTCGGCAGCCCGCAGAACCTCCACGCCTACACCCACGTAACCACGCTGCAGCACGCGCACCAGACGATCGCCCAGGGCCCGATCGCGTCAATGACCTCGATAATGCAGCTAGGTGACAATGGCGGCGGCTTCATGAACATGAACGCGGCCCATCCCTTCGAGGCGCCCAACGCCTTGTCGCTCCTGTTCCAGCTCGTCCTCGGGTTCGCGATCCCGGCCGGCTGCATATACCTCTTCGGAAAGATGATCAAGGACCTGCGCCAGAGCCGGGCGATATTCGCGGCCATGGCGATCATGTTCGTGGCCGGCGCTCTGGTCATGTACCACTTCGAGTACGCCGGCAACGCGGTGCTCCCCATCCATCATGTCGTGCTCGCAGCCCACAAGAACATGGTCGGGAAGGAGACCCGCTTCGGCGTGGGGACCACCACGTTGTTCGACAACTCGACCACGGCGGTCTCATGGGGGTCGGTGGCGGCATCCAACGACTCGATGACCCCGATCGGCGGCATGGTGAACCTGTTCAACATGCTCACCGGCGAGGTGATCTTCGGTTCATGGGGAGTGGGGATGATCGGCATGCTCGCCTTCGCCGTCCTCGCGGTGTTCCTTGCCGGGCTCATGGTCGGCCGCACTCCCGAGTACCTCGGGAAGAAGATCGAGTCCTACGAGGTGAAGATGGCGGTGCTCGCGATGGTCGTGCCGAGCTTCGTGATCCTCATACTCGCCGCGCTATCCGTGGTGCTGAAATCCGGCCTGTCGGGAATATTCAATCCCGGGCCCCACGGCCTCTCCGAGGTGCTCTATGCCTTCGCATCGGGTGTGGGCAACAACGGCTCGGCCTTCGGCGGCCTCAGCTCCGCGTCGCCCTGGTACTCGGCCACGGTCGGCATCGCCATGCTCCTCGGGCGCTTCCCCATGTACATCCCCCTCGTGGCCATGGCAGGATCGCTCGGTCGCAAGCAGCGCATCCCCGCTAGCGCCGGCACCTTCCCCACGCATGGGCCGATGTTCGTGGGACTGCTCACCGGCACGGTGCTGATCGTCGGCGCGTTGATCTTCTTCCCCGTGCTCGCCCTCGGGCCCTTGGCCGAGCACTTCGCCATGAACGCAGGGAAGCTCTTCTGATGCCTGGGACCGTCACTGCAGAGGCCCCCGCCCCGCAGACTCCTCCGCAGGGAGCCTCCGCGCGCCCGCCTCGCGCGGGACAGTCGATGTGGACGCGCGACCAGGTGGCTCAGGCCGTGCGGGTCTCGCTGAAGAAGCTCGACCCGCGCTGGATGGTCCGCAACCCGGTCATGTTCGCTGTCGAGGTCGGCAGCGTTCTCACCACCGGAGATGCCATCAGGTACCTGGCGGAGGGCCGGTACTCCGAGCTCGCGTTCGTGGGCCAGATATCCATATGGCTCTGGTTGACCGTGCTGTTTGCCAACTTTGCCGAGGCTATGGCGGAAGGACGCGGCCAGGCCCATGCCGAGGCGCTCAGGCGCACCAGGGTCGAGACCACGGCCCGACGCGAGGGCCCGTCGGGGATAGAGGTGGTTCCTGCCACTGCTCTCCAGCGCGGCGACGTGGTGGTGGTCGACGCGGGCGAGCTGATTCCGAGCGACGGCGAGGTGATAGAGGGGATCGCCTCGGTGGACGAGTCCGCCATCACCGGCGAGTCAGCACCGGTGATTCGCGAGTCGGGCGGGGATCGCTCCGCGGTGACGGGCGGCACCAAGGTGATCTCGGACTCGCTCCGCATCCAGATCACGGCGGGTCAGGGGGAGACGTTCCTCGACCGGATGATCGAGCTGATCGAGACCTCCCAGCGCCGCAAGACCCCGAACGAGATCGCCCTCGCCCTCCTCCTCGCCGGCCTCACCCTCATCTTCCTCGTGGTGGTGGTTACCCTCGCGCCCTTCTCCGCTTACTCGCACTCACCGGTGTCGGTGACGGTACTTATTGCGCTGCTCGTGGCCCTCGCACCCACCACCATCGGCGGGCTGCTCTCCGCGATAGGCATCTCCGGGATGAACCGCCTGCTCGAGCACAACGTGCTGGCCCTGTCGGGCAGGGCGGTCGAGGCCGCCGGCGACGTGAACGTCATCATGCTCGACAAGACGGGCACCCTGACCCTCGGCAACCGCCAGGCGACCGAGCTCGTGCCTGTGGAGGGTGTGGACGAGCGCCACCTGGCCGAGGTCGCCCAGCTCTCCTCCCTCGCAGACGAGACGCCGGAGGGTCGCTCGATCGTGGTGCTCGCAAAGGAGCGCTACGGGCTTCGGGAGAGGTCCTTCGGCGAGCACGAGGCCACGTTCGTCCCCTTCAGCGCGCAGACCCGCATGAGTGGTGTGGACCTCGACGGGCGCGAGATCCGCAAGGGCGCAGTCGACTCGGTGGCTGCTTGGGCCGGCAGCGAGCTGTCTCTGGAGATCAGGGCAAAGGTGGACGAGATATCGCGTTCGGGCGGTACGCCGCTGCTCGTGGCCGAGGACCGCCGCGTGCTCGGGGTCATCCACCTGAAGGACGTGGTGAAGGAGGGCATCAAGGAGCGCCTTCAGTCGCTCAGGACCGCAGGTCTCCGGACCGTGATGATCACGGGAGACAACCCGGTCACGGCAGCCGCCATCGCCCACGAGGTGGGAGTCGACGACTTCCTCGCGGAGGCGACTCCCGAGCGCAAGATGGAGTACGTGAAGTCGATGAAGGCAGAAGGCTTCATGGTGGGGATGGTCGGCGACGGCACCAACGACGCGCCCGCCCTCGCCAACGCCGACGTGGCGGTCGCGATGAACACCGGCACCATGGCGGCCCGCGAGGCCGGCAACATGATCGACCTCGACTCCAACCCCACCAAGCTCATCGAGATCGTCGAGGTCGGGAAGCAGATCCTCATCACCCGAGGGGCGCTCACGACGTTCTCGGTCACCAACGACGTCGCCAAGTACTTCGCGATCATCCCTGCGATGTTCGTGGTCGCCTTCCCCGGGCTGGCGGCGCTGAACGTGATGCGCCTCACCTCCCCGGACACGGCGATCCTCTCCGCCATCATCTTCAACGCGGTCATAATCCCCGTGCTGATCCCGCTTGCGCTCCGTGGGGTGCGCTACAAAGCCCAGTCGGCGCTCTCTCTCCTGCGAAAGAACCTGCTCATCTACGGGTTGGGCGGCCTGCTCCTCCCCTTCGCCGGGATCAAGCTGATCGACATGCTCGTGACCGCCCTCCACCTCGTCTCCACCGCCCACTAGGAGCCTCCGATGACCCTTCGCATGCTCTGGAGCGCACTTCGCCTGGTTCTGCTGGCGACCGTCGTGATCGGCCTCGGGTACACCTTTGCAATGACGGGCCTAGCCGAGGCGGTCTTCCCCCACCAGGCAAATGGCAGCCTGGTGCGCGTGGACGGAAAGGTGGTCGGCTCACGCCTCATCGGCCAGGAGTGGACCTCGCCGAAGTTCTTCCACGGCCGCCCGAGTGCTACCTCGCCTGCTTATAACGCGGCGGCCTCGACGGCGAGCAACCTCGGCCCCACCAATCCCGTCCTGCTCGCCCACATAAGGGCGCACCTGAAGAAGTTCCTGGCGGAGAACCCCGGGGTGAAGGCCAGCCAGGTGCCTCCTGCAATGGTGGAGAGCTCCGCGAGCGGGCTCGATCCCGACATCCCCGTCGAGGGGGCCCTGCTGCAGGTGCCGAGGGTGGCCAAGGCGAACCACCTGAGCGTTGCCACGCTGAGGGCGCTCGTGGAGAGCCAGGTGCATGGCCGCACACTCGGGATATTCGGCGCCACCTACGTGAACGTGCTCGAGCTGAACCTCGGGGTGCTGCGGCTCGACCATTCGTCTGCTGCCGGAAGTGCCAGTGCTTCTCACTCCGCGCGAAGCGCCCGGGCCGGATGATGACGGCAGGCCAAGGCCACTAGGAGGGTTTGCAGATGACTGACGTGCTCGGAGTGCTCGGAGTTGTGGTCGCGTTCTGGCTGTTCGTGCTCTACACCAAGGCTTGCGACAAGCTGTGACCCGAGGTGAGCCAGGCGCGACGGATCGGTAGGACGAAGGCGAAGAAGAGGCGAAGAAAGAGGTGAGGCAACGGCCATGACGGTCTTCGAAGGCATCGGGCTCGTGGTGAGCGTGGGACTGCTCGTGTACCTGTTCTACGCGATGCTCTACCCAGACAAGATCTGAACCCGGGCAGGATCTGAGCTCCGACAGCCCTGACAACCCTGACAACCCTGACAACCCGGGCAGCCCTGGCAGGATCTGCTTGCGGCCGCTTTGCTCTACGCTTTCAACAGTGAGCACAGATGGCTTCGCGCCCCGATCTGCAGGTGTCGACAGCGGCTCTGAGGTAGAGCCGACCGGACGCTTCCGGATCTACCTGGGATCGGTGGCAGGGGTGGGAAAGACCTGCGCCATGCTCGACGAGGGCCTGCGGCGCAAGCACAGGGGCACCGACGTGGTGGTCGGCTTCGCCGAGACCCACGGCCGCCCTTACACGGCTGGCCTGCTGCGGGACTTGGAGGTCGTCCCCCGGCTGAAGGTGACCTACAGGGGCGCGAGCTTCGAGGAGATGGACGTCGACGCTGTGCTTGCCCGGCGCCCGCAGGTGGCGCTCGTCGACGAGCTCGCGCACACCAATGTCCCGGGATCGGGCCGGCACGCCAAGCGCTACGAGGACGTGCTCGAGCTGCTCGACGCAGGCATCGCTGTCATCTCGACCGTGAACATCCAGCACTTGGAGAGCCTGGCGAGTGCTGTGGAGCGCATCACGGGCGTCGCCGTGCGCGAGCGGGTTCCAGACTGGGTGGTCCGGCGGGCAGACCAGTTGGAGCTCATCGACTCCTCTCCCCAGCAGCTGCGCCGCCGGATGCTGCACGGGAACGTCTACCCGATGGAGAAGGTTCCCTACGCTCTCGAGAACTTCTTCCGGACAGAGAACCTCGTGGCTTTGCGCGAGCTCGCTCTGCGCTTCGTCGCCGACGAGACGGACGAGCAGCTGATCGCCTACTTGGAGAAGCACGGAGCCAAGGGAATATGGGACACGGCCGAGCGGATTATGGTGGCGGTCACCGGCGCGGCGGGCAACGACGAGGTGATGCGCCGCGCGGCGAGGATGGCGGCCCGCTCGAAGGCGGATCTCCACGTGGTCCACGTCCAAAGCGACGACGGCTCGGCAGGTGCGGCAGCCTCCCGCCGCAAGCAGGCGCTCGAAGAGTTGCGGCGCCTGGCCGCCGACCTCGGGGCTTCGTGGACGGAGCTGCCCTGCGACGAGCCGGCCAAGGCGCTCGTCGACTTCGCCCGAACGCACCAGATCACCCAGATCATCCTCGGGTCGAGTCATCGGAGCCGCTGGCACGAGCTGACCAGGGGCTCGGTGGTCGGGCGGATCCTTCGCGCCGCGGGGGAGTCCGGCGTCGACGTGCACGTCATAGCCGAGCGCCCACGGGGAGAGGGCGTTCCGGTGCCCCTGCTCGCTCAGGAGCAACCAGACCCCGAACCCGCCAGACCCACGGTAGAGCCAGACCCGCGATAGACCCCGGCTCACGGTAGAGCCAGACTCACGGTAGAGCCAGACTCACGGTAGAGCCACAGAGGCGATCCCCGATGGTGGCGCTGTGTGAAGCTCGCCCGACAACCTGGCTCGTCTGTCAGACGGCGGATCGCAACACGCCAAGGAACCCGAGGGCCAGGGCTGATGCACCAAGGACGCCCAGGGCGAGCGCCTGCCCGGGTCCCTGAAAAGCCAGGGCCTCGCCAGCCACAGCGACGATGGCTAATGCTGCTGCGAGCCCCTGGAGCACGAGCAGGCGCCGATCCCAGCCGCGTCCATTGTGTTTGCCGCGGCGACGGCGCTGGGCCACGACACCGCTCGTGAGTAGGGCAATTGCTGCGAACATGGCAAAGCCGGCAGCGACGATGACAGCATTCCCGGCGATCGCAGAGAATGTGGCTATCACGAGCGCGAGCGCCCACCCGAGGACCCGAACTGCCGTCGATGAGCCCGCGCTGCCAAGCACGCTCGCGCCGTGGCCTGGGCGATCCGGGTTCGGCCTCGAACGACGCCATGCCGCCGCCAGTTCTTCCAGCGCCACCGCCGCGATGGCGGCTGCGATGCCGATCGGCCACCACGGCGATACGACGAGTACCGTGGCGCTCGCGCCTACGCTCGCGAGCTCGGTAGGTGTGAGGTGGTCGTAGGCAATACCCTTTACCATCGCGGTCCCCACGCCGAGCACCGCCGGTCGCCAACGCAATACGAGGTCACGGTAGCGCCCGGGGAAGTACAGAGCCACGGGTTCACGTATCTCTCCGGCTGCCTGCTGGACCGCCGGGCCAACCTCACCGATGACTACGGGCCGGCCCGGTCGACCCGATAGCTCGAAGGCTTCGTAGGCAAAAGCACTGGTCGCGGAATCGTCCAGCACGCGTAGGGTCACCTGGCCATGGTCGGCGATCTGCAGGGTGGCGAGCCTGAACGGCAGGGACTTTCCGGGTACCAGCAGACGAGCCCGTAGCCGAGGATGCCCCGATCCGGGCACTTCGAAGGTCACGATTGCACCGATCTCATTCACCACGGCGATGTTCTGCGAAGTGACCTTGGGACGCACGACGAAGCCGGCCAAGTAGACCCCCGGGGGCACGTTGCCCACGACGACGCGGGCCGTCACGGTGGTGGTGGAGCCGGGTATCGCCACGAAGGCCGCGGGGGAGATCGACAACACCCTGAGCCACGGGCTCGGCTTACTGGAAAAGCGCAGGGCCCCGTTGTCCCGCGCGGACACGCCTGCTGCGAGCACCTGGACACCGATTGGGCGCCTCGTCGGGTTGGTGACCCAGAACTTCCCTGCCACCACCTCACCTGGGATCGCTCGGAGGGGCTTGTTCGGGGAGGGCCACGACACCGTGAGGGTGAGCGGGGCCGGAGCCGTTGACGTGGTGGATACGGCACGCCTCGGCTGGGTCGCGCCAGCCTCAGCTCCGCCAGCACAGAGCATCACGAGAACCGTGACTACAAGCACGATCCAACGGCCCGCCGGTCGGCGAACTGGTGAACCGCGCTCCACCCGCTGCTCAGTAGGTTGGTGTCGCCACGTAGGTGATCGTACCGGTATAGGTGCCCGCTGGCTGGCTGTCGTTCACCTGGGTGGAGTCAGTGACGACGAGCTGGTCGCCAGTGGCACCCGTCGGGCCGGTCGCGCTCACGATCGTGTAAGTGGTACCCGACGAGCTCGATGCGTACCCGACGTACTCACCCGTGGCGCCCCAGCTGCCCTGAAGTGCTGCTGCCGAGGTGCCGGCGGTGCTCAGGCTGGCCGTCGCGGCAAAGCTGTTCGGAGCAAGCGTGGTCGATGGTGTGGCCTGCTGTGCAAGCGTATAGGTGTGTGAGCCGGAGATCGCCGTGATCCCCGAGGTGCTCGCCGCCAGGGTATACCCCTGCCCGGCGTTGGTGGTGACGCTCAGGGTCACGGTCTGACTGACCGCAGGGCCCCCCGGGACCGGCAGTAACGTGATGTCCGGCGTGGAGTTGGTGAACGTGAGCGACTCCGGGATGACAACGCTCGTCTGGGTTCCCGACGCGCCGAAGGTCACGTTCGAGCTGGTGCCGGTGTCAACCGAGATGCCCAGCGCAAGGGTGGTCACCACGCTCGTATAGCTGCCGGCGGTCGGGGTGTTCGTGAAGCCGCTCGCGCTGATGTAGATGGGTACGCCAGCCGCTATCGAGACAGTCGCTTTGACGGCATAGGTCACCGTGGTGCCTGCGCAGCTGAGAGTTCCCGCGCCGATGCCGTACACGCTCACGATCGCGATCGACGAGCACGTGGTGCCGCTCGGGATCGTC
>JAJYXW010000181.1 GCA_021801525.1 Actinomycetes bacterium
ACCTCAACTCGACAACGTCGCCCACGGACGACAGGCGGAGATGAGCCGCGAGCCCAGCAACGACGGGCCATCCTGCTCGCCCCTGGTCCAGGCATCCTACCTGAGCGCTTGGTTCAGGACTAATCAGTTCAGGTAGGCGAGCGTGTCTCCGTGCTCGCGCCGGTAGCCGGCCAGAAGGCTTCTGGCGGCTGTCACTCCTGAAACGAGGGGATTGAGGGCCAGAGCCCACTCTGCCCCCTCGAGACTGCCCTCGACGGCTGCGCGGACCAAGGCGAGCTCGTACTCCTTCACCTGCATGACGAGCGCCCGGGCGTGTCTGGGTAGCTCAGCCCCTACGAGCCGCTCGATCCCACCAGCGCTCAGGCGGCACGGGACCTCCACCACACTGTCAGCGTCGAGGAACGACAGTGCGCCTCCATTGGCCACATTGAGCGTGGTCACACTCTCCCGGCCACCGCTCAGCGCGGCAATCACCTGCAGCGCCACGGCCTCATAGCCGCCCAGGGTGTCGCCCTCCTCGCCCCGAGCGCCTTCGGAGCTGCAGTCGGCCCCGCTGTCGTCCAGGGAGCGCTCCCCACTCTCGAGTGCCATGTACGAGGCGCTCCGCCGTCGCATCGTCCACTCGTAGTGCCGCCAGGACGCATCGAAGTCCCCTGCTGCCAAGTGCTTGCTCAAGGCCGTCAGGATCTGGTCATTCAGAAGTGCGACCTGCTTCCCTCTGCTCGTGCCCGCCTCAGCGACCCTCTGCTTATAACGGTCCGGGTAAAAGTAGTACGCCACGTACTCGGAGGGGATGGCCCCGATGCGACGGATGGTCCCCGGTTCAAAGACCCCGAAGTGGCCACCCAGCTCCTGCAGCTGCTCATAGTCACGGATGACGTCTTCGAGCCTATCCTCGCCTCCGAGCCGAAGCGCGGTGACCCACCCGAGGTGGTTCAAGCCGCCGTAGCAGGCACTCACCGAAGAGCGGGGAGCACCTAGATGCCTTGCGAGGCCAGCGACGAGCTCGCTCGGTGTGTCGCAGATCCCAAGCACCGACACCCCCCCGTGGCGCGTGAGAGCCTCCGTGACGATCCCTGCCGGATTGGTGAAATTCAACACCGTGGCCCGTGGGGCCACTTCACGGATCATTGCGCAGTACTCCAGTAGCACCGGGATGGTCCGAAGAGCCATCGCGGCTCCACCGGCGCCGGTCGTCTCCTGCCCCACGAGCCCGTGCCCGAGCGCGACCTGCTCGTCGATCACCCGACCCCCGTCGCCGCCGACACGGACCGCCGAGAAGACGAAGTCCACACCATCGAGGGCCAGGTACGGATCGTCCGTGACCACTACATCCGAGGCGCGGTCCATTCGCCGAGCAATCCCTTCGCACAGAGCCCCCACTGTGCGACGTCGCTGGGCGCTCGGCTCGAGGAGGCGAACCTCCTGAAAGAGGGTGGGGTCGTTGAGGAGGACGTGGCGCAGGAAGAGTGGCATCCTCATGCCCCCACCGCCGAGAATCGCAAGTTTCACGGTCAGGTAACCTCTGACCCCAGACGGGGATGCTGGACAGGAGAGGCACTGTGTCGCTCCCTGGTGACTCTCACCCCGAACTCCTCGCCGAAGCGCCCTCGCCCGAGACCGTGGAGTCGGGCAACATGCTCTGCGGCAGCCAGAACTTGTTGCTGCGCGACCACGGGTCCATCCGGCAGCTGGCTGGAGTGGCGCTTAAAGGCCGCCACCTTCTGGTCGATCGCATCGGTGATGTCCACGACCACGTCCACTTGCTCGGCGCCGACGACCCAGACATCCGTGACGTGATGTGGAGCGAGTCCGTCGCGGCGAAGGTCGGGATGGGCAACGAGGTTCCTCGCGTCGGGGTAGACCGCACAGAGAACCGCCTCGCCAACTGCGAGATGATCCGGATGATCCGTTTGCACCGGGCCATACCAAAGACGCTCCGGGCTCTGGCAGACGACACGGTCGGGGCGGAATCGCCGGATCACCCGCGCCAACTCCTGGCGCAGCTCGGTGGTTACATTCAGGTCTCCGTCCGAGAAGCCCAAGAATACCACCTCTTCCGCGCCGATATCTTGCGCCGCGGCGACCTGCTCCGCACGTCGGAGCCGGCACATGTCTTCGCGCCCCACGCTGGGGTCCGAGCCGCCGGCTCCGCCGTCGGTCACGACGCAGTAGCAGACGCGACTGCCGCCCCTGGCCCACAGAGCAAGGCTGCCGCCCGCAGTCGCGTCGATATCGTCGGGGTGGGCCCCGACCGCGAGGACGGTCTCCGGCCGCCGGCTCACGCTCTCTTCGAGCGCGGCGAGGTCCGGCAGGGCCCGACGCCGGCTGATGGCCGCGTGACCGCAGCTCAGCGATCTCGCTCGACGTGCGCTCGTCATGGTGTCGTTGGGAGACAAATTGCGACGCTCAGGCATGATCGACCTCCTCGGGACCAGTTGGCCGGAGGCGACGCTCCGACGAGACGATGCTGCCAAGCTCGTCGAGAGAGAGAGTAGGATGTGCCCGGTGGCAGGCGGGTGACAGGCACACGACTGGGGCGATGTCGGGCAAGAACCGATATCGAGAACGCAGCTCGTCCCCGACCCCGATGCTCTCCCACCAAGCCATGATGTCACGCCAGCAAGGCGCGGCCAGCGCACCTCCGACGTATCGAACGGACAGAGAGGCGCACAGGTTCGCAAACGCCAGCTGGTCCTCTAGCCGGAGCCCCATCAGCGCGCCATATATGAGCGCCGCGTCGAAGATGTCGCCCGCCCCTGTCGTGTCGACCACCGGCGACGGAACGGCTCCTGAGACCACGACCTCGCCCGACGGCGCAATGGCGACTGCCCCCTGGGCTCCGGCCTTCACCACCACGGAGCAGACCCGTCCAAGCTCCACTGCGGCGCTCAAGAGGTCGTCTTTCCCCGCCAAGCTCTTGGCCTCGAGCTCGTTCGGGAGGAGCACGTCGAGGCGGTCGAGCTGCGCGAGGAGTGACCGACCTCGGTCGTCAGCATCCCACCCACAGTCGAGGTAGACCATGGGGCGCGGGTCGAGGGTCCGGAGCCAGGCAAGGTCGCTCCTGGACGGTGGTGCCACGAAGAGCGCTCCTACTTCCAGCGAAGGCGGCACCAGGTCGCAAGCTCCCACCGGCGTCTCTGCCTCGTGGGTCACCAGGGCCCGTTCGTAGCCATTTGCAATGGACACCGTGATCGGCGTCGACCAATTGCTCACCATCCTTGACGCGGATAGATCAACTCCCTCCTCAGCCAGGCGTGCCCACAGGTAGCCGCCAAAGGCATCCCCACTGAACGCTGCCGACAGGCTCACTTCAGCACCAAGACGGGAGAGCGCGACGGCCGTGTTTGCCACCCCGCCGGGGGACGTCCCGAGGCCCTCGGTGTGCACCTCGGTACCGGCGCGGGGCTGGGCGTGCAAGGCTGTGAATACGAGGTCGAGAAATACCGTGCCAACAAGATGCACCGATATCTCGGATTGCGACGAACCTTGCGCGGATATCTTGAGCCTCCTCCTGCGCTCCACGCCGTATTACAATACCGGCTCTGTGCAGCAGCGATTGCGAGCAAAGCCAATGGCCCGCAAAGCTCTGCTGTGACGCAGTTTAGGTTCGGGTGCTCATGGTGTCAAGGCACATCCTGGCGAACGACTCCGAGATGACCAGGAGCTGGCACTGATGTCCGACTGGCACGGTCGGGATCCATCGCGGCGGGAGCTCCACCCTGGGCCTCCGCCGAGGGAAATGGGAGCAGTCTGATCGGATATGTCGGATATCGGTGTGCTGGTGCTGGGAGCAGTGTCGCTATTGGATGGCGAGGCGAAGGGCTGAGCACCACTGCAACCCGCGGTGGGACAGGCCTCGGTGGGACGGGCCTCGGTAGGGGCAAGAGGACTGTCCCCAGCGCCAGCGGGGTCCGCGGCGGCGCGTTGGCGGGCGGTTCGTGACCGATCCTGGAGCGAGCACTCCGAGGGGCGTCGAGGCACCCGTAAATGTAAGGACATACTCTCGACTAGCGTGAGTAGCAGCGCCGGGTGTGGTCACGTGGAGGTGTCCTTGCTGCGCCCAGAGGATCTGCTCGCTGCGCCCAGAGCACGGGCGCGCAATGATGACGCCCTGGCTCCCCGGAGCCGCCTGGCACTCCGTGAGAGCCGGTCCCGATGTCCTCGGGCATGACCGCTTCGGGCGGAGGCGGCGAGGCGGGGTGGCTGTCGCCCTGCTGGGCGCCGGGCGCATAGCGACGATCCACGCTCGCAGCCTGCAGGCAGTAGGAGGGGTCCGCGTGGTCGGGGTGGCCGACACCAACCGAGAAGCGACCGACCAGTTGGCGACCCTGTTGGGGACTGGAGCCCATGGGCACTGGGAGGACCTGCTCGAATCGGATGGCATCGATGCGGTGATGATCTGCTCGGCGTCGGAGGCCCACGCGGAGCAGGTGGTTGCGCCTGCGACCAACGGTGAAGAGTGGGGTCTCCTGCCGTTCCCCGGGGTCGCCTGAGCTGCGGTTTCACCCCAGAGGCCCATGGTTGCGGGACTTTGGGCGCCCCGCAGGGCGCTCGGGTGGCCTCTCCGAAGACGTGGTGAGAAGCGAGCCCCCTCAGCTGCTCCAGCGGGCGTCGTCGGTGAGCAGCTGAGCCCTCCCCGGAAGGCGCCCTCGGGCCTGCGGGGCCGAGCGGACCGGGGGATGGGAGTCGCCGCTAGGTCATCTCCGGGCTTGGGGCCCGGTGGCCTCCGTCAGCCGATCGGCGCACGTCGCCTCCCGCCTACGCTTCGGGGGTTCAGTTAGCCCTAAATCAAGCGCTCCGGGGCCTGGAGCTGTCCCCAGGAGCGCCGAGGACTCGCTTGCCGCTCGCGGGCGGAC
>JAJYXW010000020.1 GCA_021801525.1 Actinomycetes bacterium
AACGGTCGAAGGTGTAGGGGTCGAGCGAGTCGATGTGGGCGCCGTTGGTGAAGGTGAACCACTTGCGGTTGGTGCCAGTGAAGTGGGAGACGAGGTCGGCACACTGGCCACCTGTCTGCTCGTCCTCCCACTGGCAGGCCATGAACACCGGCACGTGGATCTTGTGGACGAAGGTGATCGGGTCGAGCGGATTCGCGACGGCAGGGTTGTAGTAGTCGTTGTTGGCGATCTTGACCATGAGGTTCGGAGCTTCGCCGTGCAGCGCCTGGTTCGCTGCACAGGTGCGGTCTCCTTGCTCGATGCGCTGGTATGCCCAGGCTTGGCCGCTGTGCGGTCCGGCCGGCTCGGCATCGTACTGGCGTTGCGCAGCCCAGGCCACCGCAAAGCCGGTGTTCAAGATCCCCCCGGGGTAGAGCGTCGCTGCTGTGGTGTCGATCGTCGACAGCGGGGAGATCGCCTCGAGAGCCGGAGGGTCGAGCTGGGCGGCGAACAGCTGGCTGATAGCGCCATATGAGATCCCCATCATCCCGACCTTGTGGTCGAGCACCCAGGGCTGGTGGGCGATGGTCTCGATGACGTCGTAGGCGTCGAGGTTCTGCAGCGGCTCGAAGAAATTGTAGGCACCGCCCGAGCAGCCCGTGCCACGCATGTTCACGTCGACCACAGCGAAACCCATCAGGTTGGCGAGCGCCGCGATCCCGCTCTCGGGGCCAGCCGGATTTGCATATCCGTAGCCGGAGTACTCGATGAGAGTGGGGTACGGTGGGGCGTAGTCCGGCAGACCGGCCGGCAAGGTGAGATTGTCGGGCAGGCCGACGGGGACAGTTACACCGCCGGGCAGGGTCTCGTTCACTCCGGCGGGAGTGGTGGGCGGATGGACGTCGATGGCCAGCTTGGTGCCGTTTCGGGTGGTGAGGTACTGGTAGCCGCTGTCGGCTATGTGCTGGTTGTAGATGCTCGGGTCCCACGGTGCGGCTGCGTTACTGTGGACGGTGACCGGGGCGGACTTCTGGCCGGTCGTGACGTCTTCGACCCGGTAGCCCCTACCCGGTGGGACATGGGGGAAGACGATGCCGCCGAGCGAGTCGGGCCGCTGGGCGGCGACGAGCTGGTAGTCGGGGTTGTCGGTTCGCACCACTCGGCCCCGGGCATCGAGCAGTTCGGCGCTGTCGTGGACTGGGAAGCCGAGGACGTACACCTGCTCGGCGCTGCCATGGACGCTCCAGGTGGGGGTGGAGGCCGCTGCCGATACGGCCGGCAGCCCAAAGCCGATACCGAGGCTGGCCAACGCGGCGATCATGCCGGTGGAAAGCCATCGCCTTCCCGGCCTGCGCTTCGATGGTCGGCAGTAGCTCGCTGTCTCTCGACCATTCACCTTCTCCTCCATCGTCGTGCCCTCCTCCCCTTCTTGTCAGTGCTCAACAGTTCGATACGTGAAGCCGTTGTGCTCGTAGTGGTTGCCGATTGGCGTCACCCCACTCAACGACGCTCCTCCGCCGACCTTGCGATCCGGACGCCATCTCTCGTTGTCTTGTCGGACCCTACGAGTCGCCCGCCGGGGGGCGGTGCTCTGGGCTCTGTCCGGCGATCCGCAGGCGTTCTGGGGCGTGCATCACGAGCATCTTGGCCACCACCCCCTCGGGTACCGAACCCTGCGTGAGGAGCGACACGAGCATCATGGTCGTGAAGGCGAGCGGCACGGACCATGCCGCGGGTTGGGCGAGAAGCGCGCCGGGCCATCCGCCGGGCCGCACGCCGAGCATGGTGGCAAGCACCGCGGCCGAGGCCAGGCCCCCGCCGGTCAGCAGCCCTGCCACTGCGCCGGGCGGTGTCAGGCGGCGCCACCATATCCCGAGGACCAGCAACGGGCAGAACGACGATGCAGCTATGGCAAAAGCCCAGCCCACGAGCACGTTGATGTTGAACGGCGCCACCAGCAGGCCGAGCCCCACCGCGACGGATCCCGCCAGCAAGGCGGCCAGGCGGAAGTCCCGTACCGAGCGGGCCAGCAGGTCGTGAGAGAGCGCTCCCGCGATGGAGACGAGAAGGCCGGACGAGGTGGAGAGGAACGCCGCAAACGCACCCGCGGCGACGAGCGCTCCGAGCAGATCGCCGGCGATCCCGCCGAAAAGCACGCGAGGTAGGAGCAGCACGACGGATCCGGTTTTCCCGGTCAGGTACAACGACGGGTCCCATAGGCGGCCGAGGGCGCCGAACACTGGCGGGAACAGGTAGAAGCCGCCGATCAGCGCGAGCACCGTCAGCGTGGTGCGCCGGGCGTCCCTGCCGTCGCGGTTGGTGTAGAAGCGGGCGAGTATGTGCGGCAGGCCCATCGTGCCGAGGAACGTCGCGAGCAGCACCGAGTAGACGAAGAAGAGCGGGTGGCCCGATCCCTCGCCCGGGTAGCCGGTCGGCGAGCTCCAGCCGTCGCCAGAGGCCGGCGGTTGCCCCACGACCGAAGGCACTGCTTCGCCGGGCCGGAACGAAAGGCTGCTGCCGGCTCCGACCTCGTAGCGTCCCCTCGCCAGCACCATCCGTCCCGCCACGGCGTGGCCGTCTATCTTCCCGCGCACCCCCACAGGCTCGCGGGTGGCGACTTCGATCTTCGTGGGCGAGCTCAGGTGCACGACCGTCGGGTGAGAGAACGTCGGGGCAGAGGTGGACCAGAGCCTTCCGAGCGCGCCCCCGCTCAGGTGGGCCACCAGGAGCATGGCGGGCAGCCCTATGGCCGAGAGCTTGATCCAAAACAGGAAGGACTGCGAGAACGTGACGCTTCGCATGCCGCCGATAACGACGTTCACTACGATCACCGCGCCCACGACCACAACCCCGAACCAGTACGGCGTTCCTGCAACGGCCGCGAGGGTTATCCCCGCACCGCTCAGCTGCGGGAGCAGGTAGTAAGTGCCTATCAGCACCACCACGGCCATCGACACGCGCCGCACTCCCGGCGAATCGAGGCGTCCCTCTGCAAAGTCGGCGATCGTGTATGCACCGCAGCGCCGGAGCGGCGCCGCCACGAGCAGGAGGAGGATGAGGTACCCGGCCGTGTAGCCCACCGGGTACCAGAGCATCGTGAAGCCGAACTGCATTACGAGAGCGGCGATCCCGAGAAAGGATGCAGCCGACAGGTACTCCCCGGAGATCGCCGCGGCGTTGAGTGCAGGAGGCACCTTGCGCGAAGCGACGAGGAAGCTCGACGTCGTGCGGGCGAAACGCATGCCGAAGGCACCGACGGCGAGGGCCGCCCCGGTGACGAGCACCACGGCCAGCAGGCCCCAGGTCTCTGTCCCGGTTCCCGGTCCGAGAGCGGCCGTCATCGGGCTGCTGCCGCGCATGCAGGGGCGCGAGCAGCCGTGCGACGAGGCGCGCGAGCAGCAGCGTGCATCATCGCGACCCGCACCTGCCCGAGCTCCCCTGCCCCAGCCCCCCTTGCGCTGTCACTGCTCCTCCACGAGATCGGCAAAGTCGTTCTCGGTCTGCTCTGCAAGGCGGACGTAGAGGCGTGCCAGCAGGTAAAGGATCGGGTACACGAGCACCCCGAGAGCAAGCCACGGCAGCGGCACGCCGGCCAGACGGAGATTGTCGAGGGAGCCGAAGGCGACGAACACTAGCGGGAGCCCTCCTAGCAAGGAGGCGAACAGCGCGAGGATCTGCAGCGCGAGCCTGAGCTGGGCGCGAAGCAAAGAGCGGAGGAGCACTTCGCCGATGGCAGTCTGCTCTTCGAGCTCCGAGAGCTTCTCGCGCGCTTCGAGCGCCTTTGCCTCGCGGGCGGCAGAGACCTCGACGCGGATGCGCTCGACTCCTCCGGCGCCGCTGCTCACGGCGTGCCCTCCGGCGCCGCTGCTCACGGCGTGCCCTCCGGTGCCGCTGCTCACGGCGTGCCCTCCCCGCTGGCATCTCGCCGCGAGTCGATCCGCCGGACCATCCGGACCAGGTGCTCCTTCAGGTCGCGTACCCGGCGCCGCGAAACGGGAAGCTCGCGCCCGCGCACGACCACTATGTAGGCTCCCTGGTCGTCAGCGCGGATCTCCTCCACGAAGCGCAGCGCAACCAGGAAGCAGCGATGGATGCGGATGAAGCCGGCACTCGCCCAGGCGGACTCGAGCGAGGAGATCGGGAGCCGTAGGAGGAAGCTCCCGTCGTCTCCGTGCAGCCTCACGTAGTCGCCGCTCGTCTCCGCGTACCAGATGCGGTCTCGTTCGAGCAGCTTCGTGCGGCCTCCGAGGGTCACCGGCACCGTCGCAAGGTCCGTCGGGGCGACAGGGGACAGCTCGGCACGAGCGCGCCGGAGCGCCTCGGCAAGGCGCTCCGCCCGGACAGGCTTCAGCAGGTAGTCGTACGCCTGCACCTCGAATGCCTCGATGGCGTGCTCCTCGAACGCAGTGACGAACACGACGATCGGCGGCCTGCCCCGGCGGGCAAGGGCGCGCGCCAGGTCCATGCCGTCCATCAGGCCCGGGAGGTGGATGTCGAGGAGCACCACGTCGATGCCGCCTTCCCCGAGCACCGCGAGTGCCTCGGCAGCGGTGGTCGCGGTTCGCACCTCCGAGACGCCCGGGTCGGCCGCCAGCATGTGAGCAAGCTCGTCGAGCACCGGCGCCTCGTCGTCGACGGCCAGAACCCTCAGCCGCTGGTGGGTGCCGGTCCCGCCGGGAGCGCTCACGACGCCCGCACTCCCCGGTGGTACTTCGGAACCTTCAGGGTCACCTTCGTGCCGGCTCCTGGTGCGGTGTCGACCGAAAGAGCAAAGTCCGACCCGAAGACCTGCCGGAGACGCTCGTCGACGTTCAGGAGTCCCATCCCACCCTTCGAGCCGCCAAAGCCCACCTC
>JAJYXW010000080.1 GCA_021801525.1 Actinomycetes bacterium
AACGGCGGTCGCATTGGCGGGGATGCCCCCCAAGCCTGCAACGTCGATGGTGAGCACCTGGGCTGGCCCGGGGGCCTTGCCGAGGCAGTTCGAGAGGGCGGCCCCCGAGAGCCCCGAGGGGTTCCCCGACCTCGTGTCGCAGATCCTCGCCGGCGTGATTGCGTGATAGCCCATGAGCCCGGAGGAAGGAGTGGAGCTGGACAGGTAGGTGAAGGTCGCAGCCGGGCCAGAAGCCGAGGTGCCCCCAGGGGTGATCACCTTTATGCCCACGCTGCCCGGAGTGCTCGCACCAGGGGAGACCGCGGTGATCTCCGTCGGAGAGACCACCTTGAAGCTCGTCGCCGCCACAGAGCCGAAGAACACGTAGGCGGCATTGAAGAGGTTCTCCCCGGTGATGGTGACGCTAGTGGCCCCCGCCAGTGGCCCGCTCGAAGGTGCGACGGAGCTGACGACCGGAGCGGATGGTGCGGGCGGTGCCACCATGTGCTGGTAGGCACCGGCATCGCACCCGGTCCCCGGGCGGGCCACGCCCCGCTGGTCGAGCGAGAGGTTCGCCACGTAGCCCGAAGCTGTCGTGTACGAGGTGTCCGAGCAGAGCTCGACCTCCGTTCCACCGAGGCGCACCGTGGATGGGAACGCTATCGCACCGATCGCCTGGTCGGTCGAGGGCGTGCCGAGCAGCGGGACGGTCTCCGTCGGGCCTCCGTAGTTGCCCAGGGTTCCGAGATCGATTGTTGCGGAGTCGTGGCTGCCTGTGCCAGACCCGAAGCCGCACGAGGTGTCGCTCGACAGGTTGTAGCCGGCGTCGGTGACGGTTCTGCCGCAGTTTCCACCGTCCCCCTGGTTTGCCACGATCGAGCCCGCCACGGTCATGGGGCCGCTGCCAAAGTTGTAGATCCCGCCGCCGTCGCCGTAGCTGGCGGTGGAGTTATCACTTATGGTCGAGTCCGTGACGGTCATGGTGCCGCCGTTGTTGTTGAAGATCGCGCCGCCGTACACGGGGGCGCTGTTGGCGCTTATGGTCGAGTCCGTGACGGTCATGGTGGCGCCCACGTTGTTGTAGATCCCGCCGCCGTCGGCGCCGCCGTACAAGGGGGCGCTGTTGGCGCTTATGGTCGAGTCCGTGACGGTCATGGTGCCGTTGTTGAAGATCCCGCCGCCGTAGTCGGAGCTGTTGGCGCTTATTGTCGAGTCGGTAACCGTCATGGTGCCGGTGTTGTAGATCCCGCCGCCGCCGGTGCTGTAGGCGGAGCCGCCGGTCACGGTCACGTTGGAAAGCTTCACGGGGAAGCTGGCAGTGTCGGTGAAGGTGGTGCCCGAGCCGTAGGCGTCGAGAACGCTGTAGGCGGAGGAGCCAGACCCGGTGGCAGTCCCCTCGATGGTGAGCCTCGCCTCGGAGCCACTCCTCACCGACTGGGTACCGCCGAAGGTGCAGGGGTCGCTCGCGCTGCAAAGCGCTCCGTTCGAATGCTCGAGTGTGATGGTGACATCGTCGCCGCTGTAGGTGCTGCTCCCCGCGACGTTGATCGCCCCGGAGAGCGAGCACGGGCTGGTGGGGCTCGTGCAGCCGCTGCCGTTCGGCGTCGCGTACAGGTCGATCAGCGGCGGCGTGGCGCTGGCGACACCGGCGAGGCCGACGACGGCGAGGCCGCTTGCGAGCGCTGCCGCTGCCAGAGCGCTCGCGGCGAGGCGGGTGATGCTCCTACGCCCGGTAACGCGGCCGCGGCGAGAAGATCCGTGAGAGTGCGACATGCCCATGCGCCTGCCCCTTCGCGTCAGCGGCGCCGCCGCCTGCACGAACGCCCCACCTAGCTGGTAGGGATCCAGGTTACCAGATGGACACCGCCCGGTTCACGGCAGGCGGCGACCCGGCCGCGCTCAGAGCGCTAGAGGCCTGCTGGCCCGGCCGCAACCGGTCAGGTGCCCCCTCAGCGAGGGCTGAGACCGTCGATCCCGGCTGTGGAGGCCGCGGAGCGGAGCTCCTCGTCGTAGACGGTCACCGCCCGCCCGACGCGCGACCCGTTGTGCCATCCGTTGTGCCATCCGAGAACCCGGAAGTTGGCGACTTGCCAACTTGCCAACTTGGCGAAGTGGTATTCTGGCTGGGATGAAGACTGTCACAGTCAGCAGCTCGGGACGCCTGACGCTTCCGACCGAGGTCCGTAGGCTCATCGGGCTCGAGGGTGAGACCGAGATGGAGGTGGAGGTCGACGAGGCGTCCGACGCCGTGATCCTCCGGCCGGCGGTGCTCCTGCGCCGCGAGGATGCCTGGGCTTACACGCCCGAGCATCGCGACCTGCTGGCTCGTGCGCATCGCGATTCCCGGGAGGGAAGGGTGCGGGAGCTGGGCGAAGGAGACCTCGAGGCTCTCGGCGGCTGAGAGCGTGGCCAGGGCGTACCGGCGCATTGACTTCACTGACACGTTCTTGGAGAGCTTTTCGTCGAAGGATCTGACCTCGTCCGACCGAGCAGCCATCCTGAAGGCCCTCAGGCTCCTCGATGACGACGAGCAGCATCCCTCCTTACGCGTGCACAAGCTGGCAGGGGATCGGGAAGGATCGTGGTCGGCTTCCGCTAGCAGGCTCCTTCGCCTCACCTTCGAACGGCTGGACGCGGGTCGGAAGCGGATGCTCACCTGCTCGAAGCATTACGACCGGTGACCGCTCGGTTCACCGTGTCAGGCCTCAGAGCTTGATCGCCTCGGCAGAGGAAGTCGGGCCGACCAATCGGCGCAGGTCCTTCGGGTCGGTGGTGTTGGGCGCCGCGCAGGATGAGCATCCGCGGGGTCGTTGACGACGCTCACGGTGCTGACGGCAGATGGGCCCTGCAGTAGACGGGTGGTTGGCGGGCGGGCCAGGCTGCTGGCGACGGGGTCGGCTCGGGCCGGCCAAGCTGGCCAAGCTCAACCGGGCGCTGGGCGTGGCCCTCGGCCTGGCCTGACCGCCGCCAGCCGTTTCATCGTCACTGGCAGGTCTCAGGTGGGAACCACCGCCTCATGTGAACCGGCCCTTGGGTGATCGGTGCCGACGCAGTCCACGATCACGTTGGTGGAGCCCGAGTTGTTGTAGTGGCTTATCCGCCCGCCGCTGCCCACGGGAACGATCGTGAGGTCCGCAACGCTCTGGCCTGGCGCCCAGGTAAGGACCGTGGTCAGCGGTCGGGTCGCGCCTGCCGGCTGCGCAGTCGATGCAGCACCTGCCGGGGTGGCCGTTTCACGCTTCTCCGGGCTTCAGCTTGCCTGCTGAAGGGTGGAACGCTCGATCTGCTGTGCACGCTGGTAGCTGACACCTGCCAAGGCCGCCGAATCGCGCAGCGTCAATCCCTCGCCTCGAAGAGCGATGATCGCCTCGCGTACAGCGTTGGCCGCTTCCTTGCTGAGCTCGGCGACCTGCGCTCGAAGCGCCGCCGCCTCACGAGCTGCGACGCCCGCCGGGCCGGGGTAGACAGGCTCGATCGTGAGTGCGTATGAGCCGGCCTTCTCCCCGGTCATCAACTCGAGGATCTCGGCAACGTCTCCTGGGACTTGGTCCAACCGGTGGGCCTGGCTAATCGCGCCGGCCACCTCGGGAACGGTCACAACCCACCAACCACTTGGGTCCCACTCGCATCGTACCGTGTAGGTCTTCATCGTCTCTCCTCCAACCATCGCTCACCGAGCTCCGGCGCCAGGCTCGCCTGGATCATACGCAGCGTGCCAGGTGCTTGTTGTTTGACACTCGCCTTGATCGTGCATGTGTGACCTCCTAGCGCTCGCCACTTCTCGTGAGAGCCGACCGTACCCACCTTCTCGCAGTGCATCGACTGGAGCAGCGTCCGCAAGGCCCTGGTGCTCACCGGTTTCACTGCTGGAGTCTATCCGATAGCCGTGTACAAGTCGAGAACATAGTCTTACGTGGCAGCGATCAGCGCATCCGTGAGTCTCACCGTGCGGTGGATGCCCGCCATCCGCCAATCGCTTCGAGATCACGTGACAGCCCCGGATCAGTCGAGCGGTATTCGCCTTCACCCCGAAGAGGGAACCAGCCAGCCGAGCACGTCCACGACGACGTCTGCCGAGCCGCTCGTGTTGTAGAGACTCATCTGGCCGCCGCTGCCCACGGGAACGATAGCTAGGTCCGCGACGCTCTGGCCCGCCGCCCAGGCAAGGACCGTGGTCAGCGGCTGGGTCGCACCTGCCGGCTGCGCAGTCGATGCAGCACCTGCCGGCTGCGCTGTCGATGCAGCACCTGCCGGGGTGGCCGTCAGGTACGACGAGGCCGTCGTGTCCGTGGCGGTCAGGTTCACTATGACTGCGGTCGCATCCGTTGGCACGCCGCCTATCCCGCTCACCTGGACATCGAGCGGGCTCGTGGCAGAGAGGGTCTTGCCCGCACAGTTCGAGAGAGCGGCCCCAGAGAGCCCAGAGGGGTTCCCCGACCTCGTGTCGCAGATGCGCGCCGGGGCGGAAGCGGGAACGATGAGCGAGCCCGCAGCGGCCGGGTTCGAGGCATCTGTTATGTAGCCCTCCACGTCGATGGTGATGTTCGGGATTCCCCCGGAGGAGTAGACGTCGATGGCGCCGTTCGACCCGAGGGGAACGATCGCGCTGTTCACCACGCTCTCACCTGAGGCGTAGTTCACCTGGGATGCCTCGGGGAGCGTCGCACCCGATGGGTAGGCGCTCAGGTAGCCACCTGTGGTGGGGCCTGTTGCGCCGAGGCTCACGACGACTGCAGCCACCCCGCTAAGTGGCACCGGCCCGATACCG
>JAJYXW010000118.1 GCA_021801525.1 Actinomycetes bacterium
TGGGTGCTCAGGCCGGGCAGCCCTCAGGACCCTGCCGACTCGACGGACTCGATCTGCTCCACGCGCACGGGCCGGCTGGAGGAGGTCGAGAGGGAAGGGAGGGTGCCGCTGGTGCCACCCCCGACCCAGGTGACCTGCCAGTCGACAGTTGCCGTCACCTCGAAGGCGGCGCCATTGGCGTTGCCGCTCGGGCTCGCTCGACCGGCCGACGAGACCCGGTAGGTGTACGAGCACGCGCTTTGCTGCGACGCGGCCGGGAGCGCCTGGTCGTAAGGGGTGCCCGGCCCCGCGCATGTCACCGTGCCGCCATCGCCCATCTGCCACGTGACCGACACCGGTGTCGCCGTGGCGCTCACGCTCTCGCCGCCGGCAGACGCCGAGGTGCTGTAGGGATGCCAGATGGAGCTGTCCACCCAGAGCCAGGTGCGCAGGTTCACGACGCTGAAGGCCGCCGGGTCGAAGTGGATGGCCGGTACGGGCAGCGCGAGCGACGACGCGGCCTCGGATGCGAGCTGTGACGGGGGCACCGCGGGCCCCGGGGGCGGGCCCGGGTGGGAGTAGGTGATCCAGACGACCCCGACACCCCTGAAGGTGAGGCCGCCATGCGCGCAGCTGTCCACGTACCAGCCGCCCGGAAGCGGCCCGCCCGCGCCTAGACCCTGGACGAAAGACGGCGGCAGTGCGATGTAGCTGCATGCGCTCACCAAGCCGCCCGATGACCCGGGGCTTCCCGGCGACCCGGGGCTTCCCGGGGTGGAGCTGCTCGTGGACACTCCCACGTTGATGGTGTTCCCGCCGTCGCTGACACTAGTGGCGGCACCTGCCCTGGCGGCTCCGCCCACTTCCACCGCTGCGACGACCGCCAGCGTCACCAGCAAGCTCATCCAACGGGGCATGGCTCCTCCTTCGTGGTTTGGTATGCGACCTTCCAGCCGCCTGGCGTCTCTACGAGTGTCGAGCGGATGCGGACGGAGCCAACTTGGCCTGCGACGCCCGGAACAGGTTTGCCACTCGAGGCGTAGATATCGATCTCGTTCCCCGTGATGCAGCCCGTCACGGTGGCTCGATGAGCGGACGCCAAGACCACGCTCTCCGAGCCAATATGGCTCGTTCCAACTGCCACCTCCCCGCCAAGGAACATCTGGTAAAGCACGCTTCGCGCCACGTCGAGCTCCGGTGGCACTCGGGTCGCGGCAAGCGCTGGGCTCTGCCAGTCCGCAGTGAGAGCGGCAGTGTCGAAGGCTTCGACAGAGGCGCGCCACGCCGCGAGGATCGCCTGGTCCCGGGCTGGCGTGGCACCGCCAGGCGCAACGGGGCGGCCGGAGAGCGCAACCCGGCGGCCTCGTGAGGCATGCGTATCTGCACTCCCCTGGCGGAGAGGGCGGGAGGGCGCGCACCCGCCAAGCGCCAACACGAGCATCCCCGCCACCACAACGATCACGGCGCTCGCGCATGCGCGCGCACGCGCTCTCGCCCGCCTGTGCCCTCCGGTTCCCGCTACCACGAGTCGAGCACGGTACAGACCACGTTCGTGCCACGCAAGTCCGCCTGCCCGGCCACCGACCGCGCTCGCGCGCAGAGTCACGAAACTCATGGCTCGATCTTGCGCAGTCCACCTTGCCGCGAACCTTGCCGCCGACCTTGCCGCGAACCTTGCCAAGCGCGTTGCCAGCGATCTTGCCAACTGCCTGGCAGGCACCTCGACGGGCCAACAGGCGAGGCAGGAAAATCCGGATAGTTGCTATTGGGTGCGGCTCTCCTGGAGGGACGTCGATATGCCTTTCGACCAGCGGGTTCGTGTTCCGAAGGACGCCCGAGATGCTCGTACGCGCCCCGATTGTGGACTGCGGGCGGGGAATGCCGCTCCACGGGAGATCACTACCGACAGTTGGTAGTATCTTCGGTATGGCAAGAGAGAAGGCAACCATTACTGTCGATCGGCAGAAGCTCTCCGAAGCGCGCGCCATGCTCGGCGTGCCCTCGGCATCGGCCGCGATCGACGTCGCGCTGTCAGAGCTCATCCGTCGGCATCGGTTGCGCAACGATCTGAAGGCGTATGCCGGGACCCCACCGAATGCCGAGGAGGCGGCGCTCGGCGTTGCGTCACCCGACTGGGACGATCTCGCCGACGACACCGACTGGGATGCCGAGTGGCCCGAGGACCGGTGAGCGATCCTGCGGCCCGACGCGGCGAGATCTGGCTCGCTGAGCTCGACAAGCGTCGACCGGTGGTCGTGCTCACGCGCGATCCCCTGGCGCGAGTGCTGCATTCGGTGATCGTTGGTCCGGTCACGTCGACAATCCGTGGCCTCAGTACCGAAGTCCAGCTCTCCGAGGACGACGGCGTTCGACGACCGTGCGTGGTGAACCTCGACAACCTCCAGCTCGTCCCCCGAGCAAGATTGGTGCGACGCGTCGGCAGGGCGGCTCCTCACACGTTGCGGGCGATCTGTGCGGCAACGGCTGAGGCGATCGGTTGTCCCTCATCCTGAACAGAACTCCCGTGACGTCTTGCAATCGTCCTCCAGGAGAGCCGCACCCGTTGCTATGTAGCGTTCTCCCTTGCGACCTCCCGGTTGTGCTTCTCCCACGCTGACTTCTTGCGCGCACGCGCTCTCGCCCGCCTGTGCCCTCCGGTCTCAACCGCCTGGCCAACCACCAGGCCGGCAGCCCCGACGTGGTGCGTTACCGGGTAGCCAACGCCTCGGCGAGGAACGTCGGCGAGGCAGGATCAAGGTACGAGAGACCGGCTACCTTGCCGAAAGAGCGGTCTACAGAGACCAGTGCCCATCCGCTCCGGCGCGCAGAGGCAGCCAGGACGGCGTCGAACGGGCCGAGCCCGCTCGTGCTTTAGCATGTTTATGAGCAGGCTCAGCGGGCGCAGCCCGACGGTCGTCAGCCGGTGGTAACGCTAACCGGCCGGCCCAGCAGCCCGTAGCGGTTCACCGCCTGGATGCTCACGCCCGACGTACCGACCGGAACGCCGAGCACCTGCTTGCTCCCCGAAGGCCCGGAGGGCCGCAGCCGCACCGTGACGCTCGAGCTCGCGCCGCCCGAGGAGCCGAAGCGGAAGGTCACCTTGTAGTACGCGACCTCGCCCGTGTACCAGCGCGAGCCGGGTGCGACGAAGCTGATCCTGCCCTCACGGACGCCGCCTCCACTCGAACCGCCCGAGCCACCCGAGCCACCGGCGGCGGCACTCGCCGTGAAGCGCACGTCGCGCGGGACGCCCGGTGGCCGGCTGTGAGTGCCGTAGCGGTCGCTGTTGTACTCGTCGTGCCCGGCCCTCCACCACTGGTTGTTCGCAGCAGCCCTGCCGGCGGTCTTCCACACGAACAGGTAGCCCTCACGCGTCGTCATCACCAAGTCGACGTGACCGTTCGACAGCAGGTCTCCGGCACTCGGTGCGAAGAAGGACCACCCGGTCGTCCACTTCGGGAACCCCGGCACCTGGCTGCCGGTGAGGGAGTAGGCGCCGAGCGCCGAGGAGTCGCCCGACTCGATCACCGAGCTCCCCCCGCGGCTGGTGACCGGGGCGACGATCGGCGTGCCGAAGAAGTCGAGACCCTGGCGCTGGGCAGGGAACCCGGGGAACGCCGGCCCGCCCGCGGCCGGGTAGGCCGACTCGTACTGCTTGATACCGATCCCGCCGTTCGGCTGTAGCAGCAATGCGTCCACGGTCGAGTAGAGGCCCACGCCCGACTGGGCATAGCCGAGCACGCCGCCGATCCGGCCGAACGCGCCCGAGGAGCCGAGCGGAACGGGAGTGTCGGGGCCGAGGCTCCCGGGCAGGGGCAGCTTCAGCCCACCGGTCGAGTTGGTGTTCGGGTTCGACGCGAAGCCGGCCGCGCCCGACACCGAGCCCGACACCGAGCCGGTGAGCGCGCCCGCCAGGCCCCCGGCGCCCGAGAGGGGGCTCGCCTCGAGGCGTGCGATCTCGGAGAGGACGCTCGAGGCCCCCGGCGCGGCAGAGCCGTAGGTGGAGATGATCTGGCCGGTGCCGTCGATCAGGTACGGGGGAGTGAGCGCGGGAGCCACCGCCACGTCGTCCACCCCGCCGGCAGTAGCGGGAACGGGCACCGCGGCCGGCTGGTAGGAGCCTTCGAGCAGGAACTCCATCGCGTCGTCGGTCAGCTCCAAGATGCCCGGCATCTTCACCGGCCACCCTGGCAGCAGCTTGCCCCGCGAGTTGTACGCGTAGGCAAAGCCGAAGGACCCGACCCCGCTCGTCTGGTTGTTCACCCAGGTGACCTCGCTCCGCACCACGAGATCAGGCCCGGAGGACCGGCCGAAGAGGTACGCGACGGCGGGCGCGGTGATGAGCTTCTGGTTGTCGAGAACGACGTATCCCTGTGGCGGGCTCCCCGGCGGCGGAGGCGGTGCGACAGGCCAGCCCGGGACGTCGCGTCCCGAGGGTGTCCATGCGTGGATCTTCCCGTCCCAGCCGACCTGCACGACGTCGAGAGTGCGCGACCGCCTGCCGGCACTCCTGCCGGCGCTCCCGCCCGCGCTACCGCCAGCAGACGGAGGACCTCCCAGGTGGACGAGAACAGGAGCCGCAAGAGTGCCGTTGGAGCTCAGGTGGACGTAGGGGAGGTTCGGGCGCGGCACGCCGAGGGTGGCGGCGCCGCCGTTCGCGGACTTCGGCCAACCGGGGAGGAGCTTGCCGTGCGCGGACCAGGCGTAGACCTCTCCGT
>JAJYXW010000079.1 GCA_021801525.1 Actinomycetes bacterium
GCCTTGTCGATCGCCGCCATGATCTGCGAGCGCGTGGCGACGACGGTCTTGAAGTTGCGGCCGATGATGGTGCGCAGGTCGTCCATCGCGAAGACGTCCGTGGGGTTGGACGCGGCCACCGTCGGAACGCCGCCCTCGTTGGAGATGGTGATCACATGGTGGTGGCGGGCAGTCCCCTCCGGGATCAGGTAGGCGGCCGAGTAGTCGAGCGCGCGCATCTCGAGGTCGACGAACTCGAGGCCCATCTCCTCCGCCATCCCCCACATGAGGTCTGCCTCGGTTACGAGCCCCCGCGCTGTGAGGATCCTCGCGACGCTCTGGCGGCTCATCGCGTGCTCCTCGAGAACAGACTCCATCTCCTCGAGCGAGACTCGCCCGCCCTCGACGAGCACCCTTGCGAGCGGTGGGAACCCGGCCAGAGACCCCAAGGCCGGCTCGCTGCTGGCAGATCCGGCGCTGGCAGCAGCGCCCGGTGGAGCCGGGACCGCCCCGGCGCCGTGCTCGAACTCGGCGACCGCCACGTCAACCAGCTCTGCGGCAGCCTCGACGTCGCCCGCGATCGCGGCAATCTGGGCCGACAGATCGACGGCCTCCGCGGATGCGGCATCGGAGTGGCCCGCCTCGGCACCGAAGTCGTGCTCCATGGCTGCCTCCACGGCGGCGAGCTCCGCGGCAAGATCGGCAGGGGGCGCTTCTGGCAGTGTGTCAGGGAGCGCGGCCGGCTCGGCTGCGGACTCTGCTGGGGACTCTGCTGGGGGCTCGGCTGGGGGCTCGGCTGGGGGCTCTGCAAGATGCTCCTCGGAGGAGCCTGTGACCAGGTGAAGTTCTGGCGGAGAGCTAACCGGCTCCGGGGCTGATCGCACTTCCTCCGGCGAGGGGTCCGCTCCTCTGACCGGTGGGGACGGGGCCGGGGCCGGGGACACCGATCCTGCCGGTGCCGGGATCGCCGGAGGCTCGCTTGCCAACGGGGCCTGCGACTGCTCTGCTGCGATCACGAGCGAGGCTGGAGGGGCGCCAGCGGACGGGGACGAGGCCGGGGACGCGGCGGGGGCCGGGGGTGGCTCGACAGCTTCCGTCGCTGGAGAACCAGCCGGGGGCGCGAATGCCATGCCGTAGATGGACAGGCTGAGGTTGACCTCACCTTCCCCTGCGGCGAGATCGCCAGGACGATCGTGACCGTTCGCGCCGGAATGGCCGTTCAGGCCGTTCAAACCGTTCGCGGAGCTCGCTCCGGCTCCGTTGACGGCACCCTCCGGCTCCGCTGCCGGCGGGCCGGCTCCCCGTGCGTAGACCTGCTCGAGGCAGGTGCCTATCTGCTCCTCGTCGGCCACCACGGAGATGAAGTCCCGTCCGATAGCGGACCGCAGCGATTCCAGGGCGAAGACGTCGGCCGGGTCAGCGATGGCGATGACCGGGGCGCCGAACTTGCGGCCGATGGGCACCGCGCGGTGGCGGCGCGCCTGCTCGATCGGCAGGACCGCGGCCGCGGAGGGATCTACCTTGTAGCGGTCGAGGTCTACGAACTCGAGGTCGTGCTCACTCGCGAGCAATCTGAGCGCGGCGGCGTCAGTCATGCCCTTTTCACCATGTCACTACCACCATGCCCTTAGCATCGGCATTCGCGTGCCGGACATTGAATGCCTCCCCACCTGCCAAGCCGCCTGCCCACCCATACCGATCGGCAAGCGAGCGTTGACCCCTCGAAGTGCAACTCAGCCATCCCCTTCCCGGCACCGCCACCAGCTGCCGGGCGCTGCCACCTCCCCGATCGGATCTGCTCCGTGCCATTGTAGCCAGATGGCGTCGTGTCATTGTAGCCGGTTGGCGTCACAGCGTGTTGGATTAGGCACCTCGTGACGGTCCAAGCGCAGGGTGAGGCCATAAGGGCGTTCTGCGTCGTGGCGTCCGCTGTGCTCGGCCTGCTCGTCGGATCCTTCCTGAACGTCGTGGCATACCGCACCCCACGGGGAATGTCGCTCGTGAGACCGGGATCGGCATGCCCGACTTGCGGGCGTGCCATCCGCTCGTACGACAACCTTCCGGTCGTGTCGTGGATCATGCTCCGGGGGCGCTGCCGCCACTGCAAGAGCGCCATATCGATCAGGTACCCCCTGGTCGAGGCGGCGACCGGCGCCTCGTTCGCGCTGCTTGGCGCCTGGTTCACCTTCGCCGGCCACCTCCGTGCAAACGCTGCAGCAGGTGCCACGCCGACCGGTCAGGGGCCAGCAGCGAGCTTGCTCGCTCTGCTCGGCATGTGCGCGATCGCGGCCACCCTGATCTCCATGGTCGCGATCTCTACCCAAGGCGACCGCGCCCCGTGGACGGTTCCCGTCACCGGAACGCTGATCGGGCTCGCGCTGACCGGCGCAGCGGCCGCGCTGTACAACTCCGCCCTGCTCCCGGTGCAGGGCCCCGCGGGCTCTCAGGCGGAGATCGCTTGGGCCGTCCCGGCGGGCCTGCTCCAGGGTTGGATCGCCCCGATCGCCGGGGCCTCCGTGGGCGCGCTCCTCTGGCTCCTCGCGTCTGCGGTCTTCGGCTGGAGCCGCCTCGGTGACCTCTCTGAGATGGGCGGTCTCCTGCCTGCAGGGGTACTGCTCGCTCTGGCGGGCCCTCTCGGGACAGGGATCGGTGCGGGAACGATGATCCTGGTCGCTGCCGCCGCGACGCTCGCCGCCAGGGGCCGCGCCGAACATCAGCTCGCAGGTAGCGCTCTCGCGATCGCCGCCGGATGCGCCTCGGCGCTCATCGTGGCGGCTCTCCATCCAGGCCGATGGTGAGACGCCCCGCCTCAGTCGAAGCGGTCAACAGCCGAGCGCGTAACCGATTGCCGAGCAGACATCGCTCATCGTGTCTTCGGCGACAGCGCCCAGGGGGCCTGTCAGGGCTCGCTGTTCAATCGTGTGGATACCGTCACAGTTGACGACCGATGGCTCGTCCAGCCCCGTTCCCTGCAGGTCCAACTCGACCTCGACGCCGAGGCCTCGGATGTTCGTCGTCACCTCGACGACGGTGACGAGCTGCCGGACGTCGATCACTGCGGACCTCGTGAGGACGAGGACAGGCCGCCGCTTGCCTCCCACGTGCGCCAGCCAAACCTCACCTCGTCTCACCCGTCACTCCATGCCTCGACCTCGTCCCAGTGCTCATCAGGACGTTCGGGGTGGCGGCGGTAAGCCTCCCGGTCGGAGCGAGCCATCGCCTCCTGCACGGCGTCGAGCACGCCCTGGCGAGCCGCAGCGGAGACATTGACGCCCAGTCGGCGAGCCCGTCTCGCGAGTTCCTCGCCGAGGCTGACGGTGGTGCGCCCAGACGCCATACTCTCATGCTATCACCACGCGTGCAACGGGCGGTGGCACGACGCCCGCATCCGACCCAGGCCCGGTCCCTCCAGGCGTATTGCGGCGCTATTCGCCCGCCTCAGCCGCCGAGCGCGCCCCACACCAGCTGGGACACCTGCGAGATGCTCTGTATGCCGTACCCGAGTGACGGATCGCCCGTCGTCAACACCGCTATGGCGTAGCTGCGTCCGGAACCGCTCACGACCCCGATGCTGTTGACCTGCCAGTCCCCAGCCGCCAGGGGCAGCCAACCGTTCTTCAGCGCTACCGTCGAGCCAGGCGCCACCCCGGCGGATACCCCCCAGGCCTGCGAGCTCGTGACGTGCTCCATGAGTGAGAGCTCGTAGCTCCTCGAAGCGGCCGGCAGCACAGCGCCCGAGTACGCGAGGTCGCGTAGCAACGCCACCTGGTCGACAGCGGTGGTGGTGGTGAGCCCCCAATATCCGGCCGCGTTCGGAGTGGTGCCCGGCATGCCCACCAGCCGGTCGAAGGCGCTCACCCCACCTGCGCCTCCCACGTCACCCCAGAGCGCAGTCGCTGCGGCGTTGTCGCTCACCTCGATCATCGGCACCGCCAGGGACTCCTCGCCAGGGGTTAGGAAGCGACCTTGGCTCTGCGCCTCGCGGAGCGCCGTGGCGAGGATGTCCACCTTCACGATGCTGGCCGTGTCCTGGGCAGAGGAACGGTTGACTACGAAGGTCTGGCCGGTGAGCTCGTCGTACACCGCAGCGGTGACGTTGCCGGCGCGGCTCGCCAGGTAGGAGGTGACGGCCTGGCCGAGCGGGGAGGTCTCCGCGCCGAATGCCACGAGGTACCCCCAGGCGAAGGAGGATATTGCCACGCAGGGGGCGACGACCGGCGTGCCCGCAGGCGGGTTGCGCCAAGCCGGCCCTGCGGACGCCTCGTCCGACCCGTGGAAGGGCGCGTCGAACGCGTAGACGCCGCCGTCCACACCAGCGAGCCAGTAGCCGCCCGCGGCAGGACCCGCTGGGGTGCCAGGAGCGGCCGCTATGCCGACGACCGGAGCAGCAGGGGTCACGCCCAGGCCCGGCAGCGAACCGTGGAAGGGAGCATCGAACGCGTAGACCCCGCCATCCGCGCCGGCTAGCCAGTAGCCGCCCGCGGACGGATCGGCTGCGGTGCCAGGACCGGCGGCGATGCCGACGACCGGAGCGGCCGGGGTCACGCCCAGGCTCGGCAGTGACCCGTGGAAGGGCGCGTCGAACGCGTAGACCCCGCCGTCCGCGCTCGCCAGCCAGTAGCCGCCTGTGGCGG
>JAJYXW010000136.1 GCA_021801525.1 Actinomycetes bacterium
GTTGTCGTCGTCGGACAGGCACTCCAGCCTGCCCTTCCTCCTCCGCCTTGCCCTGCTCGTCTGGATGAACGGCTCCCTGATCCAACCTCCCTATCCGCTGAGCCTCTAAGCACGCTCACACCGGTGGTGAACCTCCCGATCCGGAACGGGGCTAGCGGCCGCGTTTCGCTCAAAGAGGCCTTCCGCCCTTGCACCACGCGTTGGCCGGCACACCCTTGCACGGGTTGGGCATGGTGGGCAGGTTCCCGGGCAGCGGCTGTATCAGCTGCTTGGTCGACGTCGGGTAGTGAGCCCCGGCCGGGCAGGTGCCGAACCCGGTGTCACAGAGCACCTGGCCGAGGAGAGCTCCAGCGGTGTGCTCCTTGGTCGTAAGCGGGCCGCAGGTGGGCTCGGTCTGCTGGAGGTTGGCAGGCGAGCTCCCGTCGGGGGCGACGTTGCCGGCGAAGCAGTTGCGAGGCTGGCCCGCGGTGAGGCTGATCCTGCCGTAGTCGCCGTTCGAGGGGTTGCCGAAGAAGCCGTTGTGGCTGAAGGTGTTGTGCAGCAGGGCGTCGCCTTCGGGGTCGTAGACGCAACCGAGGGGCTTCAGCTCGGTGCCACCGCTGTTGGCGCAGGTGACCCCTTTGAAGGGCTTGTCGCTGTCGGGGAAGGGCACGAAGAGGATCCCCCAGGCGCCGTTGTTCGAGAAGGTGTTGTTCATAACAGTGTCGTTGCGCCCCCCTGCGACGGTCATGCCGGTGCCGAGCGGGCCGGCGCCCGCGTACCCCGGGGCCCGAGGCGCGTTGGCGTAGTTGTTGTTGTACACGTCGTTGTGCATGAACACCCAGCACGAGCGCGTGTGCGTGATCGGGCTGATCGCATGGCCCGGGCAGTCGCCGTTTTGCGGCGGGGGCGGGTCGCTCGCGATCTGGGTGTTGGTGTCGAAGCCGTCCTGGTTGTTGTCGAAGCGGGAGTTCTCGATGACCACGGCACCGCCGGAGTTCGTTCCGGAGTACCCGAGGATGTTGTACTGCATCCACGCATGGTTGATGGTGATGTCGCAGACCTGCTGGCAAGCACCCACGTACATGCCGGAGTCGTCGAAGTTGCTGGCATAGACCTGGTTCCACGAAGCGGGACCCGCAGCGCTGTTGGCGAAGATGCCGTAGGCGGCATTGGTGGTGGCGTTGCCGAGGTACGTAGAGGTGGCCGTGAGGTAGCTGCCCCAGTAGCCGTGCAGCCCTATCTTCCCCGATCCCGAGCCGCCGTCCCACCAAATCTCGTTTCCGGCCGAACCCTGGCCGTTCAGGAAGTTGCAAGCCGTGAGGTTCTGGATCCACACGTCGTTCGCCTTGTAGACGACGATGCCGTTGCGCCCGTAGGGCTTTCCGTTCGGTGCGAGTGCACCGAAGTTCTGCCACGCCGCAGCCGAGTCGCACGGTGTTGGTGCGCCGGCCTTGGTCCCGTCGATGATGACCTTGTTGCGGTTCATCCCGCGGATGTGCAGGTTGGCGGTCCGGACGACAACGCCCCCGAAGCCACCGCTCGCTGCCATTGCCGGGCTCGGTGCCGTCGCGTCGCTGGTCGGGTGGTAGTCGCCCGGAGCGATCAAGATCCAGTCGCCCGGACGCGCGGCGTTCACCGCCGCCTGGATGCTCGTGAACTGCCCGCGATGGCCGTCGAAGGTGCCGACCAGCAGCACCTTGGAGCTCACATGGCCGGTTGCAGACGGTGGCGAGCTCGAGCACGCGGCGAGGGAGGCACCCCCCATCACCAGGGCCAGGGCCAGGGCCAGGGCCATGGCCGCGGATCGCGCCATCCGGCCGGGCTCCATCCGGCCCGGCTCCATCTGGCCCGGCTCCATCTGGCCCAGCTTTCTTCCGTTGCGCCTGTTTGCCACAGTTCCTTCCCCCTTGCCGTCGGTGCTTGCATCGTACGCCGGCTTCCCGCTGGTTGTGCCGGCGATCTGCCGGTGGCCTGGCTCAGCCGGCTGTCTCTTGTGCCCGAGGCGGCTCCGAGCCCGGGGCGAGGAGCCCGGCGGCCATCGAGGCGCGCTCGAAGGTGGCACCGGCCACTTGCGAGGCACGCTCGGCTCCGGCCACCAGTACGGCGGTGACCTGTGCCGGGTCGGCGGCGAGCTCGACGTAGCGCTCGCGAACCGGGCGGAGCAGCTCGACGAGCGCCTCCGAGGTCTGGGCCTTGAGCTGTCCATAGCTGGTGAAGCTCCCGGCCAGGCTCGCCGGGGATGCTCCGGTAGCCGCTGCGAGGAGCTCGAGCAGGTTGGACACGCCGGGCTTCGCATCTGGGTCGTAGCGCACCTCCCCGCCAGTGTCGGTGACTGCCTTCCTCACCTTACGGTCGATCTCGGCGGGGGAGTCGAGCATCCCGATCGTGCCGAGCGGTGAACTGACGGACTTGGACATCTTGCGGGTGGGTGCCTGCAGATCCATGACCCGTGCGGCCACTTCCGGCACGCTCGCCTCGGGCACCACGAACGTCGGCCCGTAGCGGTGGTTGAAGCGCTGGGCGAGGTCCCGGGTGAGCTCCAAGTGCTGGCGCTGGTCGTCACCGACGGGAACGAGCTCAGCGTCGTAGAGGAGGATGTCGGCTGCCTGGAGGACCGGGTAGGTGAAGAGTCCGACGCGGGCAGACTCGCTTTCTCCGGCCTTGTCCTTGAACTGGGTCATTCGCCTCAGCTCTCCGAGGTTCGCCACGCACTCGAGCAGCCACGCGAGGCGCGAATGCTCGCCCACGTGGCTCTGGACGAACAAGGTGCACTCGTCGGGATCGAGGCCTGCGGCTAGCAGGTTGAGCGCGGTGTCGAAGGTGCGGCGCGCGAGCTGGTGGGGGTCGTAGTCCCCGGAGAGCGCGTGTAGGTCCACGACGCAGTAGTAGGCGTCGTTGCCACGCTGGCCGGCTACCCAACCCCGTATAGCGCCCAGGTAGTTGCCCAGATGCAGATCGCCGCTCGGCTGGATGCCGGAGAGTAGCCTGGCCATGACCAGCCAATCTAGGGGATCGAGAGTTGGTGCCGGAGCGGCCGTGCTGTGGGCGCTGAGGTGGGAGCTTCGGTGGTATCCCGGGTGACTTCGGGCGCACGTGGCTTCATGCGCAGGGCGTCATGCGCGCGACCACCGTGCAGGTTCGCGTCCGAGCACGTCGACGACGGCGCGGCGCATAGCCTCGCGTGGTGCCGCGGTTCCGGTGAATGCCTCGAATGCAGGGAACGCCTGCTCGAGGAGGTGCCCGGCGCCGTCGACCAGCTCTGCTCCTGCCGCCAGGGCTCTGGCCTGGAGGGCTGTCGCTCCCTCGCGGCGGTAGACCAGGTCGTAGACGAGATTGCCTGTTTCGATGGGAAATGAGGGAAGCGGGTCTTCCCGCTGGTCGTGCATGCCTGCGGGGGTCGCGTTGAGGATCAGGGTTATGCCTGCCTGGCGCCCGTCCAGCTCGTCCAGGAGCGCAGTCTCCACCCGGACTCCGGGCACCAACACATGTGCCAGCGCCGCCATTTCGTCAGTGGCTTCCGTGCGCCGTGCCGAGACGACGATGCCTGCAGGGGTGACTCGCGAGAGCGCCCAGAGGCCTGCTACGGCCGCGCCCCCCGCTCCTACCAGCAAGGCACGGCCCGCGCTTACCGCCGCTTCTCGTTCGGCGAGGAGAGAGGCAATGGCCTCGGCGTCTGTGTTGCGTCCGAGTAACCTTCCTGACTCGAGCGCCAAAAGGTTTGCTGCTCCGCACGCTCTCGCGACAGAGTCCACCTCGTCTGCTGCCCGCGCAGCCCAGAACTTGTGCGGCATGGTGACGTTCGCCCCGACGCACCCTGGCGCCCTGATCGCAGCTTCGGCCTTTGCCAGCTCGTGCTTCTCGACATCGAGGAGCTCGTAGACCACGTCGAGGTCCATCGCGTCGAAGGCCGCCGTATAGATGGGGGGCGACAGGGAATGGGCTATCCCTTGCCCTATCAGGTAGGCCTTCTCTGCCATCGCTTTCCGTTCGTTGCTGGCCTAGGTGTGGTCAACGGGCGGGCCTCTAACATAGCGTGTTGTCGTGTATAGCGCGCTGCCCGCGGGGATCCTGCAGAGGCCTATAGCGCTCACCGGTTTCATGGGAGTCGGTAAGTCGAGCGTGGGCCGGCTCCTGGCAGCTCACCTCGGGCTGGAGCTCTTCGACGTCGATTCGATGATCGAGGAGCGCACCGGCATGAGCGTGGCGGAGCTATTTGCCTCCCGTGGAGAGCCGCAGTTCAGGACCCTAGAGCGCGAGACGGTGGCAGAGGTCGTCGCCAACGGTAGGAGCGTCATCGCCTTGGGCGGCGGCGCCTTCGTCGACCCGAGCACCCGGGAGCTCCTGATAGACAAAGCCCTCGTCGTGCACCTCCACCTGCCGTGGTCCCAGATGCGCGAGGTGCTGGACGGCCTCGAGAGCGACCGCCCGCTCCTGCAGGGCAAGACCAGTGAAGAGGTGCACGCCCTGTATCTGCAGCGCCTTCGGGCATATCGCAAGGCTCACCTCCGGGTGACGGTGCCGAGGAGCTCGCCGGAGGATGGAACGGGCCGCGTTCTGATGGCGCTGGAGCGCCTGCGGCACGCGGTTGAAGCGCCTCCGGCAGGCGGTGGCCCCG
>JAJYXW010000106.1 GCA_021801525.1 Actinomycetes bacterium
AGCTACGTGACGCCGGTCGACCGTTACAGTCAACCGCTCGCCGGCCTCGACTCGGCGAAGCACCTCGCTGACCGTGTTTCGCAGGTCGCGGACGGATATCGAGCTACCCATGGAACAAGTGTAGCATATGTAGCCATATGTGGAATGGCGGCAAAAAGAGGGGATGCTGTTCGAACCTAGCCGACTTGCTAATTCCCCTCGTGCTCCTCGGAATCCCGAGTTGATCGCGTCGTCTCTCTACCGCTTCTTGGTGGGCCGCTTCGGAGGTGCGGGAGGCTTCTGGGCCTTCTCGATGTAACCGATGAGCTCCTTGTCAGTCCGGAAGGGAGGAGGCTCGGTCCAGAACCGAAGTCCTGCCGTGGCACGAAGCAGGCGAAGGGCGTCGAGGATGCCCGGCGTCGGCTCGGGCTCGAGAAGCGCCGTGGGAACCAGGGGATGCGCAGGAACGTCGGAATAGATCATGAGAGCGTGGTCACCATCCCCATCCCCATCCCCATCCCGGCCGATCTACCAGGCAGTGCTTCGGCACGCGCGCATGCCAAGGCTCTCCGCCTTGCGTGGCGGAGGCAGGGCTTGCTGTGCCTTGGTGCTCGGTTGCCTGGTGGTCATTGCCGCAGGGTGCTCGACGTCGACGTTCCGTGGCACCGGGCGGACATCGCGGGGACATGGGACACTTGCTGGCAACCCGGTAGGCAATCCGGTTGGTGGTGTGCTCCCAGAGAGGACGGCGGGGCTACCTGGGAGCAAAGGGGTCGGGTCGGCGGCAGTCGTGGCTGGCCGTTTCGTGCGTGGAGTCGTGGTGGGCGGGCTCAGCGTCAGCCCGCTCTCGGGTGGGGGAGCGCGTCCGCTCATGCTCAGCTCCTCCCTCGCTGCCGCGTACGTGGGGATCACGGGCGGCCTTGCGAGCGGCCGGCGGCTCGTCGGATACGGCTCGGTGACGCTCAGGGGCGTGAGCCTGCCGGCGGGCACGCCCCCGCTCATCGGGCGCCCGGCCTGGGTCGGGATCGCTTACGCGAGCACGAGGCCCGTGGCCTACAGCTGCCCGGCGATGGTGTCTGGCACCCCTCCCGGGAGCAGCGGGGCTCCCCAGCCGATAGACACTGCCGTCGTCTTCTACGGCAACGGTGGCGATGGAGCAGTGCTCTACAGCACCGGCGGCTCCCTTCCGTGCGGCGGGATTGCGAAGCCGGCCGTGTCGCCAGCCGAAGGGCTCGTCTCGGTTCCGTGGCAGCAGGCGGGACCGGTAGGGCTGTCGACGAGGATCAGCTACGTCGTCCCCTCGTGCGCGAGCCTCTCCGGCGTGGACGCCGGGGGGAACGTGCACACGGGGATCTACAAGGTGGACGTAACCGTGGCGATTCCCTTCGACCGCGCGGGTTGCAAGAGCGTCGTCACACGCACGACGACCGTGAACGTGTACCCTCCCGATGCCGGTCCGGGCGCGCCGCCGCCACCAAGCAGCGTGATGCTCGAGCACTCGAGCTTGCCGGAGCTCGCTCCGCAGGGCTTCAGGCCCCCAGGATTCGAGGAGCCCTGAGGGCTCGAGCTACCGCTCACGACTGCTATTCGGCGAGGGGAGCTTCTCTTCGGGAAGGCTCGGGCCGTTCACGCCTTGGTCATGTGTACCTCCGCATTAGGAAAGCGTCTTGACATGTTGCCAGGAGTGCCCTCCGTCGATCGTTCGCCATAGTTGGACGACGGATGTCGGCCCGTAGCTGGTTCTCCACAGCATGTAGCCGACGTCCGCGGTGGTGAAGCCGATCGGCTCCCAGTAACCGCTCCGGTCGAGCGCCGGCTGTACGACCGACCAGGTGGCGCCGGCGTCAGTGGTAAGTAGCAGGGGCTGCCCGCCAAGGTTGCAGGCGGCTACGGCGGTCGTGTCGTTGGCGGCGGGCGGACGGTTCGACGGAATGGTGGATCTCTGGGCGGCGGGTACGCGAGCCCGCGCTCGCTGGCTGAGCGAAGCCCACCCGGAACTAGAACCAGCTCTGGACAGGCGTCCCCAACTGGCCAACTGGGGACGGGGCGAGGGCGAGCTAGTTCCGTTCAGCCACCACGTCGGTACCGATGCCCAGCCACGCCCTGAGTGACGCCACCGGGATCAGCCTGCGCTGGCCGACTTTGACCGAGTGCAGCCGGCCAGTCGCGCACTCTTGCGCGACGAGCGTGCGTGACACGCCGAGAGCGGCTGCGGCCTCCGCTACAGAGAGGGCAAGGCGCCCGGCAAACGTCGCATCGCCGGATGGGACCGTCTCCTCGGTGGCGATCGATGCGATCGGGTGCAGGTGAGGTGTCATTGCCCGACCGTGCCACCACCGCCAGAGCCGAACATCTGCTCCATTGCGGCCTTGCCTGCATCCACCGACTCGGCTACCTGATGCCTGTACACACCTTCGGTCATCGCCGTGGTCGTGTGCCGCGCGTTGTTGGGGCCGGGCGGCGGACGTTAGGCCCAGTGGATCTCAATATCCGAGGCTCATTCCTTCGTCGTTCTCAACAGCGATCTGCCGTACCGGAGTCGCCAGGGCGTCGCGAAGTGTCGGCAGATCCTCGGCGATGGTTTGCTCGATCTGGCTCCACTCGGTTTCCCAGTAGCGGTGTGCTGCTCGGATGCGGGATCCGACGATGCTCCTCCAAGGGATCGTGGGGTGAGCGGACTTGAACGTGTCGCTCAGGTGGCTCGAAGCCTCGCCGATAATCTCCAACTGGCGGATTACGCCCGAGCGGTACAAGTCGTCGTGGTCGCGCGTCGCCGTCCACCGCTCGATGCTGTCGATGGCTTCGAGGATGTGGGCAACGCGGTCGTCGTCTGTGCGGGTCACAGGGGCCTGGCCTCTGCCAGTACCCTGCTTCTGGACCTTGCCGGTACTTCAGCGGGGCTCACAAGATCGACTTTGCGTTCGAGGAGATCCTCGAGATCCAGTTCGATCTCGACCCGCCTGAACAGCCCGATCCCCTTCGGCATCTCGACGAGAAGGTCCACATCGGAGTCCTCGTCGTCCTCGCCGCGAGCAATAGATCCGAACACCCGTGCGTTCGTCGCCCCGATCTCGTCAAGGACGGCGAGCACCTCGTCGCGGTGGGATGCCAAGACCTCGGAAGGCCGCATCCTCCGGCTGGTCGCCTCCACTGGTCCCACACCACAAGAATACCGATTGGGGGTCCCACGGCACGGAGCACAAGTCCGCAACCACCTGTCCATCTCGCTAGCTCCGTCCGGGTCCGGTGCCGAACATCTCCTCCATCGCTGCCTTGCCCGCGTCTACGGACTCACTCACCTGGTGCCGATAGACGCCCTCGGTCATCGCTGTAGTCGTGTGCCCGACCATATCGGCGATTCGCTCGAGCGGGACGCCTCGATCCGAGAGGAGGCTGACCGCCGTGTGACGCAGTTCGTGCGGGTGCCAGTGCCCGAGCCCGGCACGGGCTGTCGCTTGGTCGAGTGTGTGGCGGAGGTTCGACGGGTCGATGATTGTGCCGATTGAGGTGGTGAAGACGAGCCCGGTGTCTCGCCACGCGCCGCCAGCGACTACCCGCTCTATCTCCTGTGCTCCGAGGCGGGCGGTGAGGGCGTCGAGCGCAGGGCGCGGCAGGTCGATCGTGCGGGCGGACTTGCGGGTCTTCGGCGGTCCGACCTCGTAACGGCCATTTGCTCCGCGGCGAAGCGCCTGGCGCACCGTGAGACGACCAGCCTGGAAATCCACGGCATCCCACGGCAAGCCGAGCGCCTCGCCTGGCCGAAGCCCTGTGGTCAGCATCACGACCCAGAGGCTCCAGAGGCGGTCACCTTGATTCGCTGCGATGAAGGACCGCGCCTCTTCCAGCGTCATAGATCGTGATCGCTTCACGGGTGCAGGAGGCACTACCGCCAGCCGCGCGACGTTGCGGCCAACAGCGCCGCGCTTCTCGGCGTGAGTGAGGACTTGAGAGAGGAGGCCGCGCACCAGGGTCGGGCTCCGACGCGACATCCCGCTGTCCACCATCGATCGCATCAGCGTCTCGACGTGCTCGGGTCGGAGGCGGTCCACGCGGATGGAACCGACGCCTGCGCGAATGTGGGATGCGATCCACTCGTAGTTCTCGGTCGTCGCAGGCGATGGGCTGCGAGCGGGCAGCACATGGGCCAGCCAGTCATCGACCAACTCTGCGACAGTCAGTCGGCCCGACCCTGCGATGCCAGCCCTCGCCTCCTCGTGGAGCGCCCGCAGTGCCTCTCGGGCGTGAGCTTGCGTACGCGCCGTGCGCTTGCGGCGACGGGTGCGGCCATCGGGACTCTCGACGCTGATCGCTGCGATCCAGCGTCCGCCATCGCGGTAGATCGTGCCTTCGCCGTGCCCTCTCACGGTCGCCCACCCTATACCCGGCCGGAACCGCTCTGCTCACAGTTCTGCTCCCTGCTCCCTGCGGCTACCTCTTGACTAATGGCCCTTCCATGCTCTGACC
>JAJYXW010000086.1 GCA_021801525.1 Actinomycetes bacterium
ACCAAGATCGTCCCTGTCGCTGTGCGGGTAGCGGGGACGGGGAGTTGGCCATCACGGAACCACCGCCAGGCGGTCTGGTAATGCACCCCCTCTTGCTTCGCCCACTCAGACAACCTCACACTGACAGCCTAATACATACGTTCGCACATAGTCAGTGATAGTTTGCGGAGCAGTTGCGGACCCCACCCGGCACGTAGGCGTATAGTTAGGCGCATGCCACGGCTGCAGGTCTACCTTCCCGACGAGCTGTACCGAGTCGTCAAAGAGCGACAGCTCCCTGCCTCGGAGCTCCTGCAGGGAGCGGTTCGCGCCGAGCTGCGGCGTCTGAAGCTCCTCGAGGAGACGGACCGGTATCTGTCCGAGCTCGTCGAGGAGGTGGGTGAACCGTCCCCGGCGTCGGTGGCCCGAGCCGAGCGGCTCGCCCAGTGCGTACGGGGGACGAATGCCGCGACGCCCAAGGCGAGCTGACGGTGCTCGTCTTGGACTCCGGGGGAGTGAGCTTCCTCGCCAAGCGAAACCACGATGCGGTCGCCGCCATCCGCGCCCTGGTTCGGGATGGCGCCTGGCCACCGCTGGTTCCTTCCGTGGTGCTCGTCGAGTCGACCACGGGCCGCCAGCGCAATGACGCGGCAGTGAATCGTTTGCTCGAGACCTGCGACGTCCGGGAGGACCTGCCGGCCTCCCTTGCTCGTCGCGCGGGCGAGCTGCGCCACCTTGCCAAGCGCGGCTCCGCGGTGGACGCCGTCGTCGTTGCAAGTGCGGAACCGGGCGGCGTCGTGCTCAGTGGCGACATCGAAGATCTGGGGGCACTCGCGTCCCATTCCCACTCCGTCCGCATCGAGCGGATCTGAGGGTCGCCCCTACCGGCTGGGGCTCGAGCGACCCGGCGATGGCACCGATTGCCGGATACCGGAGACACGCCCGCCAAACGTCATCCGAGGACGAAGCGGCGGCGCTCTGACTGTTCTTCCCAGGTGCTGGCGCGCCAGAACCCAATGGCTCGATCGTCGGATTCAACCACGATCGCCTACTGGCGTCTCGCCCCCGAGCTTTCCAGGCGGGCCTCCTCGACCGCCAGCTGCCAAAGTTCGAGGACGGCGGGAAGATCGGCGTCGACGGCCACCCTGATCTGTGCGGTCATCCCCCGAGGCTACGGGAGTCCGGCCCAACGCGTGTGGCAATAACCCAAACCATGTGCGGCCCATACCTACTTCCAACCGCCGGATAGCGCCATGCCCTGGGAGCACTCATCCCGTACGCCTGAGCACCGCCGCCAGGGACATCCCTCGCTTGGTCGACAGCGGTGGGAGTTTCTACCGGATGACAGCGGTCTCCTCGTAGTGGTCGACCGTGGGGAACGGGCTGTAAAAGTGGTGAAGCAGGGTTCGCCACTCCTGGTAGGCGGCGGATCCCCGGAAACCTTCAGTGTGGTCCTCCAACCTGTCCCACTCGACCAGTAGGAGATACCGACTGGGGTTCTCGAGGCAACGTGAGAGCCTCGAGGATTGGAACCCAGGTGCCGCCGAAATGATGGCCTTGGCCGTCGAGAAGGCTTCTTCAAAGGCGGCTTCCTGTCCGGGGATGACCTCCAGGACCGCGTGCTCTAGGACCATGCCGCAATTATGCCTCGGCCGAAGCAAGGGCACTTCAAGGGCTGCCCCAGAACGTCACTAGCCCGCCGACGGCAGGGGTGACCCTGGTCGCCCGCTGAGAGGCGCCCACGGGGTTGAACATTATGCTCGCCTTCACCATGAAGCGCATCGAGATGGGCTGAGACGCCATATCGCCGATTCCGCGCTCGGGTCGGCGCCCTTCCGGTCAGGTCACGGCTGGCGCAGAACGACCTGTTCGGCGTGGTCCGATAGCAGGCACCTCAGACGCCGCTCGTGCTTGCCGCTGCAAGCACTTGGGCGCTCTGGTGTGGCCATCAGCGCCCGACGCCCCGGAGCCGAGCACGGGGCTGGCCCGTTCCCATTTGGGGATCCCGCTACGGACACCGACAGGCTCTCGGCTGTTTGCTATCGCTCGACCTCAAGGTCAGCGAGCAGACGGAGACGGCGGGCGACCACGGCGAGCCGTTTGTCCGCCGTCCACAGCCGAGCGTCCGCAGTGAGCCGGGTCGCGGCGAGAAGCTGGGCGTCGACGTATCCGATGCCCAGCCCGTAGAGCTGCTCTGCCTCGATCAAGCCGAGGACCTCGGCATCGGTGGCGATCTCGGCCGACGGGAGGCCGGTCAGCAGACCCAGGATGTCTTGCCGCTGGGACAGGTGGCCGAGGGCCAGTTCGCCCGTCACCCACGGGTGAGCGAGCACCAAGCCATGGTCGAGTAGGTGGACCAAGGCCGGCTCGCCGGCCCGGAGATGGTCCACCCATACGGAGGTGTCGACCAGGATCACCGAGGCTCGGGCCGGCGGCGAGGCGGCGCCGTCAGCCCAGGCTCTGTGCCACCGAGCCGGGCTAGGCGCCGGGCACTCTCCAGTTCGATCAACGCTCGCAGTGCTTGGCGTACCAGAGCGCTCTTCTCGGCGGTCCCGGTAAGACGCTGCGCCTCGGCGAGGAGGTCGTCATCCAGAGCAAGAGTCGTCCTCATGGGCACCTTCCAGGCACGGATAATAACATCACAGGATGATCCTAGCCGTGCCATGCGCGTTGCGCATGACGATCGGCCCACGGGCGCCCGCTTGCTGCGGGTGACCGGCGCCGAGGCGGAAGCACGTCGGCCACGGGACTACTCGCTTCATGACCCGCAGGGTCGTGGCTAGGGTTTCCGTCGTGGTAGATGCGATCTTCGCGCACCCGAGGTTGGCCTCCATCTATGACGCCTTCGACGGCGACCGCGACGACCTTGTCCTCTACGTGAACCCCGTCCGTGAGTTGGAGGCACGGCGAGTTCTCGATGTCGGTTGCGGGACGGGATCCCTACCGATCCTGCTCGCACGCCGCGGTCTCGAGGTGGTCGGCATCGACCCGGCCGAAGCGTCGCTCGCTGTCGCCCGTGGCAAGGACGGTGCGAGCAAGGTGACCTGGATCCAGAGCCACGCAACCAGCTTGCCACCTCTCCAAGCCGACCTGGCCGTCATGACCGGCAACGTGGCGCGGGTCTTCCTGACCGACCAAGAGTGGATCGCGACGCTGCGAGGCATCCGCAAGGCACTTGCGGCCAACGGCCATCTGGCGTTCGAGACCCGACGGCCTGAGCGGCGAGCCTGGGAGAACTGGGCCGTCGAGACGGGCCCGGTGATCCGGGAAGTGCCCGGCGTCGGTGAGGTGGAGCAGCGGCGGGAAGTGACCGAGGTCGCCCTGCCGTATGTCACCTTCCGGCACTCGTATCGCTTCACCAGGGACCACATTGTCCTCAACTCGACATCCACCCTCCGATTCCGCAGCCGTGAGGAAATCGAGGAAAGCCTGGCTGATAGCGGCTTTATGGTCCTAGAGGTCCGTGACGCGCCGGACCGACCCAGGCGGGAGTACATCTTCGTCGCCGAACGCTCCCCTGAGCCGTAGACCAACGTCCTACGGACATGACGGGACCCTCGGGAGCACTCCGTAGCGATCACCGTAAGCCGATCGTCATACGGGACGGACGACAAGACTGCGCCGGACCCAACGTGCTGTCGTTCCATCTGCCGCCGGCAAGGCCATGCCGCGCCTCGGTGACTTTGTCTTTCAAGAAAGCCCTTGACCTTGACCTCGCGTCAATGTTGCACGATGTGGCTATGAGCAACCCGCACGGTTCGTGGCGCCGCGTAGGCGTCCCCACCACGGTCCATTCCTCTGCCGCCGCTGACGACAGGCTGGCGGGCGGCAGGCGCCGGGAGCAGCCGCCTATCAGTCCGCCGTCCGCCGGCGGTACCGCCTTGGCGGTCGAGGCCCGAGGGGTTCGCAAGTCCTTTGGCGACCAGCTGGTGCTCGACGGGATCGATCTCGAGGTGCCTGAGGGAGCGGTGTTCGCCTTGTTGGGTCCCAACGGGTCAGGCAAGACCACGACGGTTCGGATCCTCTCGACGCTGTTGGGCGCCGATGCCGGCACGGTCCGGGTCGCCGGCTGCGACGTGGTCACCGAGGCGGACTCGGTGCGAGCCGTGATCGGGGTGACCGGGCAGTTCTCGGCGGTGGACGGGCTGCTCAGCGGCCGGGAGAACCTGGAGTTGATGGCCGACTTGAACCACCTCGAGCGCCGTGCCGGCCGCCAGCGGATCGCCGAGCTGCTCGAGCGCTTCGACCTGGCCGACGCGGCAGGCAAACCGGCGCGCACCTACTCAGGTGGCATGCGCTGCCCTCGCCGACCCGGAGTTCGCCCGGCTGTACCTGGCCTTCGACCAAGCTTACGACTGGGACCCCGACGACCCCCGCCTCGCCGGGCTCGCCGCCGACGTTGCCGCCTGGATGGCAACACA
>JAJYXW010000120.1 GCA_021801525.1 Actinomycetes bacterium
GCACTCGGGCACCGAGCCCGGCGCAGAGCACAGGCAAGTCCAGGTGTGACCACACCCGAGCGGAGGACCTCCGGGTCCGGCATCGAAGCTGCGGGGAAACCTGCTGGTGTGGGGAGCTACCACGTGCGACACGCCAATGGCAAAGGGCACGGGTGCGAGGGAACCTCCAGGCCATCAAGGCGCGAGGGCTCCAGTCATCGGACTGGCATAAGATCCGAAGCGGTGAACGTGGAACCGGAGGTACCTAGACCGGCAAGGACCGTTCGTGCCGGTCGGGTGTCACTAAAGGGCACTTAGTAGGAACGGTAGTCGAGGTGGAAGGCACGGCACTCGGCTTCGAGCGCCAGCAGCAGGCCCTCGACGAGGTCCGCCTGCCCGGCCGGAACATGGCTCCATGGCAAGGTCTCCTCCCTGAAGCCGAGGCCGTAGTTCTCGAAGACGACCAGATCACACAGGTCTGCCCAATAAGACTCGGGTAACATCCCGGTCGCCTGCCAGTCGATGTCGAGATACGAGTGCCACGCGTCGCGACGCATATCGCCGACGTTGCCGCACGAGTCGTCGGCCCGGTCCGCGAGCTCCAGGCCGGCAGTGTGGAACGCACGATATAGTGCAAGGCGCTCTCGGACCCCCAGTCCCGCCTTGTCGAGGGACTCCAGGCGCCCCAGGATCCGCCGGACGGCACCGAAGCTCCGGCTTTCCGAGATAAAGCCCTTCACCTCGACGTTGCGGCGGAACGAGCGGTAGTAAACTTCCGGATTCACCGGGAAGGCGTCCCAGTGCCCGACCCGCGATCGACGCACCAGGCAGACCCGCAAGTCGGCTAAGTGGCTGAGCTTCGACTCCGTGCCCTCTCTGCTGCTGTTGCGCTCCGCCAACCCGGCGATCAGCAGCTCCTCCAACTGGTCGAGGCTGGCGCCGTGGTCGGCCACGGCCACCGCGCAGAACCACAGGTCCCAGCGGCGACGGTACTGGTCAGGGATGTCGCCCCACCCCCAGTACGGAAGTGGGTTGTCCGGCAGGATGCCCAGTGCCCCGACGGGGTCGATCCGTTCGCGTCCGACGGTACAGAGATGCGCCCGATCCCACCGAGCGAAGGCGTCGTCGATCGCATCCGCGAGCTGTTTGAACGTGTGGGTACGCGACGCGGCGAAGATGCGTCCCGGGCGAGGCCAGAGGTCCTTGCCGCGGCCAGCGACGAGATCAACGCGGATGGACAACCATGTGCGTGCCAATCGCGTTATCTCCTCCCGCTACCCTGTCGGTTGCTCAGCCGACTCCATGGCTGGGCCGGCTCGCGCAGTCGCTCTAAGGACGCTCGCACCATAGCGGGTCCGCGAGGTTTCCCACTGGATTAGCCCGATGGAGGTCGCTGCCGGGCCTCTACTCGCGCTGTCACCCGGCGCGATCAGCCAGCAGATCCCGAACTGCCCCTTCGTCGAGGACGTAACCAGCCCTGATCTCGGCTTCGGCGCACCGGATCCGGCGCTGTGCCTCGGCGTCGCTCAAGAGCTCCAGCGTCGCCTCGATCGACTCCAGGTCCCCCGCAGCGAGGAGTACGACGTAGTCCCGACCGTTCTTCGTGATCCGGACACGCTCATAGAGCGTCTAGGACGCCATCGAGAACACCCCCGCCGAGGCAGAGAACCTGAGCATCCTCGCGGCCCTGATCAGAGAGATGCAGAAGATCCTCCGAGCTGTTGCTGGAGCAGGCTCCGCATCTCGCCGCCCCCAACGAGCATGACCGCAGCTCCGGGGATCACCACATCCTCATGAACCTCTAAGGCGGCACGACCAAAGGCGAGCGGTCGTGGGAGCTGAACGCGGTGTCGGAGGGGGGACTCCCCCACCACCCGGTGTGCGGCGGCCCATGACGCTGAGTCGTCATGAACAGTCTCCCTTCGGCGTTGACACGACCGGCTTCTCGGCCGTGTACTACGTATGCAAGAAACCTAGCAGATATCAGGCATTTCTGCGCTCGGTCACCTCGCCGGCCTGTCCTGTCGGACTCGATCAAGCGGTCAGCCGTGATAGGCATCCCGGCGGTGATCGATGTCGAGGACGTAGACCGTCTGGGCCGCGTCATCGATGCGGTAGCGGACCCTGTACTCCCCACGCCGTGCCCGCCACTGGCCTTCGAACGGCTTGCGCAGTGGAGCGCCGACCCGACGGGGATCTTCTGCGAGAGGGCCGAAGATGAACTCCACGCACGCCGCGGCTACTCCCTCGGGGAGACCTTCAGCGAGCTGACGAGCGGCAGTTCGGGCCACGAGGACCCGATAGCTCAACCCGCCTTCCGCCCGGCGCGATCAGCCAGCAGATCCCGAACTGCCCCTTCGTCGAGGAGGTTGCCGGCTGCCACGTCGGCCTCGGCGCTCTCGATACGGCGCTGTGCCTCCGCGTCGCTCAAGAGCTCCAACGTCGCCTCGATCGACTCCAGGTCCTCCGCCGCGAGCAGCACGACGTAGTCACGACCGTTCTTCGTGATCCGGACACGTTCATGGGTGGTCGCGACCTCCTCTGCGATCTCGGAGAGCCGGGCCTTCACCTCGGAAAGCGGAAGGGTCGTCACAGACCATGATTATAGTCTAGCGGACGGCTCTACGAGCAGGACCGTGGGGAGAAGTCCACCACCGTCCTGAGGAAACCACGGGGCCAGTCTTTGCCGCCGGGATTGGCTATGAGGTTCTGGACACAGCCGCCCAGACTCTCACTGCCACGGTGGGAAAGGCTCACGAGCGCCCGATGACCGCGTTGCCGTCGTAGTCCACCGCCGCGCAGAAGCTCGCCGAGGGACACGAGACGGAGGTGAGCTCGACGGGACCGAGTTGGCTTGAGTCAATACCCTCCGGGGAGGACCACGTGCTGCCGTTGAAGGTGAGGGCGTTGCCGCCGTTGTCCACCGCCGTGCAGAAGCTCGCCGAGGCACACGAGACGGAGGTGAGGTCGCCTAGGTTCGGGTCGATCGAGGTCGGGGCGGACCACGAGGTGCCGTTGAAGGTGAGCGCGTTGCCGTAGGAGTCCACCGCCGCGCAGAAGCTCGCCGAGGCACACGAGACGGACTGGAGGTAGCCGTCGCTTGAGTCAATATACTCCGGCGCTGACCACGTGCTGCCGTTCCAGGTAAGCGCTCTCTCAGGGTCCACCGCCGCGCAGAAGCTCGCCGAGGGACACGAGACGGAGTTGGGGTATCCGTTGGGGTCGATCGACTTCGGGGAGGACCACGTGCTGCCGTTGAAGGTGAAGGCGTTGCCGCCGTTGTCCACCGCCGTGCAGAAGCTCGCCGAGGCACACGACACGGACCCGAGGCCGCCGTTGTTCGGGTCAATCGAGACCGGGGCGGACCAGGTGAGCAAGGCCGCTGGCTGCGCCACAGTGATGGAGAGCGCCGCCTGGGCCTTGGTGCCCTGCGCGTCGGTCAGCGTCACGGTGAAGCTGGAGCTGCCAGTCGCGCTCGGGGTGCCCGAGATCACACCTGTGGAGGCGTCGAGGCTGAGGCCAGCGGGGAGCGTGCCCGAGGTGATGGCCCAGGCATACGGCGTGATGCCACCCGTAGCTTGGAGGGCCGAAGAGTAGGACGTGCCCGTCGTCGCAGTGGGCAAGGACGTCGTCGTGACCGCCAGTGGTGCTGGTGGCCCGACCTGGAGAGTGAGCGTCGCCGTCTGAGATGGGCCGAGGGCATCGGAGAGCACGACCGGGACACTCACCGTGGTGTTCTCCGCGCTCAGCGGCGGCGTGCCCGAGAACACCCCAGCAGAGGAAAGGCTGAGCCAGGAAGGCAGACTAGCGCCAGAGCCGAGGGACCACGAATAGGGGCTGAAGCCACCGGACGCCGCGAGCGTCGTGCTGTATGGAGATCCCGCAGGCGCCTCGGGCAGCGAGGTCGTCGTTATCTCCGCTGCATGGAAGAGCGGAATCGTGGTCTGAAACAGCGTCGTGTGGTAGCTCGCGATGGTGACCTGCACTGGGCCGAGCTCGAAGCCGAAGAAGATACCTGCGTCGAAGTCGACCACTCCCTGGAGGTCCCACCAGGGTCCTGCTGACTGGCTAGTTGGCGGTAGGGCGTTCACCTGAAGCTCGAGGCCAGGATCCACGCTGAAGGTCGGTCCGACGCTCCCGTCCACGAGCACGTCGATCTCCGGCCCCACGCTGAGGGTGAGGTCAGCGCTCGTGCTCGTGGTGAGCTTAGGAGCAGTCCCGCTCCAGTTGTGGGTGAAGCTGTGGGTCGCGCTGCACCCTGGCGGCGCATGTCAACCTTTTCGAGGCAGATTCTTGTGTGAATCATTGTGTCGGGGTAGCCACCTCCTTCGGTTCGTTGATCCAGGCGACTGCTGGGAGCGCTGGCGGGACGGGCGGCTTGCGAACGAA
>JAJYXW010000015.1 GCA_021801525.1 Actinomycetes bacterium
CAGCACGAAGCGCGACGCGTTGAGCACCTTTATCGCCAGCCGCCTACCGACCTTCATCTGGCCTTCGTCGGCAGCGGTGTCCACGCCAGGCCGCCCGCAGGCTGCCCAGTAGCGAACCGCATCCGTACCGTGGGCCTCGAGCAGTGCCCTGGGAGTGACCACGTTGCCCTTCGACTTGGACATCTTCTTTCGGTCGGGGTCGAGGACCCAGCCCGAGATGGCGACGTGTTCGAAGGGCAGGCTGGCGTGCTCGAGCTCTGAGCGGACGACGGTGGTGAACAGCCAGGTGCGGATGATCTCGTGGCTCTGGGGGCGCATGTGCATGGGGAACACCCGCTCGAAGAGGTCCGGGTCGTCCTCCCAGCGTCCGGCTATCTGCGGGGTGAGCGAGGAGGTGGCCCAGGTGTCCATGACGTCGGGATCCCCGACGAAGCCGCCCGGCAGAGAACGCTGGCCCGGCTCGAATCCTTCCGGAACGTCCTCGGAGGGGTCTACCGGCAGCCGGTCCTCTCCCGGCACGATCGGGTTGTCGAAGTCCACGGAACCGTCGCCTGCCACCGGATACCAGAGGGGGACCGGCACGCCGAAGAAGCGCTGCCTGCTTACGTTCCAGTCGCCGTTCAACCCCTCCACCCAGGCCTCGTAGCGATGCACCATGTGGGGAGGGTGCCAGCGAAGCCGCCGACCGAGGTCGGCCAGCTTGGCCCGCATATCGAGGGTGCGGATGTACCACTGGCGGCTCGAGACGATCTCGAGGGGCCGCTCACCGCGCTCGTAGAACTTGACGGGGTGGGTGATCGGCTTTGGTTCCCCGACCAGGGCTCCGCTCGCCGAGAGGAGCTCTACTATCCGCCTACGAGCTTGGGCGACGCTCCTGCCCTCGAGCTGCGAGTACGAGGCGGCGGCCGCTTCCGGGTCGTCGGACTCCCAGCCCTCTTCGCCGAAGGGAGCGTGCCCGAGCGTGCCATCGCGCCTCACGATCGTACGGGTGGGCAGGGAGAGCTCCCGCCACCACGTGACGTCGGTCTGGTCGCCGAAGGTGCAGATCATCGCAATGCCGGTTCCCTTGGACGGGTCGGCAAGCCCGTGGGGGAGGATCGGGACCTGCACGCCGAAGAGCGGTGTCGAGACCAATGTGCCGAAGAGGGGACGGTAGCGCTCGTCGTCCGGGTGCGCGACGAGTGCCACGCAGGCGGGCAGGAGCTCTGGGCGCGTGGTCTCGATCTCCACGTTCTCGGTGCCACTTCCCCCGGGCGAGCTCTCCCTATCCCGCTGCAGGCCCTCTTGCCCAACTCGAGCGAATCGCAGGCGGTGGTATGCACCGGGTATCTCGCGGTCCTCGAGCTCTGCCTGTGAGACGGCCGTCCGGAAGTCGGCATCCCACAGTGTCGGGGACTCGGCTGAGTACGCCTGGCCGCGCCCGAGCAGGCGCAAGAACGCGCGCTGGCTCGCCCGCTGGGCCTCGGGCGAGATCGTCGAGTAGGTGTACCCCCAGTCGACCGAGAGGCCGAGCGATCGCCACAGGTCCTCGAAGACCTGCTCGTCTTCAGCTGTGAGCCTGTGGCACAGCTCCACGAAGTCCCTCCGCGAAAGGGGGACCGGCTCCAACGTGGCGCGCTGAGCGGCGGGATAGGAGCCTGCGTCGAAGGCGGGGTCACTGGGGAGCGAGGGATCGCAGCGCACGGCGAAGTGGTTCTGGACCCGGCGCTCCGTCGGTAGACCGTTGTCGTCCCAGCCCATGGGGTAGAACACGGCTTCGCCGCGCATCCTGCGGTAGCGGGCGATCGTGTCGGTGTGGGTGTAGGAGAAGACATGACCAATGTGGAGCGACCCCGAAACGGTCGGGGGCGGGGTGTCGATGGCGAAGACGCGGGCGCGCTCGGCGCTGCGGTCGAACAAGTAGATGCCGTCCGCCTCCCAGCGCGACGCCCACTTCTCCTCGATGCCCTCGAGGGATGGCTTGTCGGGAAGCCGCGGCGCACCAGGCTGGAAGCTCTCCGGCACGCCGCGGGGCGTGCTCTCCGGCACGCCGCGGGGCGCGCTCTCCGGCACGCCGCGGGGCGCGCTCTCCGGCACGCCGCGGGGCGCGCTCTCCGGTTGCTCCGCGCGAGTCTCCACAAACGGGTTACCGTACCCGAGTGCTGAGCCTTCACGACACTGCGACCGGTGAGGTCCGGCGCCTCGAGCTGCGCGACCCGGGCAGGGTGTCGATGTACGTGTGCGGGCCGACGGTCTACGACGCCCCGCACTTGGGCCACGGTCGCTTCTCCCTCGTGTTCGACGTGCTGCGGCGGTACCTGGAGTGGACCGGTCTCGAGGTGCGGTACGTGTCGAACATAACCGACGTAGACGACAAGATCATCGCTCGGGCTCGCGACGAGGCGCGCAGCGAGTCCGAGGTCGCACGCGATCAGGAGGCCTCGTGGTGGGCAGCCATGGAGGCCCTCGGGGTCAAGCGTCCAACCGAGGTGCCCCATGCCACCGCTTACGTTCGGCGGATGGTCGACGTTGTTGGCGAGCTGCTGGACAGCGGCGCGGCTTACCGCACTTCCACCGGCGTGTACCTCTCGGTCGACGCCGTCGACGGCTATGGCCTGCTCGCCCGCCAGAGCCTCGGCTCGCTGCGCGTAGGCGCGAGGGTGGACCCCGGCGAGGAGAAGCGCTCCCCGCGCGACTTCGCGCTCTGGAAGGCCGCCAAGGAGGGCGAGCCGTCTTGGGAGGCGCCCTTCGGGCGGGGGCGTCCCGGGTGGCACACCGAGTGCGTCGTAATGTCGCTCGACCTGCTGGGCGACGGCTTCGACATCCACGGCGGGGGTGAGGACCTCGCCTTCCCGCATCACGAGAACGAGCGGGCGCAGGCGGTCGTGCTCGGGCGCAGCTTCGCCCGCCATTGGGTTCACAACGGATGGGTGGTTGACGCCACGGGAGAGAAGATGTCCAAGTCGCTCGGGAACTTCACCTCGCTCGAGGACCTCCTCCGGCGTGCAGACGGCCGCGCCTACCGCCTGCTCGTGCTGCGAGCGCACTACCGCTCCCCGATCGAGGTAAGCCCGCTGACGGTGGCGGATGCCGAGGAGGCCCTGGGGCGCCTCGACGCTATGGCCCGGCGCTTCGGCTTGGCGGGCGGTCTGTCGGAGATGAGCGCTGACGAGGCCGAGGAGAAGGCAGCTTCGGGCGAGCTTGCCGAGGCGGGCGCGTTAGGTGACTTCCGGCGGAAGATGGATGACGACCTCGACACGCCAGGGGCCCTGGCCACCATCTTCGAGCTGGTGAAGGCCGCGAACGTCGCTGCCGACTCGGGTAGCCAGCAGTTGGGCGCGCAGATCGCCGCGACAGCCTTCGTGCTCTGCGGCTCCCTCGGCCTGGCCGTCGAGCCAGGCAGCTCGGAGCTCGATGCTGCTACGGCGGCTCTCGTTGCCGAGCGAGACGCCGCCCGCAAGCGCAGGGACTTTGTCCGGGCAGACGAGGTCCGCGATCAGCTCTCGGCTGCCGGGTGGGTGGTGGAGGACGGCCCCTCGGGCACCCGCGTCCACCGCTGAGAGATGACGTCGGCCGGGATCGAACCGCCCCTTTGCCTCCTCGATGGGGCACGGTGCGTCTCTTGCTGCTACGCTTTGGAGGCGAGGCGCAGTTGGTCCTCCGGCGACACGGCGGTGCCGGTCGGCGGGCGGCCAGAGTGACCTCGCAGGCAAAACATGTCAGAAGAGGGGAGTACCTCAGTGCCGTCGGGAACGATCAAGTGGTTCAACGCAGAGAAGGGCTATGGGTTCATCGCCCAACCCGATGGTGGGGCTGACGTGTTCGTCCACCATTCGGCCATTCAGATGAACGGCTACCGCACTCTCGAAGAGGGTCAGCAGGTGGAGTTCGAGCTGAAGGAAGGGCCCAAGGGGCTCCAGGCGGTCGACGTTCGTCCCGTAGGCTGACGGCAGCCGGGGTGATCCCCGGCGCCCCTCCGAAGAGACAGTTCCTCCCCTAGGGACGGTTCAGCGCGTCTTGCCAACGGTGGCAGCCTGGCGCTGGGCGCCAATCTTGACTGGCGCGCCCCGAGGCAGTTACTCTAGGGTAACCGCTTCGGACCGGGACTCTCAGCTTCCCGTGACCGCGCGGATTGAAAGCTGATTGGAACCGAGCGCCGGCGCCCGTCGTGGGTCGCCGAAGGGAGGGGCAGATGCCCGATTTCTCACTCGAGCTGAACGAGGACCAGCTCCAAGTTCAGAAGTGGGTCCACGACTTTGCGGAGAGCGTCATCCGGCCGGCCGCGCACGAGTGGGACGAGCGCGAGGAGACGCCGTGGCCGATCATCGAGGAGGCGGCGAAGATAGGGCTGTACTCCTTCGACTTCGTGGCCAACGCGTTCACCGACCCAACGGGGCTGTTGATGCCCGTAGTCAACGAGGAGCTCACTTGGGGCGACGCCGGCATTGCCCTGGCCATCCTCGGCTCCACGCTCGGCTTGGCCGGGATATTCGCCAATGGGACGCCGGAGCAGCTCATGGAGTGGGCCCCCCAGTGCTTCGGAACGCCCGACGATCTCAAGCTGGCTGCTTTCTGCGTGTCGGAGCCCGACGCCGGCTCTGATGTGAGCTCCCTTCGCACGAGGGCCGTCTACGACGAGGCCAAGGACGAGTGGGTTGTGAACGGCACCAAGACTTGGATCACCAACGGTGGAATTGCCAATACCCACGTGGTGGTGGCCTCCGTCGATCCCGAGCTCGGCGCCAGAGGCCAGGCGAGCTTCGTCGTCCCCGAGGGAACCCCGGGCGTCGCGATGGGCCAGAAGTTCAAGAAGATGGGCATACGTGCATCGCACACCGCCGAGGTGATCTTCGACGACTGCCGGGTGCCCGGGCGATGCCTGCTCGGTGGCAAGGAGAAGCTCGACGCCAAGCTCGCCCGGGCGCGTGAGGGGCAGAGGTCGAGCGGCCAGGCCGCCATGAAGACCTTCGAGGCGACTCGGCCCGCAGTGGGAGCGCAGGCAGTCGGTATAGCGCGCGCCGCATACGAGTACTCGCTCGACTACGCGAAGGAGCGCAAGCAGTTCGGTCGCCCGATCATCGACAACCAGGGGATCGCGTTCAAGATCGCGGACATGAAGACCCGCGTGGATGCCTCACGCCTGCTCGTGTGGCGCGCGGCATGGATGGGGGCGACCGGTAAGCCCTTCGAGGCGGGGGAGGGGTCCATGTCGAAGCTCTTCGCCGGCGAGACCGCCGTGTGGGTCACGGAGCAGGCCATCCAGATCCTTGGCGGCGCCGGCTACGTGCGGGAGCACCCCGTGGAGCGCTGGCACCGCGACGCGAAGATCTACACCATCTTCGAGGGGACTTCCGAGATACAGAGGCTCATCATTGCGAGAGCCGTGTCCGGCATGCACGTGAGGTGACCGCGCGGCTACGATCTGTCTCGATGCCGCTGCAAGCTCCATTCGACTGCGCGGCAACTCGGACAGGCGATCTGTGAGCGGGGGCCGGGGAGCTGGTCTGCCGGGCCCGATGCTCGGGCCTCTGAGCCGCAGGCGCTTCCTGGCCGGCGGTGCGGGCCTTGCGCTCGGGGCTCTCGCGTCTGCATGCGGATCTGGCTCACACGAGTCGGTGAAGCGCCTTGCGAGCGTCGCCCCCGCAGGAGGTGACCTCGGAGCAATCGAGCACGTCATCTTCTTCATGCAGGAGAACCGCTCTTTCGACAGCTACCTGGGCACGCTGCGCGGGGTGGATGGCTTCGACGACCACCACGGGTCGAGCCTCGGCGCCTTTGCTCAGCCGTACCCGGAGAACACCACCGATCCTCCTGTGGGCAGGCTGCTCCCGTGGCACCTCGCGACGGCTGCGGGAACGGCATGGTGCGTCAACGACCCGGATCACAACTGGGGCACGCAGCACCGCTCGTGGAACGGCGGGAAGATGGACCGTTTCGTGGAGGCGCACGTGGCCTCCGACGGAGCGGCCAACGGGCCGCTCGTCATGGGCTACTACGACCGGGGCGACCTGCCCTACTACTACGCCCTGGCCGACGCCTTCACCGTCTGTGACCACTATCACTGCTCGGTGATCGGGCCCACCCACCCCAACCGGCTCATGTCTCTTTCGGCGAGCATCGACCCCGATGGCGGCCATGGCGGGCCGGTGATCGTCACGAACAGCTCTGACAAGGTGGAGTTCACTGCCACGTGGGCGACCATGCCGGAGCGCTTGAGCGCGCATGGAATCTCGTGGAAGACGTACAACCCTACCGGATCCATCTACCAGCCTGGCAGCCCTCTCGCTATCCTTGCGTCGGACAACGTCCTCTTGTACTTCAAGGCCTTCTCCGACCCGGCCTCTGAGCTCTACAAGCAAGCGTTCGGATCGCTGTACCCGACCGACTTCATGAGCGACCTGGCTTCGGGGAACCTTCCCCAGGTGTCGTGGATCGTTGCATCAGACCCTCAGTCCGAGCACCCTCCTTCCGCGCCGGCCTTCGGGGAGGCGATGTCGAGCCAGATCGTCTCGGCGCTGGCTGAGCACCCCGAGGTGTGGGCGAAGACGGTCCTGTTCATCACCTACGACGAGAACGGCGGTTTCTTCGACCATGTCACCCCTCCAACCCCGGCGCCGGGGACCCCCGGCGAGTACCTGGGTGTCTCTCCCCTCCCTGCGGCCGCTGAGGGCATCGGCGGGCCGATCGGGCTCGGCTTCCGGGTTCCGATGCTCGTGGTGTCGCCCTTCAGCCGCGGCGGCTGGGTCTCCTCGGAGACTTTCGACCACACCTCCATGCTCAGGTTCCTGGAGACTCGCTTTGGCGTGGAGGTGCCGAACCTGAGTGCCTGGCGCCGTTCGGTGACGGGCGACCTGACCGGGGCGCTGGATCTTCGGGCGGCCGGCACCACGGCATTGCCGCCGCTGCCGGCGGTGGACACCAACCTGCCGGGGCTCGACACGGCTTCGTGCAACTCGAGCACGGTCCTCGCTTCCGAACCCGTGCTCCCAGTGCCCTCCCCGCAGTCGATGCCCACCCAGGAGCCCGGCACCGCCCGCCACCGCCCGCGCTGACGCGTGCAGTCCACGCTTCCTACCGTCTCAGCGTTGCCTGGCGGCCCGTCGATGCCGTTGGAGCTGGCGTGACCCGTGTGCTCGTGGTCTGCACAGGCAACGCGGCTCGCTCGGTCATGGCGGGTGCCCTCTTCGCGGCATCTGGTGAGCCGATCGAGGTACGCACCGCCGGCACCCACGCGCTCGACGGCCAGCCCATGAGCCTCCGGACGAGGGAGGCCCTTCGCTCTATCGGAGTACCGCCACCTCCTCATCGCAGCCGGCATCTAGCTGTGGGCGACGTCGATTGGGCCGATGTGGTGATAGCGATGGAGGCCGACCACGTCTCCTACGTCCGCCGGCACCACTTCGAGGCCGCGAGCAGGACCGCGACCCTTCCCTTCCTGGCTGGTCGCCTGCGACCCGGCAGAGACCCGTTCGGTGCTCGCCTGGCGCGCCTCGGGCTCGCTGAAGTCGACCCGGCTACCCAGGGGGAGGTGCCAGATCCTGCCGGTGGCGATGACGAGGACTACCTCTCCTGCGCTCGCGAGATCTCCCGTCTCGCGCGAGCTGTCCTGCCCGGGCTCGCCTGAGCCGCAACGCGCCTGTGGCGCGCCTGGCGCGCGCCTGGCAGGCCCCTGCCACGCCCCTGCCACGCGGGCTGACCGCCTTTTCGACCACATGGCGTCTGGGTTGCGCCGAGCCGTCACTACCCGTTAGGGTTTCATTCCCGTGACAGTAGCTGCCGGGTCTTCCCAGGCTGCCGCTGCCCCACGACGAGCACACACCGGCGGAGCGCGTGTGCTGCACATGGTCGTGGTGGCCCTGTCCGTTGCGCTGCCTGCCCTGGTGGCTGCGTCGGGTGTTGCTGTCGCGTCCTCCGTCGGGGCCCTCCAGGACCGCGCAGCCCAGGTGGGTGCTACCGTCGTAGCGACCGGCCGCCAGCTCCACGAGCTCGCGGTTGGTTTCGAGGCAGCGTCGGCACGCGTAGCTTCTGCCGAGGCAGCTTCGGAAGCAGCAACGTCCGCCCTGTCTGCAGCTCGCGCCCGCTTGGGCTCGGCCGAGCTGGCTATGCGCAAGGTGGCGGTCGAGGAGTACACCACTGGGGGACTGGCAGGAAGCTCGCTCGCGATGTTCTCGAGCCGGGGCGGCGTTCTCGGAGCACGCGAGGAGTACTTGTCGATCGCCTCGGCAAATCAGCGCCAGGCCGTCGCGTCCATGAGCGAGGCGCTTGCTCTTCTCGCTGAGCGGCGTGTGGCGATGAGGGCCGCCACGCTCGCGGCAAATGGCGCGCTCGAGGCGCTGGTCACCAGGCGCCAGGTCCTGGCCGATCGCCTGGCTCAGGAGAACGCACTGCTGGCTTCCGACCAGAATGCCCTGGTCCTGGCTCGGGCACAGGCGGCGCAGGCGGCGGCCCTGGCTGCCGCTCGCGCCGCGGCAGGGCCACCTGCATCGGTGTCCATCTCGCTCGTGGCAGGCTCGCCCAGCGGATCGCTGGCGCAGGACTTCGCACGGCTTCGCCAATGCGAGTCCGGCGACGACTACCAGGCGAACACCGGCAACGGCTATTACGGCGCCTACCAGTTCTCGCTCGGCACCTGGCAGGGACTCGGGTACTCGGGCCTGCCCTCCCAGGCGCCTCCCTCGCAGCAGGACCAGGCTGCCTACCGGCTCTACAAGCAGAGCGGGTGGTCGTCGTGGCCTGCATGCTCGGCGATTCTCGGGCTCTGAACGGCGCGCTGGCGGCTCCGGCAGGATCGAACCTCCAACCTCGGTCTCCGAGCTCAGGAAGGCCCGAGTACAGGAAGGCCCGAGTACAGGAAGGCCCGAGTACAGGAAGGCCCGAGCTCAGGAGGGCCCGAGCTCACGGTAGCGGAGCGTGATGTCGGCGCACTCGGCACACACCGCCTCGGGCATCACCCCGATGCGCATCAGGATCCCGAAGATCTTGCATCCCAGGCAGAACCCCAAGGCCGACTCGAGGAAGGCGGCCACTCCCAGCAGCGAGACCACCACCAGAGCCGCCGCGTGCTCCCCGGCAGCGAACCAGAGGATCACGGCAGCCGTCGAGAAGGCCGTGCCCATGCCCTGCGCGAAACGTTTGGGAGGACCCGCCACAGGGCGCTCGGCCGCGATCCGTGGCGCGACCACCCGTGAGGCGAGCTGGCCAAGGGGGCTCAGCTTCGGCCCGGTGAGCACCCTGGCCCAGAACCCGTAGCAGAGGGGAACAAGAAGCCACGGCTCCCTGAACCCAATGGTTGCTGCGCACATGAGCACGACGGCGCAGGCCACCACACGGGCCGCTACCTCGTTCACGGGATTGGGGAAGGACAGGATCCGACGGGCCATCGAGCAATAGCTTACTAAACAGATCGGATTTATTGCAATTGCTCTGGAAGCTTGGCGGATGTCCGCCGGCCTTTCAGTCGCGATGCACGGCGCGCAACCCGGCCCACGCCAGGTCGGCGATCCTCCGGGCCATACGGGCCGCCTCAGCCTCCATGGCAGTCCGGTCTCCCTCCTTGGCACCGGCGGGGCCCGTGCTCGGGTTCTCCAGCCAGTAGCGGCTTGCCTGCTCGGCCATGCCCATCACGCCGTAAGCGAGCAGCCGCCTGTGCTCGGGCTCCAGGCCTGCGTCGATGAGCGTGTCCACGAGCTCGACGACCGTCTCCTCCACCCGCCGCAGGGCTCCCGAGAGCTCGGGGTCGCCCGTGGCGTCGCTCCCGAGCAGGAGGCGGAACGCAGCCTGCCTCGATGCCACGAGGTGGAAGTAGGCCGCTATGCCTGCCTCTACCTGCTGGCGCGGACCTTCTGCTGTTGCGGCCACACGGGATATCGCCTCCACCATGTCCAGCGCGACGGCATCCACCAGCTCGAGATAGAGGGCACGCTTGGAGTCGAAATGCTGGTAAAGAAGTGGCTTGGTCACTCCTGCCGCCATTGCGACGTCGTCCATGGTCGTGGCTGTGTAGCCCCGCTCGGCGAACACGTGGAGGGCGACATCCACCAGCTGGCTCCGGCGCTCGTCAGCGCTCAAGCGCCTTGCCGGGGTGCCCTCTTCTCCTCTCGCGCCCTGGCTCACTGCTCCAACAACTCCTCAACTCTGCCGGCCGTGCTCGCCCTTCCAGCCGTGCTCGCCCTTCCAGCCGTGCCACTTGCGTGCTCACGCGCTAGCCGCTCGACTCTCCTCCTGCTCGAGCTCTGGTGATTGGCATCGGAGGAAGCGTAGGCGCTTCGGGTGGCGGTGGCGAGGATCATCCGTCAGTGGCTAGGACCACAGGTTGCACGTGTCGCTCCAGGTTGCCCGGACGCGCGCTCCTCCCGACGAGGAGCGCTAGCTTGGCATTCCTCCGGGTTCTCGCGAACCGGACCCCCTGCCGAGTATTCATCCAGATCAGGATCCTGTGGCCATAGAAATCCTATTTGCCGGTACCGACCTGGCGCCCCTGGACCCCGGCCGCGGGGCGCTGGAGGCGGTGCTGGGGCGATGGATTGCCGAGCTGTCGAGGACCGACAGGGTGAGCGCCCTGAGCTTCGGCTCGGTGGGCGATGGGATCCGCGGAGCCCTATCGGGCACGGTCCACGAGGTGAGCTCCCATGCTGAGGCCAGGGCTGTCGTGAACGGATTCGACGCGGGCGTTGTCGTGCTCAGCAATCGTCCGCTCTGGGGCACCTGGGCCAAGGGGCCTGTCCTGCACATTCTCCACAACTACCCGGACGCCTGGGGCGTCAGTGGGACCGCCGAGCTCGAGCGGTGTGCCGAGGTGCTCCGGCGTCAGCCGGTGGCGGCGGTCAGCCGCGCTCTGGCTTGGGAGGTCGAGCTCGTGGCATCGCTCCCACCCGCGTCCTGCGCCGAGGTGCCTCCCTCCATAGACCCGGTGTTCGCGGCGACTCCATACGAGCCGGAGGGACCGGTGGTGCTCTTCCCGCACCGCCTGCTCAGAAAGAAGGGCGTCGAACTGGCGTTGGCCGGGTTCGCGGAGCCCGCCTGCGACGGGTTGGAGCTGGTCGTGACCGACAACCTGAACCCGTGGAGCGCTCCTACGAACGAGCACTCGATCCTGAGGCGAGCCGTATCTGCGGCCCGGTGTGACGTACGCCTCGTGCCACCCGTTCCTCCCGGCGCGGGCATGGCTCGCCTGTATGCATCGGCGCGAGCAGTCGTATGCCCTTCTATCGCCCCAGAGGGATTGGGCCTCGTGGCGCTCGAGGCGCAGGCAGTTGGATGCCCCCTGGTGACGAGCGGGCTCGGCGGGCTCCGGGAGGTTACCCTTCCCCCCAACGAGTGCATGGAGGGGCTGGACCCGCGATCTTTCGCCGAGGCGGTGCGTAGGGCGGTGGACCGCTCGTACGACATGCCAGGCCCAGTGGTGCTCCCAGAGCGCTTCACGCCTCGGGGCTCGGCGGCGATATTGCTAGAGGCCATCACGGCGGCTGCCTCGGTGGTGAGGGCATGAGCGGCGAGGCCGGAGGCGACCTGGCCGCTCGCAGCCATGACCTTCAGGAAGGTACCGCAGGTACCGCAGGTACCGCAGGTTCCGAAGGTTCCGATGGTTCAGAAGGCGCCGCAGGGGCCGCAGGTGCAGTCCTCGAGGGCCTGTGGGAGTCGAAGTGGCTGTACTGCCCTCCCAACAGGCAGGTCTATCCCTGGCAGTGGCTCTGGGACTCGTGCTTCCACGCTGTCTCGTGGTGCGCTCTGAATGACCAGCGCGGGGTTGCTGAGCTGCGAACGCTGCTCGGATCCGTGCAGCTGGACGGCTTCCTGCCCCACATGACCTATCACTCGGACCCGGGCGCGGCTCGCGGGCTTTGGGGTCGGCCGCTCTGGTCCACGATCACGCAGCCGCCCATGTACGGCCACGCGATACGCGTGCTGGCCGAGTCGGGCTGGCCGGTGGACGAGCTGATCGAGCCGGCCGAGCGAGCCATGCGCTTCTTGTTCGAGAGACGCCTCGAGCCGAACGGCCTCGTGCGGATAGTCCACCCGTGGGAGTCCGGGGCCGACGACAACCCTCGCTGGGGCGCCTGGTCGGGGACGCCGTTCGAAAGGCGCCGGTGGATGTCGGTAAAGCTCTCCCTCGTTTCCTCGCTCGAGCTAGGCGAGGCCGGATCGGCGTTGACGAACCCGCGGTTCTCGGTAGCGGCGGCCTCGTTCAACGCTCTGGCCTCGTTCAACGCAGCCGAGCTCCATGCTGCCGGTGGACCCGCGTGGCTCGGACAGGCTGCGGAGAGCCTGGCGGAAGCGATAGACGAGTTCCTCTGGGACGAGGGTCGGGGCACCTGGGCGGATCTCGACCTGACGAGTGGCGATCGCGCCTGTCATGGCGTGCTCGACGCGCTGCTGGCAGTTCTCGTGACGAGGAGCGAGGAGCGCGCCGAGAGGGTGTTTGCTGCGATCTCCGGGGATGGGCATCTGGCCTCACCTTTCGGACCATGCGGGACCAGCCGTGAGGAGGCCGGCTTCGACCCTTCGGGCTATGGCCGAGGATCGGTCTGGCCTCATCTCACGTACCTGTTCGTGCTGGCGGCACGGCGCCGGGGGAGGGACGTTCTGGGCGACGAGCTCGCCATGTCGTCGATGAGGGCGATGATCCGGAGCGGCTTTGCCGAGCACGTCGACGCAGTGACGGGCCAGGGCCTGGGCGCCCGCCCTCAAGGCTGGGCCACCCTCCCTATCGCCCAGCCACCCCATCCACCACAAGAGCTGGCTTAGCGAGACGCTCGCTTGGCTCCGCGGGCTTGGCGCCGGAGATGTGGCGGAGGGAGATCTGACGCGGCCTTGTACATGCCGCTACGGTTTCCCGAGTGACGACCGTGGAACCCGACAGTGCCCGGAGCGCCCGTCATGCCTGCTGAGCCGGCTGGGGAGGCTGGGGCGGCTGATGCCGAGGTGCTCGCAGGGAGGAGCTGCGGGGGCAGGGTGGCCCGCATAACCATCAACCGGCCTCAGGTGCGAAACGCCATGTCCTGGGCGGTGGTCCGAGGCCTGCGTGCCGCGTTCGCCGAGGCCAAGGCCGACCCCGAGGTGCGCGTGGTGGTGCTCTCCGGTGCTGGCGACAAGGCGTTCTGTTCCGGGGCGGACCTGGGCGGGATGGCAGGCGGCGACGAGGGGTTCCTTCCGGTTCACGACGCGCGGGGGGAGCTCGCAGGGCTCTTCGGGGAGATGTGGTCGATGGGTAAGCCGACGATCGCCTCCGTCCAGGGCTGGGCAATGGCCGGTGGCTTCGGCCTCGCGCTCGCATGCGACATGGTGGTGGCTTCCGAGCGCGCCCGCTTCGGAGCTCCCGAGGTGAACGTGGGGCTATGGCCTTACATGATCACGGTCCCCCTGGTGCGCTCCATGCCGCCGAAGCAGGCGCTCGAGCTGATGATGACAGGGCGAGTGGTCGAGGCGGAGGAGGCGCTGAGGATGGGGTTCGTCACCAGGGTGGTCCCCCACGACCAGCTCGACGCCGCCGTCGAGGAGCTGGCCGCGAGCCTTGCCGCCAAGTCCCCTGCGGCTATGCGGCTAGGGCGCAGCGCGTTCTACGCTGTATGGGACATGGCGTCCGCGGACGCGCTCGGGTACCTGCACGCGATGCTCACCATCACCACCATGACGGAGGACTCGGCAGAGGGCATAGCAGCGTTCCTGGAGAAGCGCGAAGCGACCTGGCGGGGACGCTGATCCGGAGGGAGCGGTGTCGGCCCACCGGTAACCTGGCAGGGCAGCGGACCGGCCCAAGGGAAGAAGGCAAGCATGCGCAAGCGAGCACTCATAACCGGCATAACAGGCCAGGACGGCTCCTACCTTGCCGAGCACCTGCTGGACCAGGGCTACGAGGTGGTAGGGATGCTCAGGCGCTCTTCCACGCTCAACTTCGAGCGCATCGACCACATCCAGGACCGCCTCACGCTGGTTTCTGGCGACCTCCTCGACGAGGTTTCCCTCATCGGGCTGCTGAAGGAGCACCGGCCCACCGAGGTGTACAACCTCGCCGCGCAGTCCTTCGTGCAGACATCCTGGGGCCAGCCTGTGCTTACCGGCGAGACCACGGCGCTCGGGGTGACGCGCCTGCTGGACGCCATCCGAATGGTCGACCCCGAGATCCGCTTCTACCAGGCCTCCTCGTCCGAGATGTTCGGCAAGGTGCACGAGGTTCCCCAGCGCGAGACGACTCCTTTCTACCCGAGGAGCCCCTATGGGGTGGCCAAGGTCTACGGGCACTGGATCACCGTCAACTACCGGGAGAGCTACGGCCTTCACGCCTCCTCGGGGATGCTCTTCAACCACGAGAGCCCGAGGCGAGGACTCGAGTTCGTCACCCGCAAGGTGACCCACGCCGTAGCGCGCATCGCGAGTGGGATTGACGACAAGCTTGCCCTCGGCAACCTCGACGCCCAGCGCGACTGGGGCTACGCGGCCGACTACGTGCGTGCCATGTGGCTCATGCTCCAGCAGGACAATGCCGACGACTACGTAGTGGCGACGGGGGAGACGCACTCGGTTCGCGAGCTGTGCGAAGCGGCCTTCGGGCATGCTGGCCTCGACTGGCAGGAGCACGTAGTGGTGGACGAGCGCTTCCTCCGGCCAGCCGAAGTGGACCTGCTGGTGGGCGACCCGACCAAGGCGCGAGAGGTTCTCGGGTGGGAGCGCGAGGTCGACTTCGCCGGTCTGGTCGCGATGATGGTGGACGCGGATCGCGCGCTCTTGCGGGAGCGCCTGCGCTGAGGCCGTCCGTGGGGCTCGTCTTGCGGGAACGCTCCCCGGGTATCTGAGTGGTTCGCGCGGATCCGCTGGGCTTGCTCGTAGCCTTCGGGGCGGGCATCTTGTCGTTCCTGTCACCGTGCGTGCTGCCGCTCGTGCCTGGGTACGTGTCGATGGTGTCGGGCATCTCCGTGGAGGAGATGAGATCGGGGTCGCGCCCCGAGCGCAGGGCGCTGCTGCGCGGCTCGCTCGGCTTTGTTCTGGGGTTCACGCTGGTCTTCACCGCGCTAGGGGCAGCGGCCTCCGGCGTGGGCCAGCTGCTCCTGCGCCACCAGCGCGGCCTCGACATCGTTGCCGGCGCGCTCGTCGTGGCGATGGGGCTCTGGCTTGCCGGCGTCGCGGTGCCGAGGTTCGCCATGTCCGAGCGCCGTTTTCATCCGCGCCCCTCACGCCTCGGGGCGTGGGCCCCTCCGGTGATGGGCATGGCCTTCGCTTTCGGCTGGACGCCCTGTATCGGGCCGGTGCTCGGCGCGGTGCTCGGCCTCGCGGCGACGCGCGCCACGCTCGGTTCGGGCATCGCTCTCCTGGTGGTCTACTCGCTCGGCCTCGGGGTGCCCTTCGTGGCGACCGGGTTGGCCTTCGGGCGGCTGAGCACGTTCTGGTCGCTTGCGAGGAGGCGGATCTGGGCTGTCGACCTCGCCGCGGGTGCCTGCCTCGTCGCGTTCGGCATGCTGCTAGTGACCGGCGAGCTTCACCTCGTCTCCGCCGGCGTGGGCGACGTGCTGCGTGCCGTCGGATTGGGGCGCCTCAGCGTGAGCTGAGCCGGTCCGCTGCCCGGGCCAGGCTCCGCGCGCTTGGTGTGGGGCGCGCTTGGTGCGGGGCGCCCGGTTGCATTTAGCATTGGCGCGTTCCCATGCCCCCTGCAGTCCGACTCCGTGCCGCTGTGGCGTTGACTGGGCGGTTCCCGGCGCTCGCCGGAGCCGACCTCATCGTCGAACGCGGGGAGGTGGTCGTGGTGCAGGGGCCCAACGGAGCGGGGAAGACGACACTCCTCAGGTTCTGTGCGGGGCTGCTCGTTCCTTCGTCTGGCGAAGCGTCGGTCCTCGGCTACGACCTCTACCGGGAGCGCCAGGAAGTGCGCAGGCGTGTCGGCCTGCTCGGCCATTCGAGCTTCCTCTACGACGATCTGAGCGTCGACGAGAACATGCGCTTCGCCGCGCGTGCAGCCCGGGTGCCGGTAGGCGATATCGACGATGCAGCGCAGATGATGGGCCTGGGCGGTCGCCTGCAGAGGACGGCCGTGGGCCGGCTCTCGGCGGGCCAACGCCGGCGAGCGGCCCTGGCAGTGCTCGTTGCGAGGCGCCCGGAGCTATGGTTGCTCGACGAGCCCCACGCGTCCCTCGACGCGGCCGCCCGCTCGCTGCTCGGCGATCTCGTGGTCGCAGCGGCGGCCGGCGGTGCTTCGGTGCTGCTCGTCTCGCACGAGCCCGAGGCGTCGCTCGAGCTCGCGACGCGTGTGGTGACCATGGCCGGCGGCCGGGTCGTTCCGGCTGACAGGGTCGTTCCGGCTGACAGGGTCGTTCCCGCTGAGATGGGGAGCGGTGCAAATGTGGCGTGACGCGCTCTTGGTGGCGGGGAAGGATCTGCGGATCGAGCTGCGCTCGCGCGTGGTGCTGAACCAGGTCCTCCCGTTCGGCGTCCTCGTGCTCGTATTGTTCGCCCTGGCGCTCGGCCCTGGGCGCTCGACGCTCCTCCAGGCTGCCCCGGGGCTGTTCTGGGTGGCGGTGCTCTTCTCCTCGGTCCTGGCCGTGCAGCGGAGCTTCGCGATCGAGGCCACTGACGGCACCCGCGACGGCCTCAGGCTCGCGGGCCTGGAGCCGGCCGGCGTGTTCCTCGGGAAGGCAGCCGCCGTGGCGGTGCAGCTAGCCGCTCTGGAGATCGTCCTCGGAGCGGGTGTCGTGTTCCTCTACGGAGCGGGTGTTCGCTCACTCTGGGGCGTGACGGGCGCGTGCTTGCTCGCCACTCTCGGCCTGGCGGCGTCCGGCACAATCTACGGAGCACTGGCTGTCGGGCTCGAGGTGCGCGAGACCCTGCTCCCGTTCTTGCTGCTGCCTGTTGTCGCGCCGGTCCTCTTGGCGGGGACGCGGGCCTGGCAGGCAGCACTGTCGACTGGAGCGGGCAGCGCAGGCTCGTTGCACGGCGCGGGCTTCCTGGGGGGCGCGGGCTTCCTGGGCGGTGGCGATCCCTGGATCGGGCTACTGGCAGTCTTCGCGGCGGTTTACCTCTCGCTAGGTGTTCTCGTGTTCGGGTCGATCGAGGAGGCAGCATGACTGGCATCTCCAACGGCGTGACCGCCGGCTCAGGATCCAATCCAGGCCTTGGCCCCAGGGTGCCTCCGGGCTCGTGGTCGCGCCGTACGACGTGGATCGTGAGGTCGGTCGGGCTAGCGGCGTTCGTCGGTGTTGCCGCCACGGTGTGGCTCGGGCTGTGGGTGACCCCACCGGGCGAGACGATGGGCAACCTGGTGCGCTTGGTCTACGTCCACCCGGCAGTGGCGTGGATAGCTCTCTACGTGGCCTTCGGGACGGTGGGGATCGCGAGCGCGCTCTGGCTCTGGCCCCGCACGCGCAGCTCGTTCTTCGATCGCCTGGCCGCGTCCGCGATGGAAGTGGGGACGGTGTTCACCGGGCTCACGCTTGTCACGGGTTCGATATGGGGACGTACGACCTGGGGAGTCTGGTGGGCCTGGGACGCGCGCCTCACCTCGACGGCGCTTCTCTTCGTGCTCCAGCTCGGCTACCTGGCCCTGCGGCGGGTACCCTCCGAACCTGACACCCGAGCCCGCAGGTCGGCCGTCGCCGCCCTGGTGTCGGCGCTGGACGTGCCCATTGTCCACTTCTCGGTGCTCTGGTGGCGCACGCTCCACCAGCAGGCGACCGTCTTGACGCCGACTTTGTCGGTCAAGATATACGGGTCGATGGCATGGACGATGTTGCTCGGGTTCGTCGCCTTCACATTGCTGTTCTTCTGGATGCTGGCAATCAGGATGCGCTCTGCCGCCATCGAGGACTACCTCGATGAAGCGGGGCTCGACTCTGTACTCGAGGAGCGCTGGGCAGAAGGTGGCGTCCTCGGTGTCGGCGGGCGGGCAGTGCACGAGGCGAGCGTGGAGGATCTGGAGACCGGGGCTCGAGCGGGAGATCTCCCCCTCCTCCGGGGCGGTGATGCCCCAGATGGCCGTGAAGCACCGGGGAAGGTCCCGGTGGAAGCTGGCCGGGGGGTGGAGCCATGAGCTACATGTATGCCGGCTATGCGGTTGCGGTAGGGGTTCTTGGTGTGTACGGCCTGCGCTTGTCCTGGCGCCGCCGTCGGTTGGAGAAGCTGGCGGCACGCTTCACCAGCCCGGCGGGCAGCTCGAGCCTGTCGGGGAACGCCGGTGGGTCTGCCGGAGAAGGACAGCAGTGAGCGATTCAGACGGGACCCCCGCCGTGCAAGGACCGGCAGCGCCCCGCGAGATTACGCCCCGCCAGGTCGCGCCCCGCCAGGTCGCGCCCCGGCAGGTCGCACCCCGGCGGAGGAAGCTGCGGGGATGGCGTCTTGGTGTGGTCGCTGCCGCGTTCTTGGGGGTGGTCGGCTTCCTCCTCGCCAAGGGGATAGGCACCTCCCTCGATTTCTACGACACGGTCCCCCAGGCTCTCCACGACCGGGCCCAGCTCGGGAGCAGCACGTTCCGCCTGAGCGGCGTGGTTGTCCCTGGCACGATCCGCCGCGTGCCCGGCGGGATCGACTTCGAGATAGAAGGTGGCGGGCTGCGCGAGCCCGTCGAGGCGCATGACCTGCCGTCCCCGATATTCCAGCCTGGTATCGGGGTGGTGCTGGTTGGCCACTTCGCCGGCAACAGCTTCTGGACCAACCAGATCATGGTGAAGCACTCGGCCACCTATACACCTGCCAAGCAGGCTGTGCGCTCCGTGCCTGCCAAGCAGGCTGTGCGCTCCGTGCCTGCCAAGCAGGCTGTGCGCCCGGTTCGAGCGGGGTCCCCGAAGCGTTGAACGCGCTGGTAGGCCACAGCGGCGTGATCCTGGCCCTCGCCGGAGCGCTGCTCGGCGCGGCAGTCATCGGCTATGGCCTTCTCACAGGCAAGCCTCAGGTGGTGCGCTCGGGACAGGTGTATGCCGTCTTGGTGCTGGCTGGAGCAGTAATCGCCACCATCGCCATGGAGCGCGCCCTGCTCACCCACGACTACTCGATCGTCTACGTGGCGGAGAACTCGAGCCGCCGGACTCCGTTTCTCTACACGATCACCGGCCTGTGGTCGGCCCTCGCTGGATCGCTCCTTCTCTGGGGGCTGGTGCTGGCGGGCTACTGCGCGGCGATGGTGTGGCATTTCCGCAAGCGGGCGCAGGACTCCATGGTCGGGTGGGCAACGCTGGTCGTCTACCTGGTGGCAGCGTTCTTCTTCGCGCTGCTGGTCAGCCCGGCCAATCCGTTCCGCACCTTCTCGGGCGCGCCTCCTGCGCATGGGCTCGGACCTAACGTGCTGCTCCAGGACAACCCCCTGGTCGCTATCCACCCGCCGATGCTCTACCTCGGCTTCATCGGCTTCACGGTGCCTTTTGCCTTTGCCATCGCCTCCCTCGCGACCGGACGTATGGGCGAAGGATGGCAGATAGAGACGCGCCGGTGGACCCTGTTCGCATGGGCCTGCCTGACAATCGGCATCCTCCTCGGAGCGTGGTGGTCCTACCAGGTGCTGGGCTGGGGCGGCTTCTGGGGATGGGATCCGGTGGAGAACGCCGCGCTCCTTCCCTGGCTCACTGCCACCGCCTACTTGCACTCGGTGATGGTTCAGGAGCGTAGGGGGCTGCTCAGGGTGTGGAACCTGTCACTCGTGATCGCCACCTTCGCTCTCACGATCCTAGGCACCTTCCTCACCCGCTCCGGCGTCATCGTCTCGGTCCATGCCTTTTCTGACTCCAACATCGGTCCGCTGTTTCTCGGGCTCCTGGCGGCGGTCCTCGTCTCCGGGCTAGGCCTCATTGCCTGGAGAGGCGACAAGCTGCGATCGCCCTCGGGTATCGATTCCCCTCTCAGCCGCGAGGGCGCCTTCCTCGCCAACAATCTCGTCTTTTCCGCATTCGCATTCGTCGTGCTGCTCGGCACCCTGTTCCCGCTGCTCTACCAGGCGCTAGCTGGCGGCCAAGTGACGGTCGGGGCTCCGTACTTCGACACCATGACCATGCCCCTCGGCTTGGTCCTGCTCGTGCTCATCGGCGTAGGACCGGCATTGCCGTGGCGCAAGGCGAGCCGGGCGACGATGGGCCACAGGCTCGCCGTCCCGGCTTGGGCGGCAGTCATCGTGGTGGCGGCATGCGTGGCAGGGGGCATTCGCGATCTCGCCGACCTGGCTGCCTTCGGGCTGGGCACGTTTGCCGCAGTCTCCAACCTCCGCCAGCTCCTGCTCGCCGCCAGGGCTTCGCACGCTCGCGGGCAGGGAGCCTGGCGCGGCCTCGTAGGGCGGGCGAACGGCGGCATGGTGGTCCACTTGGGAGTGGTGGTCATCGCCGTCGCTCTGGCGTCCGCTACCTCCTTCGGGACACGAGGTCAGGTGAGGCTCTCCCCGGGCCAGAGCGCCGTCTTCGACGGTCACACGCTTACCTACGTCGGGCCGGCGACGCTCAGGACGCCGGCCCGGACAGCCACCCTTGCCAGGGTGCGCGTTGACGGAGGTGGGATCTTCACCCCGGCCGTCAGTTACTACGGCACTTCCACGGAGGCCGTCGGCACGCCAGCCATCGATTCCAGCGTGATAGACGACGTCTACCTGACTATCGACGCGCTTCCGGCACACCCGCGAGGTCCGGTGACCTTGGGCGTGGTGGTGCAGCCTCTCGTCATGTGGTTGTGGGTTGGCGGGGCCGTGCTTGCCGCGGGGGCGCTCCTCGCGGCGATCCCCGGGCGCAGGCGTCGCCTGCCGACCGATCCCGCGTCAGGTGTCCGGCATGGCAGCCGCCCCTCGAGTGATCCTGCCGGCGGGGTCCAGGAGAGCCCAGCGCCCGAGCTCATGGGGGCTGGTGCCGTGGTGCGTGAAGGCCCCCGGGGCGGAGGAGAGGAGCCCTGAGCGTGAAGAGGTCGCCGGTGAGGTGGATCGCTGTCGGCGTTCTGGTCGTGATAGCCGGGATCGTGGCTGTTCTGGCCACGAGGCCGCAGGCGACCGCCACCGAGGTGATCACACCTCTGGTCGGCAAGAAGGCGCCGCCGATCGACGCAACCACCGTCACCGGGGCACCGTTCCGCCTCTCGGCGTACCGGGGCCGCTTCGTCGTCCTCAACTTCTTCGCCACCTGGTGCCCACCCTGCCGTACCGAAGAGCCGCACCTGGTGAGCTTCGCCTACCAGCACCGCTCGCCCGCCGGGCCTGCGCTGGTCGGAGTGGTCTTCGCAGACACCGCGTCGAACGCCCGGGCCTTCTTTGCTTCGACTGGTGCGACATGGCCGGCTGTGGCTGATCCTTCGGGCCGGATAGCTCTGGCTTATGGGGTGCGCGGGCCTCCCGAGACCTTCGTGATTGCTCCCGACGGGCTCGTTGTCGCCCACATCGACGGGCCGGTGACAGCGCGCTACCTCGACGCGGTCCTGGCGAGGGAAGGTGGCTGAGGTGGCTGGAACAGACGAGGTCGCTGTAGCAGGTGAAGCCGGAGGAGCCGGAGAATCGCCCGGCTCAGGTGAACCGCGCCGGCCCTCGGATGATGACATCGGATCAGGCGCCCGTGCCGGCTGGCGGCGCCACCTGCCTGCCGTGGCGCTTGTCGTCCTGCTCCTCGGGAGCGTCACGGTCGCGCTCGCCACGTCGCAATCGAAGAGCCCCTCGTTCGAGCGCCAGGCGCTCGCGATCGAGCACGACATCCGGTGCCCGAGCTGCGAGGCGCTCTCGGTCGCTACATCTTCGGCTCCTACGGCGGTGACGCTTCGGCGGGTGATCTTGGCGCGACTGCGCTCCGGGCAGTCGGCCCGGGAGATCGAGGACTACGTGGTGAGCCGTTACGGGGAGGGGATACTGCTCAGGCCTCCGTCCACCGGCTTGGCCGGACTCGTGTGGTGGTTGCCCGCCCTGGCCGCCCTCGCCGCCCTGGCGGCCCTGGCAGTGTTCTTCTGGCGACGCCGCGGCGTGGATGTGGCTCGTCCTAGTGACGACGACCGTGAGCTCGTGCGCCGCGCCAGGAAGGAACGATTGGGCAGCGCTCCATGAATGCCCGAGATAGGTCGATGGCTGGCTCCGAGGGGCTCGAGTCCGAGCTCGACTTCCTCCTCCGCTCGATCGAGGATCTGGAGAGCGAGCTCGATGCGGGTGACGTGTCGCCGGAGGACTATGAAGCCTTGCGCGATGCCCACACGGCGAGAGCAGCCGAGGTTCTCAGGGCGCTGGAGAGTCGTGTGCCGGGTCAGCGCGAGCCTGGGGCGACCGGCGAGCCTGGGGCGTCACCGGAACCGGTAGGCCATAGAGGCTTGCGAGCCTCCCGCCGGAGGCGGCTGCTCGTCGTCGGGGCGCTCGCGGCATTTGCTGCAGCAGCGATCGTGCTGGTAGCGGCAAAGCTCACCGAGCGTCTGCCTGGGCAGTTCGCGACCGGGTCGGTGAGCCTGAGCCCGGGCCAGCTGGTGCAGCGCCGTCTCGCGCAGGCCGCCGTGCTCGAGGCGAAGGGGCAGTACCTCCAGGCGCTCCAGGTGTACGAGCAGGTGCTCGCGAGCGACTCCCGCCAGCCGGTCGCGCTCGCTGAGGCGGGATGGCTCGAGTACCAGGCAGGTATCCAGAGCAAGGACCGGGCGGTCGAGGAGAGAGGGGCATCGTTCGTCGCCGAGTCCGTGGCTCTGGACCCAAGCGCGTACGCGGGCCACCTCTACCTGGGGACCATCGATCTCGACCGCGGCCAGCCATCGGCCGCGGTGGAGCAGTACAGGCTGTTCTTGGCCGAAAGGCCTCCCTCCTCGGTGCTGGCCCGCGCCCACCCGTTTCTGGTGAAAGCGTTCTCCGAAGCGCACGACGCCCTGCCTCCTGGGGCCTGAGGCGGGCGTTCTCGCCGTTCAGGTTCTGAGCATCCTGAGGCGTTCGAGGGCTGGGCCGAAGGATTGGCAGAATGCCTCCACGTCGGCATCGGTGGTGCTCCAGCCGACGGACACGCGAAGCGAGCGCTCGGGGTCCTTGCCCATGGCGGTGAGGACGGGTGAGGGCTCCAGCGCCTCCGAGGAGCATGACGACCCCGAGTGCGCGGCGATGCCGGTCTGGTCGAGCGCAAGCAGCAGAGGCTCGCCCTCCACTCCCTCGACGGCGAAGCACACTACGTGTGGCAGGTGGCCGGCAGGATCGGGGTCACCCAGGACCTCCACCCCTTCGACGGCGATCGCCGCCGAGGTCAGGGAGGCCACCTGGGCCCGCGCCTTCTCCGCCTCGCGCTCGACTGCTCCCGGCTGCACGAGCGCGGCGGCAGCGGCACCGAAGCCGATAGCGGCCGGGAGGTTCTCGAGCCCGGCTCGCCGGCCGCGCTCTTGCGAGCCACCGACGATCAGAGGGTCGATGCGTTGCCCACGCCTTACGACGAGCGCCCCGACGCCGGGCGGGCCACCGAGCTTGTGTGAGCTCACCGAGACGAGGTCGGCTCCGAACGTGGCGGCCTCCGAGGGCAGGTGACCGGCCGACGCGCAGGCGTCGACGTGCAGCAGGGTCCCGTGGCGCTGGCATGCCTCTGCGACCGCACCTACCGGTTGGATTGTGCCGACCTCGTGGTTGGCAGCCTGGCAGTGCACGAGCGCTGCATTGCGGCCTGCAGCGGCCAGGCGTGCCAGCGTGGCATCGACGTGCTCGGGATCGATGCGGCCGGATCCGTCCACGGCGACATCGATCGTCTCGGCGAAGCGTTCGGAGGCTTCGCGCACCGAGGAGTGCTCGACGCGCGCCAAGAGAACCGGTGCGCCGGGTCTGGCCCTGGTCGCTCCAAAGCAGGCGGCGTTCACGGCCTCGGTGCCGCCCGAGGTGAGCACTACGCTGCGCGGCGGCATTCCGAGCAGTGCGGCAACCTGCTCGCGGGCGACCTCCAGCGCTGCCCTGGCAGTGCGGCCCTCGGCGTGGACCCTACCCGGGTCGGCTGGAACGTCGAGCTCCGAGTCTCCCGTGAGCCAGCGCACCATCGCTGCCACTGCCTCGGGTCGGGGCGGGGTGGTCGAAGCGTGGTCCAGGTAGTGGCGAGCCACGGTGCCGGGTGAGCGGTGCCTCAGACCGTGGCAACGCAGGCGTCGTCGCCACGCGCACGCGAGGACAGCACAACCGGGTGGGCCGCGTCGGCGGGCTCGGCGCACAGGCACGAGAGGAGCCCCCTGACAAGGCCCCTGTCCACGGCGCAGATGACCGGGTGCTCGGCAGCCGCCGCTCCGAAAGGGCAGTGCTCGGACACGACCGCGGTGCTAGACCCGCGCTCCTCTGCTCGGGCCGCGAACCCGTGAGCGGTCAAGGCTTCGGCTATCACCTGCATCGCGCCCCGCAGCGAGCGCTGGCCCTCACCTGGAGCTATGCGTTGTGCAAGGCTGTGCCCGTAGGCCTCGCCGACTTCCTCGGCAAGCTCCTCTGCGACTGCGGGACCCAGCCGGTCCAGGGCTGCTACGAGGAGGGAGACGACCAGGTCGTCGCGCTTGGCCAGCAGGTCGAGCGCCGAGGCGTCAGAGGGCGGGCCCGCCGCGTGATAGTGCTTGGCGGGCCTTCCGGCAGACCCAGCGGAGTGTCCCAATCTCACCGTGAGATATCCGGCGGCGGCCAGCCTGTCCAGGTGGTGACGGGCGACGTTCGGGTGCAGGCCGAAGTCGCGCGCCACAGCCGCAGCGGTCGTGCCGGTGCCGGAGCGTACGTGGAGGTAGATCTCCCGGCGCGTGGGGTCTCCGAGGGCGGCTGTCATGGCGGATATTGCAGCGGAGAACTGGCTGCCGTCTACAGGCTCGCTCTGGCGTCGGGAATGGGATGTCGTAGCGCGCGGTAGCTGGGCAGCGCCGCTGCCTGTATTGGCGCTGGTGCGCTCTGGTGCGCCTGGCCCCGGTCTTGCCACCACTTTCACACCACTAGCCTATCGTTTCGCGGAGAGCATTCCTGGGTCGAGTTGCACCCGGGGTACCTCGAGCGTGCCCGTGCAGTCGGAAGCCGCTCGGAACCGCATTAATGCCCCGCATGAAGGCCGGCGGTCACCACCGCCGGTACGAGCCGAGCAGCCGGAGGTGCGCAGTGGACGTCGACGAGGCAGAGCTGTCCAGGTTGCTCGACGCGGTCACCGAGCCGGACCTGGGGCTCCCCCTGGGGGAGCTGTCAATGGTCCGCGAAGTGCGAGAGCGGCGAGGCCGCGTGTCGGTCGTGGTTGCCCTCCCCGTCGAGGATTGGCCTGGTGTCGATCTGCTCGAGGTGGCGGTACGCGACGCGCTCGGGGCTCTGGGCGGTCTTCGCGATCTGAAGTTGACCTTCGTGGAGATGACGCCCGCCGAGCGGTCGTCCCTGATAGAGCGCCTGGCACCTGGGAGGGGTGGCGCCAAGCCCAACCGCTTGGCCGAGCGGCGCTCCCGCACTCGGGTCGTGGGGGTGTCATCCGGCAAGGGCGGGGTGGGGAAGTCCTCCGTGACGGTCAACCTGGCCGTGGCCCTTGCAGCGGCCGGAAAGAAGGTCGGGCTCC
>JAJYXW010000090.1 GCA_021801525.1 Actinomycetes bacterium
CAACTCCGTGGCCCACAGCTACTTGCGATTCGAGCGCCCACGGAGCTTCTTCGCGCCGATGAGCTTCGGGAACTGCGGGTATGCCCTGCCGACCATTATCGGCGCCAAGGTCGCGGCGCCCGACCGTCCGGCTGTTGCCTACGCCGGCGACGGAGCCTGGGGCATGAGCATGGGAGAGATCATGACGTGCGTGCGCCACGACATCCCGGTGACCGCAGTCGTGTTCCACAACCGCCAGTGGGGTGCGGAGAAGAAGAACCAGGTCGACTTCTACAGCCGGCGCTTCGTCGCTGCCGAGCTCGACAACCCGAGCTTCGCGGGTATCGGCCGGGCCATGGGGGCCGAGGGGGTCGTGGTCGACCAGCTGGGCGAGGTCGGTCCGGCGCTTTCCAAGGCCCTCGACGCCCAGATGCACGAGGGCAAGACGACGGTGCTGGAGATCATGTGTACCCGCGAGCTGGGGGATCCCTTCCGTAAGGATGCGCTCCGCAAGCCGGTGCGCCTCCTCCAGAAGTACAAGGACTACGTCTGATCGCCTGATTGTCTGATTCTCTGATCGTCCGGACCGGCCTGGGGGTGCTGGCAGGTCCCTACAGGCGAGGAAGGAAGGACAGGGCGGCGCGTATGCTCGGGTGCCAGCCGCACCGGCGCGTGCCGTGCGGCCCTAGCAGCGGGAGGTGGCCGTGTCCGAGTCGGTGAGCACCGATCCTGAGGCCGGAGCAGGGCAGGTGCCGGATCAGCCGGCGGGGACCTCGCAAAGCGTGATGCGTGCCTTGCGGGTGCTGCGGGCGATGCGCGTCGCCGACGGGGAGCTCGGAGTGGCCGAGATCGCGAGGACCGTCGGCCTGCCCATGACCACCGTGCATCGGATCCTGAAGACGTTGCTGGTGGCCGGCTATGTCGTCCAGAACGCCGCTACCGAGCGGTACCACCTAGGGCGCGAGGCCTACTTGCTCGGGCGTGCGGTTGCCAACACGCTGGGCTTCGACGCGGCGCTGCCCCTGCTCGAGCATCTGGCAGACGAGACGGGGGAGTCGGTGAACCTGGTCGTCCGCGACGGGAACGAGGGGCTGGTCGTGCTCAGGATCGAATCACAGCAGGCCCTCCGTTTCACCCAGCCCGTTGGGACGAAGATCCCTCTCCACTGCACAAGCACCGGCAAGGTCCTGCTGGCCTTCGGCCCGGATCCCGAGGCGGAAGTGCGCGCCCTCGGTTCGCTGCAGCGCTTCACCCCGGAGACGATCACCTCGCCGCCGAAGCTCCTCCACGAGCTGGAGACCATTCGCAAGCAGCTTTTCAGCGTGAACCGTGGGGAGCGCATCCCGGGCGTCTGCGGCGTAGCCGCGCCCGTGCTCGGATCGGACGGAACCGTGGTGGCCGGCCTGGCAGTACAGGGACCCGAGTTCCGCCTGCCGGCCTCGCGGGTGGAGGACCTGGCACCGCTCGTGATCAGCGTGGCGCAGGCAATCGCCGCCGCGCTCCCGAGGGGCTACCAGATCTGAGGGCTCACGGCGGACCCGGAAGATAGGTCGCGCCTCGTTGACTTTGCCCGAGAGGAGGTTTATGCTGACCGAGACCGCTATGAGGACAGGAATCCGCATTATGGACAAAGAGGCGCGTTGAGCAGCGGTCCCGCGCCGGAGGCGAGTCGAGACCTGGTCCGTGTGGGGATATGCGGAGCGGGGACCATGGGTGCGGGCATCGCTGAGGCGTTCCTCGCCGGTGGGCACCCGGTTGTCCTGTTCGATGTGGATAGCGCCGCGGTCGAACGTGCGCTCGGTAGCATCGCTCGAAACCTTGCGAAGCGGGTGGCCCGCGGCGAGCTGGAGCCGGATGCCGACCAAGTGGCGTTGGCCCGGCTATCCGGGGCCGGTGATCTGGCCGGGCTGGGCAGTGCTCTGGTCGTCGTGGAGGCTGTGGTAGAGGACATGGAGGTAAAGCAGGACCTGTTCTCCGAGCTCGAGGGTCTCCTGCCCGATGAGGCTGTCTTGGTCACGAACACGTCGACCTTGTCGGTGACCGCGATGGCTGCCGGCCTCGCGGACCCCGGCAGGGTGGTAGCGGCCCATTTCTTCAATCCCGCGGCCCGTATGAAGCTGGTCGAGGTCACACCGGGTTTGGCGACCAGACCAGAGGTGGCCGACCAGGTGCACCGCCTTCTGGTGGGGATCGGCAAGACGCCGGTGCTGGTACAGGAGTCGCCGGGGGGCATCGTCAGTCGCCTGCAGCTGCTTGTCCGTAACGAGGCTGTCCGGCTGGTGGCCGAAGGGATCGCGACTGCTGCAGACGTGGACACGGCGATGAAGATCGGATCGGGGTGGCCGATGGGCCCCTTGGAGCTGATCGACATGGTCGGCGTGGATGTGCACGTCCGCAACTCCGAGAGTCTGGCTCGCGAGCTTGGTAGCAACCGCTACCAGCCCCATCCCTATCTTCGCCGGCTGGTACGGGGTGGCCGGACGGGTAGGAAGTCTGGCCAGGGTATCTACGACTACCGCACTAGCTCGGGGGGGACCAACGGGGCCTCCGAGTCGCGATGAGCTCTGCCCTGGTGACTTACGAGGTCGAGGCGGATGGGGCCTGGGCGTTGATCACTATCGACCGGGCCGAGAGGCGCAACGCGTTGAACAACGAGGTGGTGGCGCAGCTGCTTGCGGGCGTTACGCGCGCACGCGACGACGAGAGTGTCCGGGCCGTTATCCTGACCGGAGCCGGGGATCGTGCCTTTTGTGCCGGAGCCGACATGGACGAGCTGCGGCGGCGGGACCACATGAGCGAGGTAGGCCCACTCTCGGCGCGCCGGAGGGAGCTCGCATCGCTGCTGGAACGGATGCCAAAGCCCACAATCGCAGCCGTCAACGGACATGCCATGGGTGGCGGGCTCGAGCTTGCACTGGCATGCACGTTCCGGATCGCCTCCGAGCGGGCGAAGCTCGGCCTGCCCGAGGTCACCTTGGGCATCCTCCCGGGGAATGGCGGCACCCAGCGCCTGGCACGCCTCGTCGGGATGGGTCGTGCTCTGGAGATGGTCCTCACCGGTACTCCGGTGGAGGCGTTCGACGCGCTGAGCATGGGACTGGTCCACCGGGTGAGCCCTCATGGCCAGGTTCTGGACGAAGCCCGCCGGTTGGCGGCTCAGCTGGTGGCGCTCCCCCCGCGAGCCCTCGCTGCGGCCAAGGAGAGCGTCCTTGCCAGTGGCGATCTGGCTCTCGACGCCGGGATCAGCCTGGAGAACAAGTGGTTCGCCATCCTTTGTGGGTCGCCCGAGAAGTCTGCTGCCCTCGACGCACGCGACGCAGCTCGCAGCGGAGTCGGGGACCACAAATCGTGAGAACCCACAAATCGTGAGAACAAGGAGAGCCCGTTGAGTGCAGCACCCATGTCACGGGAAATCGCCATCGTAGCCGGAGCAAGAACGCCCATAGGGAAGTTCGGGGGTGCGCTACGGCCGTCGAGCGCTGTCGAGATCGGCGCGCATGCGATCCGAGCTGCCGTCGAGCGATCCGGGATCGACCCGTCTGCCGTCGATGAGGTCGTCGTCGGTCACGCCCGCCAGGCCGGTAACGGCCCCAACCCCGGTCGCCTGATGGCGATCCGGGCAGGAATGCCCGTCCGGGCGCCGGTCCAGACCGTGCAGCAAGCATGTGTCTCGTCGATGAAGGCGGTGATCCTGGCTGCCCAGTCCATCCTCCTCGGAGACGCGGACATCGTCGTGGCAGCCGGAGCCGAGCACATGAGCAGCATCCCCTTCTTCGTCCCCGACATGCGCTGGGGTAAGCGGATGGGCGATGCCGGTATGGTCGACGGCCTGTCCAAGGACGGGTTCCGTGACCCGCTGACCGGCAAGCACATGGGAGAGCTGGCAGATGGGTGGTCGGCCCGATACGGCATTACCCGGGAAGACCAGGACGCTTACGCGTTGCGCAGCCAGCACATGGCACAGGCCGCCAAGGACAGCGGCCTGGCGACCGCGACCATCGCGCCCATCGAGCTCACCGCCAAGGGCGTGACGAGCGTTGTAGCCGATGACGAGCATCCTCGCCCCGGCACGACCATGGAGTCCCTGGCCAAACTGGAGCCGGCGTTCGTGAAGGACGGATCGGTGACTGCAGGCAATGCGTCGGGCATAACTGACGGGGCTGGAGCGATAGTTGTGATGTCGGCCGAGGCCGCTGCCAGGACTGGGGCCGAACCCCTGGCCTGGATCCGTTCCTACGCGCTGGCCGCAGTCGAGCCGGCGGACTACGGCTTGGCCGTCGCACCTGCTTCAGCCAGGGCGCTCGAGCGCGCCGGAGTAGGTACGGACGACCTCGATGTGATCGAGATCAACGAGGCCTTCGCCATCCAAGTGCTGGCCGCCTGCAAGGAAATGGAGATCGACCCCGAGCGGACGAACACCGCCGGAGGTGCTATTGCACTGGGACACCCCGTCGGGATGTCGGGCGTACGGGTGGTGCATTACGCGGTCGAGGCCCTGCGTCGCGACGGCGGCCGGTGGGCTCTGGCGACCATCTGCGGGAACGGCGGGCAGGGTGCTGCCGTTGTGCTCGAGCGCGCATGACGGATCGGGCCACCATGCTCTTGGATGCCGAGCAGGAGGAGCTCCGCCAGGCGGTGCGGGAGTTCGTCGAGCGCGATGTCGCTCCCCGCGTCGTCGAGTACAACCGCGAGGGGGCTCTCCCCGACGATCTGGTGGAGAAGGCCATATCCATGGGCCTGGTCGGCGGGGTCATCCCCGAGGAGTACGGCGGATCGGGTATGGACTACCTGGCTTGGACCATGTGCGTCGAAGAGGTGGCTCGCTACTGCACCGCCCTGGCAGCGGTGATCGGCTATCCGTCCTCGTTGGTGGGCCAGGGTCTGCTGCGGTGGGGGACCGAGGAGCAAAAGCACAGGTTCTTGGTTCCCGTGGCCCGTGGACAGCAGCGGGCGGCCACTGCCATCACCGAGCCGGACGCCGGGAGCGACGCCGCATCCTTACGCACCCTGGCCGTGGCCCACGGCGACCACTACGTGCTGAGCGGCCAGAAGACCTGGATCTCCAATGCCAATGTTTGCGATTGGATGCTCGTCTTCGCCACGCTCGACCCGACACAGGGCCGCAAGGGGATCACCGCATTCGTCGTCGAGCGGGACAGCGCCGGTATTATTACCCGCCCGATAGCCCACAAGCTCTCCAGCCGCATCTCGGACACCGGTGAGGTGTTTCTCGACGGTGTGGTGGTGCCCGCTGAGAACCGGCTTGGCGCCGAAGGCGAGGGCTGGCAGATCCTGCTGGCATCGGTCGGCGCCGGCCGGCTTCATGTCGCAGCCCGATCGGTTGGCATCGCTCAGGGATCCTTGGAGATGGCCCTGGCCTACGCCCGGGAGCGGCATGCGTTCGGACGTCAGATCGCATCTTTGCAGTTGGTCCAGGCGATGCTCGCTGACATGGCCGTGGCTACCGAAACCGCCCGCCTCCTGGTCCGCCGGGCGGCAGTCGAGTGGGATCGCAGCGCCGGCGGGGACGACTACTGGACTTCCCTGGCCAAGCTGCACGCGGCGCGTGCCGCCATGCAGGTAGCCCATGACGCCGTGCAGATCCACGGGGCGTATGGGATGTCCGACGAGCTCCACGTAGAGCGCCAGTTCCGCGAGGCGAAGATGCAGGAGATCGTCGATGGGACGAACCAGATCCAGCAGCTGATCATCGCTCGCCGCATGAAGGAGATGGCATGAACGAAAAAGGGGGCTTCGCAGCCGCGGCACTCACCGATTGGTCGAGTATCAGCAAGTCTGTCGTTGACTTTTGCCTTTTCGAGCCGTACACTGATCTCTGTCCACTATAGGGATGCATGTCTGTAATGTGGACACGCCGGATTCAGCACCACTGTTGACTCGAGGCAGATCGGACTGGGGCTCTTACGTGAATGTGACTGAAGGAACACCTTGAGCTCTCGGGCTTTATCGAGGTCCGGGGGAGCCGCCTTGCTCGATCGCGGGCAAGGTATGGTTGATGGCGACGAGAACGGCTGGCAGGATGACCTGGGCGCAGGAGCGATCTTCGACGGAGATGCGCGGTGACTTCCGGCCTGGGGGAACGCCGCGAAGGCATTCACCGGATGCTCGGGGCCGAGAGCGTGGCGGTTGTCGGTGCCTCCGACGATGAGGACAAGGTCGGGTACCGACCGGTCTATTTTCTGACTCGCTTCGGCTACAAGGGGCGCGTATATCCTGTCAGTCGCCGGCCGGGGCAATGCTGCGGGCTTACCAGCTATCCAAGCCTCAGCGCCCTGCCGGAGGTGCCGGAGCTGGTAGTCATCGTCGTCGGCGCTCGACACGTCCCCGAGGTGCTGACCGAGGCGGGAAAGCTAGGTGTTGCTAGTGCCATCGTGCTGTCGTCGGGGTTCGCCGAGCTCGGAGCAGACGGCAGGAAGCTGCAAAACGAGGTTGCCGATATCGCCAAGTCGTTCGGCATGGTCCTCTGCGGCCCGAACTCGGTAGGCATAGTGCACTCCCCGACGGCACTGACAGCGACGTTCACCGAGGCGCTGACCAGAGGTGAGCTGCTTTCTGGGGCAGTCGGAATTGTCTCTCAGAGCGGCGCGTACGGTACGGTCATCCTGGCCGAGGCTCGCCATCGCGACGTCGGCATCCGGACCTACATCAGCTCGGGCAATGAGGCCGTTGTCGGCTTCGGGGACTACCTAGCAGCGCTCAGCGACGATCCGGGCCTGCGTGTTGTGGGCGGGTACGTAGAGGGGATTCAAGACGCCGCTCGCTTTCGCGAGGGAGCGCTGCACGCTCGACGTCAGGGCAAACCCGTGGTGCTCGTCAAGGCTGGTCGATCTTCACGAGGGATGGTCGCCGCAGCGTCGCACACGGCAGCTGTTGCCGGCCACGATGAGGCTTATGAGGCCGCATTCAGGCGTTACGGCGTGGTGCGGGTTGGCGACGACGAGGAGCTTATCGACGCACTCGAGGCCTTTGACGTGCTCGAGCATCTGCCATCGGGCGATCGCGTTGCGGTCGTTTCGATGTCAGGCGGTGCAGGAGTCTTGTTGTGCGACCTACTGGACAGTGCAGGGCTGAGGATGGCGGAGTTCTCGCCGGCGCTTCGGGCTCGCCTGAGGGATCTCCTTCCGGAGTTCGCCTCGGTACGCAACCCGGTCGACCTGACCGGTCAGTTCGTGAGCGACACAACGGGTTTGAGCGACGTATTGGTGGCCGTAGCCGGGGATCCAGCTGTCGATCTGCTCATTGTATATGCGGGTCTCGGCTGGATGAAGGAGGACCAGTGGTTCGGTGCAGTAGAGAGTGCCGCCGCGTTCGATTGCCCCATAGTCGTAGTGTGCCCGCTGACCACAGGTGAGACGCGCAGGCGCTTCCGTAGCCTCCGGGTGCCGGTGTTCCCTTCGGCAGCGGCTGCCGTACGGGCTGCCAGGGCAGTTGTCTCATGGGGAATATCTCGGTCGAGCGATGAACCTGGATCGAGCGATGAACCTGGCCGTGGAGCAGCCAGACCGGATCTAGCGGCCGCCAGGATCCGAAGCGGTATCGCATCCTTGCCGAGGACTTCCGGGTTGATGGGAGAGACGGAGGCGAAGGAGCTGCTCGGCAGGATGGGCCTGGCCGTACCTCGCGGCTCGCTGGCGGCCACCAGGGAGGAGGCTTCGCGTCTTGCAGCGGAGCTCGGATCGATCGTCGTTTTGAAGCTCGAGGCTCAGGGCTTGGTCCACAAGACCGATGTCGGCGGCGTCGCAGTCGGAGTCCCACTGGATGCGGTTGCCGATACCTTCGACCGCATCATCTCCGAAGTGGCCGCGCGAGCTCCCGGGAGGGCAATAGCGGGAGTCCGGGTGGAGGAGATGATATCGGGCGGTATCGAGTGCGTGATCGGTGCCGCTCCTGGTGACCCGTTCGGAATGCTCATCGGCGTAGGGATGGGTGGTACCTCCCTCGAGCACTTGGCCGACTTGGCCTTCGAGCTGGCTCCCGTCAGTGCCGCGCGCGCGTTGGAAATGATTTCGTCACTTCGCTCCGCGCCCTTGTTGAAAGGGTCTCGCTCGTCTGTGCCATTCGACATCGAGGCACTTGCCGAGGCCGTTGCCCTCGTCTCCTCCTTCGTGGTCGAGTCACGAGGCCGGGTGAAGGAGCTGGATCTGAACCCGGTATTGCTTGCTCCGCAAGGACAGGGCCTGGTCGTCCTCGATGCGGCGCTGATCATCGACGGATCTGGGCCGGAGCCACGAGCGGTCGTCGGAGATCTCCAAGTGGCGTCGCCGGATCTCGAGGCTGCTGGCTCAGCTCCGCCGCGCGGTGCGTCTTCGCTCGGAGCAATCACATGACGGCTGGCAACGGTAAGCCCTCGACTGCCTCCAAAGCGCCGGAAGCCGCCAACGGTGCGGGCGTCTCACAGGGGCGGACAGCGCGGGCGGTGGCCGGCAAGCTGCCCGGCGACGCCGAAAGAGGCACCCGAACCGTGAAGTCCGTCGTCAGGACCCTGGCCATCCTTTTCGAGCTGGCCGGCTCAGAGTCACCGCTGAACGTTGCGGCACTCGCCGGCCGTGTCGGCTTGCCGCGTTCCACGGTTTATCGCCTGACGGAGACCCTGATCGAGGAGGGACTCGTCGCTCGAGTTCGGTCAGACCTCATGGTCACACCGAAGCTTGCGCTCTTGACTACAGGCGCGCGAATGCACATCACCATGCGCCAAGTGCTCGAGCGTTACCTCCACCAGCTGGTCGAGGTGAGTGGTGAGACGGCTTCCGCTCACGTTCGGATCGGCGTACTACGCCGCTGCATCGCCGAGATCGAAGGAACGGAACGAGTCAGGTGGGTACGAGGCGTGGGATTTACGGCACCGATCTGGACCGGAGCCGTCGGTCATGTTCTTCTAGGCGGACTCAGCGAGGACAATATTCACGAGGTCCTTGCGAACGCGGACATTGTGCCCACAGCGCCGGCAAGTATCACAGACCGCCGCGAACTTGTCCGTCTCGCACTGGAGGCACGTCAGAAGGGCTGGAGCGGTAGCTCCAACGAAACCGTCGACGGTGCATGTGCCATTGCCGCGCCACTCCATGACCTCAACGGTGACGTCACTGCTGCTCTCAGCCTTTACGCACCCTCATCTCGCTATAGCCAACTTCTAACACGAGTCGACGTACTTCAGGAAATAGCAAAGGAGGCCTCTGATCAATGGATCCGCATCAGCACACTATCCGACTCAGCCGTGGCCCAATAGTTGCTGCCCGTAGTATGCGACCCGTCTACCTCGCATCCAAGATAGCTTTCGCAACTAAGGCACTCGACTCCTGAACTTGTCGTCTGCTAATCAGAGGGGAGGGAAATGCCGGGTACAGCAGCATCAATTGACCAACTGACCGGGCACAACATGGCGCCGGATACAGTACCCGACCCGAAGGGCCAGCCGCCAGCAAGTTCTGGTAAACGGCTCCTCAGCCTGCTCATCAATAGCCCAGCTTATCCAGCACTACTCGTCATCGCAGCCATCTGCATCTGGCAATTCGTTGTTGCCAAAGGACTAGTCCCGGGCGTACCAACTCGATATATAGGCTCACCGACTGGCACTTGGGATGCCTTTGTTCACCTAGCCAATAAAGGCTACCTTGGAAGCTCCCTCTGGCAAGAAGTCTCAGCGAGCCTGATCCGTGTCCTGCTTGGCTTTGCAATTGGGGCGGGTATCGCCATTCCATTTGGGATGGCAATGGGCATGTACCCCTCTGTTGGCAAGCTGTTTGGACCGATTTTCAGCTTCCTGCGACCTATACCTGCGCTCGCGTTCATACCGGTCGTGATCATATGGTTTGGAATCGGACAGACTGGCCGGATCTTCGTTATAGCGACCACAGCATTCCTCTATGCCGTACTTGGCGTGCTGGGCGGCGTACAGCACGTTCCACAGGCCTACCTTCGCGCGGCACGCAACTATCACCTCTCGCGACGCAGAACCCTCTTGTATGTTGTGCTTCCGGCGGCACTTCCAGAGATCATGGTAGGACTGCGTACCGGAATGGCGCTTGCCTGGGCCGTCGTAGTTGCAGCAGAATTGATCGCCGCCCAGCATGGTCTGGGTTACATGATAGAAAATGCTTCGACGTTCTTCGAAGTGAATGTCGTTTACGTGGGCATTGCCATCATCGGTGCGATCGGTGTCCTCATCGAGCTTGGGTTTGCTCTTGCTAGTAAGCGGCTCTTGCACTGGGTGGGGAGATGAATGGCATGACCAGTGAAGTAACCGTAGGCTCGCATGATGTGAATGCAGTGAAGAACGCCTTGGCTTCGACCGATGCACTGCCCGCAGTCGATGTTTCAGGTGTTACGAAGACATTCGTAATCAAGCGACAAACCAGGCCGGCACTTGGCGAGATCAATATGTCAATACCGGCGGGCCGGGTGATTTCGATAGTTGGTCCAACTGGATGTGGCAAGACGACGCTTCTGAACATTATCGGAGGCTTCGAACGTCCCACTGAGGGCACGGTACGCGTTCGGGGTGTAACGGTGAATGGGCCCAGCCCGGAGTGCGGGTACGTCTTCCAGGAGGCCAACCTCTTCCCGTGGCTCGATGTCTTTTCGAATGTGATCTTCGCAGCGCGTTACGGGCATGGCCTACGGAAGGACTGGAGCGACGAGAAGCATCTCAGAGCCAAGGTTGACCAGTATCTCGAGAATGTCGGTCTTGCCGACGCGCGCAAGCTCTACCCCTACCAGATCTCGGGAGGCATGAGGGCTCGCGCGGCCCTCGCTCGCGTCCTTGTGGCGAATACGAGCGTGCTGCTTCTCGACGAGCCGTTCAGCTCTCTGGACGCGCTCACGAGGGCGGCCCTTCATCGTCTCCTCCTCGGTGAGCTTGCCGAGGATGTGGACCGGACGATCGTGTTGATCACGCACGACATCGAGGAGGCGCTAATACTTTCGCACGAGGTCTACGTGATGTCTCCCTCACCTGGTACGATCTTGGAGAGGTACGATGTCCCCTTGGGTTGGCCACGGGATTACGACGAGGCAGTTGTAGATGCTCGGCTTACTGCGCAGAAGAAGCTCATTCTGGATAGGCTCTTACCGTATATTCGAATCTGACCAAATTCTGTCATCTAAAGGAGGATCGGTTATGATTACCTCGAAGAGGGATACCAGAGGTGGTGCTGTAGCGGCCGTTCTTGTAGGAGCGCTCCTGCTAGCTGCCTGTGGCAGCAGCAGCCCGCATACCACAGCGCACGTTGCCAAGCCCAGCAAGGCCCCGACTGTGGTGAATGTGATATATCAGCCATCGGGGCTCTCGTCCTACTTTTACGCGAATGCTAAAGATCTTTGGGCTAAGTATGGTCTGAAGATAAATCCGATTTCGATAGAGGCGGGTCAGAACGAATTGGCGCCTCTAGTCGCTGGCAGCGCGGAGTTCGCGTTCATGGGTGGGCCCCCCACGATCACTGCCGTTGGTAAGTCGGTGCCGGTGAGGATCATTTTCTCGACTAACGATGTCTCCCGACTGGAGGGTCTCGTTGTGCCGAAGGGCAGCCCGATAACTTCCCTTCGTGACATCGTCGGTAAGACGATTGCAGTACCGACAGGCAGCTCTGCCTGGGCAGGAATGCATTTGGCGCTCGCAAAGGCTGGTATCCCATTCAGTGCGGTCCACACAGAAAACCTTGCCCCGAGTGCTGCACTTGCAGCGTTCGAGGCGGGTAGCATCCAGGGAGCATGGATTTGGGACACCTGGTTGGAGCGTATGGTAGGCCTTGGAGGCCATATCGTTGCCCTGGAACATAACTACGGCGTGCAGGAGCCCAACTCGTGGGTGGTCAGCTCCTCGTTCGTGGCCTCGCATCCTAAGGTGGTGGAGGCATTCATCGCTGCGTTGAATGCAGGTGCGGTGGGCGTCAACGCGGATCCAAGTGCAGCTGCGGCGAGCTACTCGACGTTGACAGGCGTCACCCCGGCTGAAGCAGTGACGATCATGAAGACGGAGCCGACTTTCACTTTGGCGGATGCCTTGAGCCCGAGCGATCCGCTGTCGTTCGTGAGTGAAAACACTGGTTTTGCGGAGGCGCTCTACCGGAGCGGTGAAGTGCTTGCGGCCGCGGGCATCATTCCATCAGCCCCTTCGCTGGTGGCGCTGCAGGGCGCGATCGACGTCAGTATTGTGAAGGCGACGGCGAAGGCCTATGGATGAGCTTTTGGCAAGATGGATAATGATGTGGCTCCAGTTGCAGGCTTGTCCTGCAACTGGAGTGCTCATCTGTCGTTGCGGCGACTGGTGATGCCTGGCTGGAGCCTGGCTGCGTGATGATGATGCGAGGGCAGGGTCCGCGAGCGTGAGCCCATTGCTTGCGTGCACGTGTGTCCTGGTGGAATTGGTTGGTGCAACCGTCCAGGGGGTGCTCGGCTTCGGTATGAACCTCGTTGCGGCACCGCTACTCGTGCTGATCGACCCTCGCCTGGCGCCGGTGCCGCTGGTTCTTTGCAGCCTGGTGCTTGCCGCATTGGTGGGGGCACGTGAGCATGGCAGCGTGGACCGAACCTCCGTTGGCTGGGCTATGGTCGGTCGGCTTCCAGGCTCGGCGCTTGGCCTTCTGATTGTCGTTGCTGTCGCGCGCGGGCGCCTCCAGCCATGGGTCGGCGTGATCGTGCTGGGTGGGGTGCTGCTTGTCCTGCTGGGTCGTGGTTCTATCAGGAGAACCCGCGGGACGCTTCTCGGCGTGGGGGCGCTTTCGGGCGTCATGAGTCTGATCGCGGGCCTCGGGGGAACGCCGTTCGGCCTGGTTTGCCACGACCTTCCGGGCCCCGTCTTGCGGCCGACGCTGAGCTTTTACTTGCTGGCAGGGACAGTGCTGTCTGCCGCTGTCTTGGCGGTGGCAGGTCAAGTCACCGGCAACAGCCTGATGCTTACGCTGCTGCTGCTGCCGGGCGTGCTTGCGGGCTTCGGGTTGTCGGGAAGGCTCATTCCCTTTGCCGACCGATGGGGCACGCTGAGACCGGCGGTGCTTGCCGTAGCGACAGTGGGGGCGCTTGCGGCAATTGGGAAGGGGTGGTTGTGAGCTCGGTCTGGGTGGGGCGGTCTGGGTGCGCACGCGGCACACTATGGGCTGGTAGGCAGTCATCGCAGCGACCTGTGCGTGACCACCACTGACGTGGGCACCCTCCACCGGGTCAGGGGCGGTATCCGGGTAGCGCGAACGCGTGGGAGGATGGGTGCTGAAAGCACCGGGGACTGGAGGGTGGCAGGACATGCGAAGCTGGGGGAGGCGAGTCCTGCTGACGTCGCTGACGCTCTCCTTGGTGTCCTCGCCGTTCCTTGCCCGTGGTGCGGGTGCGGCCTCGATCCGAAGAGCGCCGGCTGGCAGGGCGAGCCCGGGATCCGCAACGCTCGGTGGGTTCCTGTCGGCGCCCGGAGGCACATTCCTGCGCGACAGCTCGGGGCGCATCGTCATCCTCCACGGGGTGAACGTGGTCTACAAGCATCCGCCGTTCGTGGTCTACCCGGATCTGGGCAAGCCGTGGAACTTCACGCGCGCCGATGCAGAGAAGATCGCCGCCCTCGGCTTCGACGTCGTGCGCCTGGGCATCCTCTGGCAAGGCCTCGAACCTGGAACGCTCGCGCCGAACAGCCCATCGGTCTGCAACCCCGGTAGGCACGTCGATCCGGGCCAGATGGACAAGGCGGTACTGAACCGGTACCTCGACCATGTAGCCGAGACGGTAGACCTGCTCGCCTCGGTGCACGTCTACACGATCATCGACATGCATCAGGACGTTTACAACCAGGTGTTCGGAGGCGAGGGCGCGCCGGACTGGGCCGTGTGCACTGGCGGAAGAAGGGCTCACCCGACCCCTGCAGACTGGCGTCGAGCCTACCGCGAGCGTGCCGTGTACAACGCGTACCAGACCTTCTTCGACAACAGCGCCCGCGGTGACCTACAGGCCCAGTACCAGGCAGTTTGGCAGGCAGTCGCATCGCGCTTTGCGCACGATCCGTGGGTTGCCGGCTATGACCTCTTCAACGAGCCAGCGATAGGCGACAAGGCGCTACCGTGCTTCTACGCAGGGAGGGGCGCGGGGCCGCTCGTCACCGAGTCCGGCAGCCCAGTCGCCTGCCCCCCTACAGAGCCCCGGACGGGGCTCGTGCCCAGGATCTTGCAGGCGGCGCCCCGCCAGCTCGTCTTCCTCGAGCCGGACGTGGCGGCGCACCCGCTGTCCGGGCAGGTAGGTCCGCTCGACTACCCGAACCTCGTCCTCGCGTTCCATCTCTACTGCCCGTTCCGGAACCTGGACGGCAACCCTTCACGATCCGAGCTGGCCGCATGCGCGGCTCATTACCAGCGCGTGCTCGCGACACGGCGCACCGAGCGCGCCCGGGCTGCTTCGGACAACCAGCCCGGGGGACCCGCTTGGTTCCTCGGCGAGTTCGGGGCCACCAGCTCCGTAGCAGACATCGCGCAGGTGACTGCAGACGCCAACCGGCTGCTGCTCGGTTGGTGCTACTGGTCCTGGGAGTACTACGGCGACCCGACGGGCAGCGCGAGCGAGGCTCTCGCGACTCCTCGGGGAGTGCTGCTCCCGGACAAGGCGTGGGCTCTGGCGCAGACCTATGCCCAGGCCGTGGCCGGCACTCCTCTCTCGATGTCCTTCGATCCTGCAAGCGGACGGTTCACCCTGGAGTACGTTCCGGGTCCGACCCATGGCGCCCCGACGGTCGTGTTCGTCCCCACCCGGATTCATTACCCTCGCGGCTATTGCCCGAAGGTATCCGGAGCCACCGTGACATCGCGGCCGGGCGCCGCGTACCTGACCCTTGCCAACATTCCCGGTGCATCAATGGTGCGCCTCGTGGTGAGTGCCGGGAGCTGTTCGGATCCCTACGCGTGATCACGGACGCCCCGGCGTCGCCCGCCTCGGCCACGCTTCTGCGAGACTGGGTGCCTACGAGAACGCCGGACTGGGGCGACGCTCGCCCCGCCAGCTACGAGCAGCGCCGTGCCCCACTTGCAAGGCGGGGCGCGCGCCACATGTGGGCAGTGGCGCCGCGGGCGCCTGAGGACGCGTAGAGGTAGAGGGAGTCTTGAGCGTACCCAGGGGGCAGGTGGAGGGAGCTTCGCGCCAGGGCGATGGACGCACGCGCATCCATTACATGCCCGCGCTCGACGGCCTGCGAGCGCTCGCCGTGCTGGGCGTCATGGCGTTCCACAGCGGTATTCCCTTCATGCCTGCGGGCTTCCTCGGCGTGGATGCGTTCTTCGTGCTGTCGGGCTTCCTCATCACCTCCTTGCTCCTCGCCGAATGGGGGAGCACCGGGGGCGTCCGGCTTCGCTCGTTCTGGGCACGCCGCGCGCGCCGGCTGCTCCCGGCGCTGTTCCTCATGCTCGTCGGAGTGACGCTGTTCGCGAGGTTCGTGGCCGCACCCGGCGCCTACCCGGGCCTCCGCCTCGACGAGCTCTCGACTCTCTTCTATGTCGCCAACTGGCACTTCATACTTTCGGGGCAGAACTACTTCGTCCAGAACGGCCCCCAGTCGCTCGTGCTGCACACATGGTCGCTCTCCATCGAGGAGCAGTTCTACATCGTGTGGCCTGTCGTGGTGCTGGCGGTCATGCGCTACGGGCGCTCCCTCTGGGCGTTGCTCGTGCTGGCAGTGACCGGCGCGGCTGCCTCGTCGGCGGAGATGTCACTCCTCTACCACGGTGGAAGTGGCCTGAACCGTGTCTACTTCGGGACGGACACGCACGCGCAGAGCCTCCTCATCGGAGCCGCGCTCGCAGTATCCCTGCTCCTGTGGCGCGAAAGACGTGCCCGGCACCCTGCCCCCGACGCGTTCCAGGGACCTGGTTCATTGCCCGTCCCGAGCGAGGCGGCGGCTGGTGGGCGCTCCGAGGTCGCGAACCGATCTGCGCGCCTGTGGATCGGAGCGCTCGGCGTGGCAGGTGCAGGCTTCGCAGCGTGGACCTGGACGCAGCTCGGCCAGAACGACGCCTTCGTGTACCCCTATGGCATAGTCGTCGCAGGAATCGCCGTGGCAGCAGTGATCCTGAGCGCTGTTCTCTGCCCTGAAGGACCAGTTGCGCGCGCCCTGTCCTGGTCGCCGCTTCGCTACCTCGGCCGCATCTCCTATGGGATGTATCTCTACCACTGGCCGTTGCAGTTCCTCATCGACGCGAAGCGCACGGGGCTCACTGGGTACCCGCTCTTCGCAGTGCGCGTCGTCGCTACCGTGGCGCTTGCAAGCGCGTCCTACTACCTGGTGGAGAAGCCCATCCGCGAGGGACGCTTCTTCACGTCGATGCGAGCATGGGTGTTCACCCCCCTGGCGGTGGCGGGGATGGCGACGGTCGTGCTCGTGGGTACCGTCGCCCCTGCCGCATACGCGCAGGGACCCCCTCCGATCACAGGCAACACCGAGCAACCATTTCCGAGCGGAGTGCAGAAGAGCGTCTTGCTCGTCGGCGACTCGGTCGCCCTCACACTCGGGATGGGGCTTTCGGCGGAAACTCCCTACTACGGCTTGGCACTTCACGACGAGGGGATACTCGGCTGCGGGGTCGCCATCGGATCCAAGTACCGCTCCCACGGTGTGGTGTACCCCGTGGGCTGGGCATGCAACACTCATCCCGCCTCGGGCTACGTCCAGTGGCCGGTTGCCTGGGCGCAGTGGATACGCGAGTACCACCCGTCGGTCGTGGCCCTGCTTGCCGGTCGCTGGGAGGTGATGACCCGCACCTGGCACGGAAAGTGGGTGCACATAGGCGAGCCCGCGTACGACGCGTACCTGGTTCACCAGCTAGAGCTGGCTGTGCGGGTCGCGACCTCCGGCGGTGCGCACATGGTGATGATGACGGCACCTTGCTACTCATCGGGCGAGCAGCCCGACGGGCTGCCCTGGCCGGAGGACTCGGCAAAGCGCCTCGACCTCTACAACTCGATGGTGGCCAGGGTCGCTGGGATGTTCCCGGGGAAGGTGACCCTCCAGAACCTCGATGGGCTCGCTTGTCCTGGTGGGCACTTCCAGGCGTCCTACCATGGAATGCCGCTTCGTTGCGCGGACGGTGTCCACTTCACTGTCGCCGGCGGGGAGGAGCTGGCACCTGAGCTCCTCCCCCTGTGGGCCCGCCTTGCAGGTGTGCACACGAAGCTCCCGGCGACTGTTCACCTCACACCTGCGGCCTTCGGCTTCGGGTGCTCGCCTAGCGGTTGAGGAGCAGGCGAGAACCCAGTGCCGCGTTCTCACGCCCTCGTACTGGTGCGCGCAGCATGCCTCAGGAGAACCAGCCAACCACGTCGACCTGGAGGGATCCGCCGGGGCCCAGTGCCTTGCCCGTGCACTCCGTCGTGTAGCCAACGTTGCTTCTGGTGTCGCATATGCGCGTCGGAGCCGGGGCTGGGAGGAAAGTCGCGCCTCCTGCCGAGGAAGCGCCGCCTATCCAGCCCGAGACGTCCACCGCCATCTCGGGGGAGCCGCTGCTCGAGCAGATCGAGACGGCTCCACTGGATGAGAGAGGGACGACGTGCCTGGCTGCTCGGCCGGCGTGACCGCAGCGATCTCCGAGCTGGAGTCCACGCTGGAACTGGTCGTCGGCGCGCTCCCGAAGTCGACCGCCTTCACCGGTACCACTCCGCCCCGCCGAAGTCGGCAACATATGCGGTGAGCGTGGCTACTTCCGAACGGGGGACTCCCCGAGAGCACCTGAGCTGCCTCCGAGTACCTCGCGGGCAGCGTATAGCTCAGCGACCCTGCGGTGGCGGGAGAGTGGGGGGCGTGCTCGTGGCCGGCGCGCTGGGCGGCGGCCCGAGCAGGGGATTGGAGCTTTCGGCGACGCGGCACTGCGCGCGCAGCGCGTGGAGGAGGTTGCCCTCGGGCACGCGGTTGGACTCCGAGAGCGTGGCGCCAAGGGCGGACCACTGCGGCGCTTCGCCCGCGGCGATCGCTGCGGGCTGGACCGCCAGGCGCAGCTCTCTCAATGCCTCTGCGCGCTGCTTTGCCTCGAGTGCCGGATCGTGTCCGAGGGTCGAGGCGTCATAGAGGCTTATCGAGCGCTGCACCTCCGAGCACGCCTTGCGAGCGAGGGCGAGGCCGTTGGCATTGGCACAACCGCTGGTGAGCACCGCTACTGCCAAGACCAGCGCCGCTGCACCTGCAGCCGATCGCTGTGTGCGTACTCGGCGCGCGCGTATCGGGCGCGCGCTTATTCGGCGCTCCCGCATCTCGCGCGCGCTCGAGCGCCCGGGCTGGTCCAGTTCGCGTGCGCCAGCGCGCTGGTGCCCTGCGCAGGCCGCGGGTCCGCTGCATGGCCGGAGTCGCACCCGGGCCTCAGCCGTCGAGCCATCCCGGAGCAGCGTCGAGCAGGTGCCGGCTCACGGCCAGGCATCGGTCGAACACCTCGCACAGCAGCTCCTCGCCGGCAAGCACGCGAGCCAGGGAGACCGGATGCCTTGCGAGGATGGACAGGCGCCGCTCGGGGCCATCGGTCGCTGAGGCGAACGAGTCGATCGCGGATACCTCCAGTGGCAGCTCGATGCCGCCGATGCCTGCGAGGTCGATCGCCAGGCGGAGCAGATCGGGACCGTGGGGGAGCGGAGGCAAGCCCCAGGTGAAGGTCAGGGGGAAGTGGTACTCGTCTGGAGGGTCGGCATCCTCGGGGATCTCCACAACGGCGTCCTCGAAGGAAAGGAGCGTCCTCGGGTCGACCTCGAGCGACAAGTGCAGGTCGAGCGGGCCGCCGCAGCCCTCCTCGGGGTGAAGGTCGACCTCCCAGGCCTGGCGAAGCGAGTAGGTCTCGACGAAGTGCCTCTCGTCGTGGACGTGGAACCCATGGTCGACGGAATGATCCTTCAGATCTGCCACGTACCCTGCAACGTCTATGACGGCCACAGTTCGGACAGCCTACCGGCACCTGCGGCCGTTAGTGGTCCGTCCGGCAAACGGCATGACGTTGGCCGCCGAGCCAGGGGCGCCATCTGGCCAGCGGAAGCCCAAGATCCTTTGCCCAAGATCGTTTGGAGGACCGACCACTAGTGTTCAGAGGGTGGACGACGAGGCACTGGCGGTTGCCTGCGAGGAAGTGGCGGACGCAGTAGCAGAGGCCATCTCGCGCGTGGAGGATCCGTCGGCGCCTGGGACACGCCCGGGTCAGTACGCGCTCGACCTCGTCGCGGACTCGGCCGCGCTCGAGGTTCTCGACGTGCTCGGGGTCGGGGTCATCTCGGAGGAGAGCGGTGTCGCCCGCCCCGGAGCGGAGCTGGTGGCGGTGCTCGATCCTCTGGACGGCTCTACCAACGCCTCGCGGGGGATCCCGTGGTTCGCCACGAGCGTATGCATCGTCGACGCCGAAGGCCCGCGGGTGGCACTCGTGGCCAACCAGGCGAACGGTGTGCGCTACAGGGCCCGGCGCGCCGGCGGCGCCTTGCGCGACGGAGCTCCTATCGCACCAACGGGGTGCAGCGACCTAGCCGACGCGATAGTCGGGCTGAGCGGCTACCCGTCCGCTGATCTCGGCTGGGCGCAGTTCAGGTCCCTCGGTGCCGCATCCCTCGACATGTGCTGCGTGGCCGACGGCACGCTCGACGCGTACGCGGTGGTGGGCAGTTCCACCCTCGGCTGCTGGGACTACATGGGCGCCATGCTCGTCTGCGCAGAAGCTGGCGCCGTTACGGCCGATGCGCTAGGCGAGAGCGCGGGCAAGGGACTCGTAGACCTCGATCACGGCGCTAGGCACGCTCCGCTTGCGGCGGCCACCGATGCGTTGCGCCGCGAGCTGGGCACAGCCCTCGCGCTCATGCGGAGGGGGCCTGCTAGGCAGGCGGTCGAGGAGTCTAATGGCACGGACAGTAGTCGCACGACTGGGTGACGTGAGCATCGATAGGCAAGCATCCGCTGGGCATCCTGCCCGCGCAAGAAGACACCTCGCTGCACGTTGTGCATACGCCGGGGAGCGGCTGTGGTAGCTGGCAAGGTCGAAGGGCACACCTGAGCGACAGGTGCAGCACGAGACGGCGCCGGGACGAAAGAACGAATGGAGGGGACCATGGGACGCTCGCCGTTGCTCAAGTACTGGCCGCTGGCGGCGATCATCGGCATCCAGGCGTTGGTCATCACCATTGCGCCCTCCACAGCCCCGAGCGCGACGGGCGCGTCGGGAGTCTCGGGCTACAGCGCGGCTGGGCCCTATGGCTCTAACGGATCCGGTACCTACGGCTCATCGGCCTCTCAGGGAGCCAACGGCTCGAACGCCACCGCAGGCGCCTCGCTCGGGACCTCGGGTGCCAGCGGCACCACCTTCGGCGGAGGCGGCACCAGCACGGGCGGCACCAGCACGGGCGGAGGCGGCACCAGCACGGGCGGAAGCGGACCCAGCACCGGGCCCGGCACCACCACCCCCGGAGTTGGCGTTGGGAACAGCACGACCCACTGCGTAAACGGGCGCGAGTTCAACCCGGCTATCGCGTGGTTCGCACCGCCGTGCACACCGGGATCGATAGGCGTGAGCGATCCGAGCAACGGAGGGTCCACCTGGGAGGGGGTCAGCTCCAACTCGATCACCGTCGTCGACTACATCTCGAACTACGGCGCGGAGGTGAACGCGATCCTCCAGGCAGAGGGCCAGCTGGTCACGTACTCCGAGGCACAGGCCTGGGACAAGGTGATCCAGCACTTCATCAACACCCATTTCGTCCTCTACGGCCGCAAGGTCCACATCATCACCTACCAGGGCCAGTGCACGTCGGTACCCCCCGACTACGCGTGCCTGATCCCGGAGATGGACCGGATCGTTGCGACTTACCATCCCTACATGGTGCAGTGGATCACCACTCTGTGCTCGGCCTGCTACGCCGAGCTCGCCCGCCAGCACGTGGTAGCCGTCGGGGGGCAGGGCTTCTCCGACGCCTTCGCCAACGCGCAGGCTCCGTACTACTACTCGGCCACGGAGAGCTCTACTCGCATGGAGACAGCGTTCGCCCAGTGGTGGTGCAACCAGATGTCGAGCGTCAACGACCCCTCGCGAAGGGTCAAGTTCGCCGGTACGTCCAATCCCGCCCAGAACTTCAACGGCCAGCCCCGACGGCTCGGCGTGATATCCACCAACGACCCCGACAACGAGGCCACCGTGAAAAACGTGCTCGAGCCCGCGCTCGCGCACTACTGCGGGGACAAGGTCTGGCACACGTACTTCTACTCGCAGAACATCAACACTGCCGCCGAACAGGTGGCGGCGGGCATCGCCGCGATGGACACTCCCACGAATCCCGCCAATGTGGTGCTATGCCTCTGCGACACGGTGGCTCCCCAGTTCCTCTACCAGGGCGAGGCCTCCAACAACTACTGGCCCGAGAACCTCGTCGCGGACACCGAGTCCATGACCCTCGATGCCACCAGCCAGAACTACGACTCCGGGCCGGCATGTCCTTCCTCCAACAACTGCGAGTACTGGAACGCCTTCGGTCTCACGCCGACTGCCGCCCAGGAACCCATGGGCAACGATGTGGGCCTGAGGATATGGCAGGCGGGTGGGGGATCGGGCAACCCTCCCCTCGGGTCCAACGTGAACGCGGGCGCCTGGGCGGAGCAGTACATCATGTGGGCGAGCCTGATCGAGAACACGGGTCCCGACCTAACCCCGGCGAACATGCAGGCACGCGCGCCGGGGCTCGGTGCCATCGGCGGCGGCAACACCGGCCACCCGTTGCTGCAGTTGGCGCCGGGGGACTGGCAGTGGACCCAGGACACCCGCGTCGCGTACTGGGCACACGGCATCAACTCCTCCTACAACGGCAAGCCCGGGACCTTCGTGCAGATAGAAGGCACGCGCTTCAACCTCGGTCAGTACCCTTCCGAGCCGGGCGGCCCCCCGATCCCCATTCCACGACCATGAGGCGGCACCGAACATGAGCCAGATGACCGGAGCACCTCCTGGTGCACCCGCGGGTGTGCCAGCGAGCGAGCCGGAGGGAACCGGCGTCCGCGAAGCCCTGGCGCGAGCGAGGGAGGTCGCGACCAGCAACGCCACGGCCGCGCGCGTGGGCCGCCAGGTGGCCCTCGCGGTGGCCTTCCTCGTGGTCGTCCAGCTCGTCTATCACCTGTCCCTCGCCTACCTGATAGACGGGATCGCCCTCGGCTCCCTCTACGGCATCATCGGGGTGGGCCTGGTCCTCATCTACCGGACGACCCGAGTCATCAACTTCGCGGCTGCCGCAATCGGCGCAGTGCCGGCAATCGTGGCGCTGATCCTCGACATCCAGTTCCACGTCAACTACGTGGAAACCCTTCCCATCGCCCTGGTGGGTGGACCGCTCATGGGTGGCCTGGTGGACATCGTCGTCATGCGGCGCTTCTCCAGGGCGCCCAGGCTGATCGTGACGGTCGTGACCATAGGCGTGGCCCAGTCGATGGCGGCGCTCGGTTTCTTCATTCCCGTCTGGATGGGGCAGAAGGCGAGCGAGATATCGGCGGTCCCGACTCCCTGGCAGAACATAGCCATACACAACGCGCGGGGCCAGCCCGTCATAACCGGCAACCAGGTGGCGGCGTTCGTCACTGTCGTCATCCTTACGGCCCTGCTAGCACTCTTCCTGAAGGGCACGAAGCTCGGCATCGCGATGCGCGCGGCGGCGGAGAACTCGGACCGCGCGGCGCTCCTCGGCATACCTGTGAAGCGCGTGATCACGGCAGCGTGGATGATCGCGGGCCTCCTCGGGGCCATGGCGATATTCGTCCAGGCACCGCTGATTGGCGTGCCGAGTGACGCCACCCTCGGATTCGACACGCTCCTCTACGCGCTCGCGGCCGCCGTGGTGGCGCGGATGGACCGGATAGGCCTGACACTGGGCGCGGGCATGGGCGTCGGCGTGCTCGTATTCGCGTCCGTCGCGACGACGGGCTCGAGCGACATTGCCTCTGCTGCAATGCTCCTGGTCATCCTCGGCGCCCTCCTCTTCCACCGGGCTGGTCGCGCCCGGGCACTCGACACGGGAGTGGAGACCTGGCGCACGGTGAAGGAGTTTCGCTCGGTTCCCGCGGAGCTCAGGAGTCTCCCCGAGGTGATCGGCTTCCGCCTCGCGTTGGTCGGTCTCGTAGCTGGTGGGGCAGTCCTGCTCGGGCTGTTCCTGCCCACGCCAGACATGCCGGATCTCGTGCAGTTGCCGATCTTCGCACTGGTGGCAGTGTCCCTTGTCGTGCTCACGGGATGGGCAGGTCTGACGAGCCTCGGGCAGTTCGCGCTCGCAGGCGCAGCGGCGGCTGTCGCAGGGGGCCTCGCCGCCAACCACAACATCGACTTCTTCTTCGCCATTGCGCTTGGCATAGCGGCCGGTGTCGTCTCCGCCGTGATAATCGGTCTGCCGGCCGTGCGGGTACAGGGGCTGTACCTGGCCGTCACGACGCTCGCCTTCGCCTACGCGATGACGTACTACGTCATGAACCCCAACTACTTCATAGGGGCCCACATAATGCCGAGCGGTTACACCGCCCACCTGGCGAGGCCGGTTCTTTGGCAGCGGGTGAGCCTGCACTCGGACCGCACGTTCTACTTCGTCTGCTTGGTGTTCCTGGCACTGGCCATACTCGCCGCGGCCTCGTTCCGCCGCTACAGGAGCGGGCGCGTCCTCATAGCCGTGCGCGACAACCAGCGGGCAGCTTCTGCCTACTCGCTCAGCGTGGTCCGCACCCGCCTCGCAGCCTTCGCCGTCGGTGGCGGGATAGCCGGCCTTGCCGGGGTGCTTCTCGCGTACTCCGAGCACAACGTCATCTCTGGCAGCTTCAGCCCCGAGTACTCGATCTTCGCCTTCCTCGCTGCGGTGGTCGGCGGGCTCGGCTCGCTCGCGGGTGCGGTGCTCGGGACAGTCGTGCTCGAAGGGGCTACCCTCTTCCTGCCCCAGGCATCGAGCGTGCTGGGGCAGACCCTGACGAGCGCGGCGCCCTTGCTCCTCACCGGGCCGCTGCTCATCCTCATGCTCGTGCAGTACCCTTCGGGAATGGCCGAGGTCGGCTTCAAGATCCGTGACGCGTTCTTGCGCCGCGTCGCAGCCCGCAGGGGTCTCCTCGTCCCGTCGCTCGTCGCAGACCGCCGGGTGGCCACTACCGGGGAGGAAGCCGCGGAGCGCGACGCGATATCACTTGCCAAGGAGCGCTTCATCGGAACCGCCCCTGGGGCCGCGCCCGGGGTCGTCTCGCCAGGGGGGCCAACCGGATCGGCAGGCGCGGGCGGATCGGGAGGTTCGCTCATCGCCTGCCCGGTATGCTCCGAGTTGCTCACGCTCCAAGAGGCGGCGAGCCATCCGCACCTCAGCGCTGCCGGAGGAACCGGGCGGTGAGCGTCGTGGCCGGCCCCGAGACGCTCGGTGCTGCGGAGCCTGGGGAGGCGCCTGGAGCGGAAGGGCAGCCGCCTCGCGCTCCGTTGCTCGATTGCAGGGGAGTAGAGGTCGCCTACGACGGGGTGCAGGTGCTCTTCGGAGTGGACCTCGAGGTGACTGAGGGAGAGATCGTCGCGCTGCTCGGGACGAACGGCGCCGGGAAGTCGACGTTGCTCCGTGCGATATCCGGGCTGGTCGACCCCATAGGCGGGACCATCACCTTCGCCGGGCAGGACATAACCCATGCAGATGCCGTGGAGACCACCAAGCTCGGCATAATCCAGGTGCCCGGGGGCAAGGCGATATTCCCGACCTTGAGCGTGGAGGAGCACTTCAAGCTGGCGACCTGGCTTCGAGACGGGGACGGCCCCGCCGAGCACGATGCTCGGCTCTCGGAGGTGCTCGTGCGCTTCCCGAGGCTTGTGGAGCGCTTCGAGCAGATGGCCGGCAATCTCTCCGGCGGCGAGCAGCAGCAGCTCGCGCTCGCGATGGCCTTCGTGTCGCGCCCGAGGCTGCTCGTGATAGACGAGCTTTCCCTAGGCCTAGCCCCCGCGATAGTCGCGCAGCTACTCGACCTCCTGCGCGCCATCCACGACCAGGGCTGCACGATCGCCCTCGTCGAGCAATCGGTGAACGTGGCGCTCAGCATCGCATCGAAAGCCTTCTTCATGGAGAAGGGCGAGGTTCGCTTCTCTGGCCCGACCGCTGACCTCCTCGACCGCGAGGACATCCTGCGGTCGGTCTTCCTCGAGGGAGCCGGCCGGTCTATCGACTCCACTGACGAGCGCAGGCCCAAGCCCGCCGTGATGGGAGGGGTTGCCGGAAACCGGCCCGCGGCACTCGAGGTCCGGGGGCTCACCAAGCGCTTCGGGGGCATAGCTGCCGTGAACAACGTGAGCTTCGAGCTTCGCCAGGGCGAGATCCTCGGGCTGATCGGGCCCAACGGGGCAGGCAAGACGACGATCTTCGACTTGATCTCC
>JAJYXW010000023.1 GCA_021801525.1 Actinomycetes bacterium
CTGATGCTCGGGCGCTCGCCCGCCAGGCGTGCTGCCTTCAGCCAGATCACCCAGGAGAGCGACCCGGTCACGAGGAGGTCCGGTCCCACGTTGAGCCCGAGGAGGAGAGCGTAGGGATGGGGAACGCTTCGCGCCCCGAGGATCGACGCGGCCGGCAGGTTGTTCAGTGCCACCGAGGATATGGCCCCGAGCGCCGCGGTCGCGTAGGCGTCTAGGTGCCCGAGGAGTTGTGCCGGCGCGCTCCAGGCACGCCCGAGCGTGCCGAGGCCTATTGCCGTCGCCAGCAGGCCGATCAGCACACGTGGCTCCAAGATCTCGCCCAGTGCCATCCCGGTAGAGCGCGGTCGCTCCGATACCGGCGAGCTGCCCGGCATCCGGGGATCAGGGTGCGAGCTGCCCGATGCAGCTGCGAAGCTGGGCTGGGGCCTTATGCGCCCTGGCCTGATCCGGTGACCGGCGTAGGCGGCGAGGCCGATGGCGGCGACCGGTAGGGCCGGTGCAGGAGCAGCGAGGAGCGCCGCCGCAGCGGCGGCCACGGCCACGGCTCCGAGCGCACCCGTAGCCGCACCCGCACTCGTAGACACATCCGCACCGGCGGGTCCGGCGGGGCGGGTGCCTCCTGGCAGCGCGCCAGCCCCCGAACCCGCCTGATCTTGCCTGGTGGCTCGCCATTCGCCGCTTGCAGCCAGCTCGCTTCGATGCGCCAGTGCCACCACCGCGCCGCTCACGCAGACCGCCAGGACCGTGGCCGGGAGCATCCGCAGTGCGAAGCTCCCACCAGGTAGGTGGAGGTTCCCGAGCACTATGAGGTTGGTGAGGTTGGAGCCTGGGAGGAGGAGCGACGCGCCGTTGGCGGTGAGGAGGCTCGCGTACACGAGAGGCCCGGCAGGCCGGGAGCGAGAGCGCGCCGCATAGGCGAGGGTCGGCGTGACGAACGCGACGGCAGTGTCCAGGTTGAGGGTTGCCGACACCACTGCCACGAGCACGACGCCGGCGCAGAACAAGGCGGTGTAGCCCCCGGGCATCCTGGCGAGCCGTGAGCCGGCCAGCGCGAAGAGGCCATCCGCGTTTGCGACGAAGCCGATGACCAGGAGCCCGCTCACGAGGACGAACGGTGGCCAGTCCGTCGAGAGCGCCCCGGAGGCCGCGTGGGGGTCGGCAATCGCGGCGGCGGCGGCTCCGAGCAGAGCTGTGCCCGCGGCGAGGCTCGCGGCGCGCGTGGAGCGGATGCCGGAGAGCCATCCAGCCCCGCTGTTTCGCGAGCTGCCTGCAGTCACCGGCTGGCAGCGCCCGCCACGAGTCTGCTCACCAGCCGCGGTCGACCCATTCCTGCAGGTGCGGCAGCTCTGTCCCGACGGTCGTGTCGAGCCCGTGCCCAGGGAGGACGATCGTGTCGGGCTCGAAGCGGGAGAAGATCCGCTCGTCGATGGAGCGGATGATGGAGGCGAAATCCCCGCCAGGTATCCGCGTCGCGCCGGGACCACCCGGGAAGAGGGTGTCGCCGCTGAAGAGCAGCGGCGTCCCTTCGACGTGGAAGCAGACGGAGCCGGGGGTGTGCCCGGGCGTGGCGATCGCCCGCACACGGAGCCTGCCCACCTCTATCACATCGTCGTCTTCGATGACCATGTCGTACGACGGGAGCATCGCAGCGTCGGCGGCTGCGACTGCCACCTCGTAGCCGGCGTCGCGCACCTGGGCTACGGCTTGCACGTGGTCCCAGTGGCCGTGGGTCTCCACGACCTTTCGCACCCCGAGGCGAGAGCACAGCTCGAGCAGCAGCTCGTGCTCGTTGGCAGCGTCCACGAGCAAGGCCTCGCCCGACTGCTTGCAGCGGACGACATGCACGTTGTTGTCGATCGGTCCGACCACCACGCGGTGGACTTCGAGCATGCTGTCCTCGTAGTGCAACACTACGGACCCACGAGCGGATAGGCGTTCACCCTCTGGAGCTTAGAGGCCAGGCGGTTGGGCACGCCGGGCTCGCCGCCCCCCAGGCAGCGCGCTTCTTGACCCGTTGGTCAACGAGCGCCCGCGTCTGGTAGAAAGCGGTCGTGCCGTGTACGCACCGGCAGCCCGAAGCGGCAATGCCCCTGAGCAGCAGTGCCCCGAAACGGCAGTGCCCTGGAACGGAGATGAGCAGATGAACTTCGCCTTCAGTGAGGAACAGGAAGAGCTGCGGCGCTCTGTTCGCAGATTCATCGAGGACAAGTCGCCAATGACCGAGGTGAGGCGGCTGATGGAGACCGCCGAGGGCTTCGACGCCGCGGTGTGGGAGCAGATGGCGAGCCAGCTCGGGCTGCAGGCCCTCACGATTCCCGAGGAGTACGGCGGTGCGGGCTTCGGCTACGTGGAGCTCACGGTGGTCTTGGAGGAGATGGGAGCTGCGCTCGTCTGCGCTCCCTTCTTCTCGACTGTGGCCCTGGCGGCGAATGCTCTCCTATCGAGTGGGGACGAGGGGGCGAAGAAGGACCTTCTCCCGGGCATCGCGTCTGGGGAGACCATCGCAACGCTCGCCTACACCGAGGAGAGCGGCAGGTGGGACATCGACGGCGTCACCTTGTCCGCCACCCGTGACGGTGCCGGCTGGCGGCTCGACGGTCACAAGATGTTCGTCATCGACGGCCATGTGGCCAACCTCGTGCTGGTCGCGGCCAGGACACCATCGGGTGTGAGCCTCTTCGCGGTCACTGGGGATGCCTCCGGGCTCGAGCGCACGCCTCTCGCCACGATGGACCAGACCCGCAAGCAGGCGCGGCTCGACTTCGCGGGAGTGCCCGCTCGCCTGATCGGCGAGGAGGGGCTCGCGGCGGCAGCGCTCGGCAAGACCCTGGACCTCGCAGCCGTGGCACTGGCCGCGGAGCAGGTGGGCGGAGCGCAACGCTGCCTCGACATGGCAGTCGAGTACGCGAAGACCCGGATCCAGTTCGGCAGGCCGATCGGCTCGTTCCAGGCCATCAAGCACAAGTGCGCCGACATGCTCCTCGAGGTGGAGTCGGCCAAGTCGGCTGCCTACTACGCCGGCTGGGCGGCAGCAGAGGACTCCGACGAGCTGCCCGTCGTGGCGAGCCTCGCGAAGTCGTACTGCTCCGAGGCCTATTTCCACGCTGCAGCGGAGAACATCCAGATCCACGGCGGGATCGGGTTCACCTGGGAGCACGACGCGCACCTCTACTTCAAGCGCGCCAAGTCCTCCGAGCTGCTACTCGGCGACCCGACCTACCACCGGGAGCTCCTGGCTCAGCGGATCGGCATCTGATCGGCCGTCCCGGCCTCTGGTGGGCGCGCGATTTCCTGTGCTCGGGCCAGGGCAGCCTCCACGGCTGCTACCAGCCTGCGGGCGTCTCCGAAGGGGTCGGGTGATTCCGTCAGGAACCTGACCACCACGAAGTGCCGCGCTCCGGCAGCGGCGGCCTCCGGCACGGTGTCGGGGGTCACCCCCCCCGTGATGAACACCGGTCGAGATAGCGCCTTCGCCGTGGCGACGGCAGTCGTGACGTAGGCGAGGCCAGTTCCCGGACGTCCCGGCTTGGTGGGTGTGGGCTGGACCGGGCCGGCCGATATGTAGTCGACGGGCTCTGCGAGGCTCGCCTGGGCCTCGGCCGGTGCGTGGGTAGACAGGCCGACTATCGCGTCCGTGCCCATGATGTGGCGCGCCAGGGATGGAGGTGCGTCCTCCTGGCCCACGTGGACGCCGTCCGCGCCTATCTCGAGGGCGAGGTCGGGCCTGTCGTTCACGATGAGCGGGACGCCGTACGCGTCGCAGATGCGCTTGGCGAGCCTTCCGCGCTCTATGACTGCGCGCGCAGGCTGGGTCTTGTCGCGAAGCTGCACGAGGTCCACCCCGCCCCTGATGCAGGCGTCGAGGAAGTGCTCGAGGTCGGGCCGGTCAGGAGCGCACAGGTAAAGTCGCCTCCCCGCCAGCCGGCCGCTGGCGCCGCTCACCTCGCTGCTCACCTCGCTGCTCACCTCGCTGCTCACCCCGCCGCTCACGTCGCCGCTCATGTCGCCACTTGGCCCGCCATTTGGCCTACCGTTGCTCACCCGTGCGGGCCTTGGCCTTCAGCACCTGCTTGTAGGCTCGCACCTCCGCCAGCGACTCGGGGCCGGTTATGTCGGCGACCGACATGCGGGTTCCAGGATCCCCGAAAGGTCTGCATGCCTCCTGCCAGCCCTGAGGGCGCACCCCGAGCTGCTTACCGATGAGCGCGACGAATATCCGGGCCTTCTGGTCGCCGAATCCCGGTAGCCGGCGCACCCGTGCCAAGAGCTCTGCTCCAGTCCTTGCCGAAGTCCAG
>JAJYXW010000075.1 GCA_021801525.1 Actinomycetes bacterium
GCCAAGTCGTAGCGGCGCCTCCCGCCAGGGGTGCGCTCCACCGGCTCGATCTTTCCCTCCTGCTCCCATCGCCGCAAGGTGTCGGGGTGAACACCCATCTCCCTGGCAGCAATCCCGATCGAGACGAGCGCGGACATATGGGTATTCTACCATCATTACCGCAGGAGTACACAACTCTAGGGGAGCAGTTCGTTCCCCCATCTTCTACGTCTTCGCAGTCCCCACCACCTTGCTCACAGCCCGAACCGTCCTCCCCGGCCCGGCTCGCCGGGCAAGCCCATCCTCGACGCGTCGAGCCCACTGCCCAACCCTCGTCAGCTCAGGTCCACATAGACGTTCTTCACCTGCGTGTAGAGCTCGAGCGCGTACCGGCCGCCCTCGCGACCCTCCCCGCTTTGCTTGAAGCCACCGAAGGGAGCGCTGTGGGGGACTACGCCGTAGGAGTTCACCCAGACAGTGCCGGCCCTCAGCCTCGCCGCCACGCGGTGCGCCCGAGCCAAGTCGCGGGTCCAGAGCGCGGCTGCGAGGCCGTACGGGGTGTCATTGGCCCGCCGGACTGCCTCTTCCTCGTCGTCGAAGGGCAGCACGGTCACCACTGGGCCGAACACTTCCTCACGCACCAGCTCGTCGTCGTCCCGCGCACCGGCTACTACGGCCGGGCGCAGGTAATAGCCACCCGAGAGCTCGCCCCCGGGCCTGTCGCCACCGCAAAGGAGCGAAGCACCACCGTCGAGCGCGCCCGAGACCATCCCCTCGACGCGCATCCGCAGCGCATCCGAGACGAGCGGCCCGAGAACGGTCTTTGGGTCTGCGGGGTCACCTACCTCGAGCGCACGTGTCACCGAGACGAGCGCCTCGCAGACGCGGTCGACCACAGGCCTCTCGACGTACAAGCGGCTCCCCGCCACGCAAGCCTGGCCGCTCAAGGCGAACGCTCCGAGAGCAGCCCCAGGCACCGCCTTGGCCAGGTCCGCATCAGCGAACACGAGGTCGGGGGACTTGCCGCCCAGCTCCAGAGCGACCGGCGTCAGGTTCTCTGACGCCAACCGGCTCACCTCCCGCCCGGCCTCTCTGGAGCCGGTGAAGCTCACCTTGTCCACCCCCGGGTGTGCGACTAGCGCCGCACCGACCTCCGCGCCTCCGAGCACCACGTTGAAGGTACCCTCGGGGAGACCGGCCTCGAGCGCGAGATCGGCGATCATGAGAGCACCCAGGCTCGCCAAGGGAGAGGGCTTCAGCACGACGGCGTTTCCCGTGGCGAGTGCCGGTCCCGCCTTGGAGCCCACGAAAAGAGACGGGGTGTTGTAGGCGGTCAGGATGCCCACCACGCCATAGGGCTCCCGGAGCGCGTAGTCGATCGCCCGGGCCGAGGTGAGGGGAACCACTTCGCCCGGCAGCTTGTCCACCCATTCGGCGTAGTAGCGCAGGTTGCGAACAAGCGCGGCCACGGAGAACCTCCTCACCACGCCGATCGGGACGCCGTTCTCCGCGCACTCGAGCCTGGCGAGGTCCTCGGCGTGACGCTCCACGAGCTCCGCTAACCCGAGCAGCACCCGCTGGCGCCTGCCCGCTGACATGGACCCCCAGGGCCCCTCGAAGGCCGCCCGTGCAGAGAGTATGGCGTTTCCGAGCACCGGCGATGGAGTGGAAGGTAGCTCGCACACAACCGTCCCGTCTGCCGGATCGCGCGTCTCGAACAGCGTCCCGTCCTCCACGACTCGCCCGGCTACTCGCGCACCTGGTTGTGGCAGTTGCAGATCCAACTCAGGCCTCCTCGTTCGGCTACCCGGATCCTTCGGCTACCCGGCGGACCGGACCGCCACTACTCCCGGCACCCTCGCACGCCCTGCGCAGACCTGCCATGCCCTGCGCAGACCTGCAATGGCAGCTTATTGACTGACATATCAGTTTACAGTTGCGACCGTAGCAGCTCCGGGTTGGCAACTGCGAGCTTCGCCGCCACCGTGGCCCGCACCACTTCCATTACCTCGCCCATGCGCCCGTCCAGCTCCCCCGAGCGGATCGCTGCCGCCAGCTCCGCATCGCTCCTGACGCCGAGACGCGCCAGCTCGGCTCGATGGCCGAGCTCACCTGCCTCCCCACAAGCCAGCTCCCGTGCGACGATGCCGAGCACGTTCGCCGCCACTTTCGCGTGGAAGCGCACCCTGCCCTCGGTGCTACTGGTCACATCGCCCTCGAGGAAATCCTGCACCGCGCGGAGCAGCTCCACGGCAGTTGGAGCGTCGTGCGGCTCCCAACCGCTGCGTTCCCCCTGGCCGCCGCCAAGGGGAGATGCCTCGGGAGCGCGAGGTGCTCCGATGAGATCCAATACGTCCCATTCCTGCTCGCACACCCGCCTTCCGATCGCCGCCAACTCCACCGAGCGCGTGCGTCCCGAGCGGTGCATGTGGGCCTGGAGCACGCAGAACACGCCCCAGCGCAGCGCCGCCAAGGCCTCCCACCAAGCGAGATCCTCGCGCTCCACGTGCCTTCCGCCTGCGGCCTCGTAGGCTGCGATCAGCTCTTCGTAGGTTCCGAAGCCGCCCACCGGCAGCAGCGCGCCGAAGCGCCATGCCTTCGCGCAAAGCCAGCCCAGGTCTTCGAGGGGATCGCCGACATGAGCGAGCTCCCAGTCGAGGACTGCCCGTATGCCCTCCGGGCAAACCACCAGGTTGCCGTTGCGGAAGTCTCCGTGGACGAGCACCGGATCGCCAGAAGCTGGGCGACTCTCCGCCAGCTTCTCGAAGCCGAGCTCGAAGGCGGGGTGCGGTTCTCCCAGCCAATCCGACAGCTGTCGGGTCTGCTCCAGCACGTCGCCGGACGCGAGGTCCGTCAACGCGGCCAGGTCGATGCGATGGATGGATGCGAGGATCTGGCCACACTGAGAGGCAAGCACCCGGCGCGCTGGCTCGAGCTTCTCGTCGCGAAGTATGCGCCGGGGAATGGTCTCGCCGTCGACTAGCTCCATGACGACGAACGAGGTGCCCTCTAGGACACTGGGTGCGGCTGAGGCTGCAGCGGCACCATCCGCGGACGTCACCAGCACCTTGGGCACAGGCACGCCGGCGATCCGTGCGGCTTCGAGAACAGCCCCCTCGCGCGCCACCCCCGGTGCGAGCGATCCTGACGGGTCGCGCCTCAAGACGAGCCGGATCGGCACAGATCCTGGCGGCGACGCGGTGAAGCTCCAGGTCTCACGCGATGCCCCTCCCGCCATACGCGACAGGCCTGAGACCCTCACACCCTCGCCGAGCACCTTGCCGAGCACACCCTCGATCGCCCTGGCCAGCTCCTCGGCCTTCACCCGTTTCACCCTACCGGTAACCGCCTCGTACAACCCTGCGAAGTCGCTGTATCCTGCGGGCATCGCACTTCGCCTCGAACCCGCAGACGAGTACATGCACACCCTCGGCCCCGAGTCGACCTTCAACGAGAGCATGTACTTCAACCTCTACGACCCCGCGAACGGCCTGGGAGCGTTCTTCCGCCTGGGTAACCGCCCCAACGAGGGCACTGGCGAGATGACCGTCTGCATCTACCTGCCCGACGGGCGCGTAGCCTTCATGTTCGACCGGCCCGCCGTCACCACCAACGACGCCTTCGACGCCGGCGGCATGCGCTTCGAGGTGCTCGAGCCGTTTACGAACCTCCACGTCGCCTACAGCGGGAAGGCCCTCGTCCTCACGGATCCCCTCCAGATGTCCGACCCCAAGGCGGCATTCTCCTCGAACCCCGTTGTCGAGGCACGCGTGGACCTCGCCTACGAGGGGCTTTCTCCGGCGTTTGGCGGTGAGCCAGCCGAACCGCACGAGGCGCCCGGGGAGGAGTTCGCACGGGGCCACTACGAGCAGCTCGTCAGCTCCTCGGGAACCATCTCCCTCGGCAGCGAGGCGTGGGACGTCTCCGGGTTCGGGCTCCGCGACCATTCCTGGGGACCACGAACCTGGCAGGCGCCGTGGTACTACCGCTGGCTCACAGGCAACGAGGGGCCGTCGTTCGGGTTCATGGGCTCACGCATCGCCCGCCGCGATGGGCCTGGCACGCGCGGAGGATTCGTCTGGGAGGGTGCCGATCTCGTCTTGTGCGACGACTGCAGGGTGGAGACCACCTGGAAGGGTGGCGACCGCTACCACGCGGAGGTCGACCTCGAGCTCCGCTCCGGGGCGCGCACTTGGAAAGCACACGGAACGGTGCGATCACTCGTGCCGCTCCGCAACCGCAGGAAGGCTCCCAGCGGCGAGGTTCTGGTGACGCGCATATCGGAGGGGCTGACCGAATGGGACCTGGGCGGCGGCCGGAAGGCCTTCGGTCTGGCGGAGTACCTGGACCAGATCGTCGACGGCGCTCCGGCAGGGCTGGCTGAATGAGCGCCTTGCCACCGGGCACGAGCTTCCACCCGGCTCGCAGGCCCAGAGCGTAGGCACAGCGCGTAAGCCCAGCGCGTAGGCACAGCGGGTAGGTCCAGCGCGTAGGCACAGCGGCCGTAGGGGCGTTACGCTCGCTCAGATGGAACACCGACACCTTGGCAGAAGCGGCCTCGAGCTCTCCGCGATCGCTTACGGCAACTGGATCACCCATGGCAGCCAGATCGACGAAGACCAATCCGCAGCCTGCGTGAGGGCTGCTCTCGATGCTGGCATCACCACCTTCGACACCGCAGACGTCTACGCCAATGGTGCCGCCGAGGAGGTGCTCGGCAAGGCGCTGACCGGCGTGCGCCGGGAGTCCCTGGAGATAGCCACGAAGGTCTACTGGCCGACAGGACCCGGCCCGAACGACCGGGGCCTGTCGCGCAAGCACGTCATGGAGTCCCTGCATGCCTCCCTCCGGCGCCTGCGTACTGACTACGTCGACCTTTACCAGGCCCACCGCTACGACTACGAGACACCGCTGGAGGAGACACTCAGGGCTTTCGACGACCTGGTGCGGCAGGGCAAGGTGCTCTACGTCGGCGTGTCGGAGTGGCGCGCCGAAGAGATTGCCGAAGCCCTTCGCATTGCCGACGACATGGGATTCGACCGCATCGTTTCGAGCCAGCCGCAGTTCTCCATGCTTTGGAGGGTGATCGAGGGCGAGGTGCTCCCACTGTGCCGGGACGAGGGGATAGGCCAGATCGTCTGGTCGCCTCTCGCCCAGGGCGTGCTGACAGGCAAGTACCGCCCCGGCGAAGCTCCCCCGCCAGGCTCGCGCGCAACCGACCCTACGGGATCGGGGTTCGTGAGCGGCTTCTTGCGCGAGGAGACGCTCGAACGTGTCTCCCAGCTCGGCAAGCTGGCAGCAGACGCCGGTCTCACGCCAGCCAAGCTCGCCCTCGCCTGGGTGTTGCGAACCCCGGGGATCACCTCTGCCATCGTCGGGGCCACCCGCCCCGAGCAGATAGCGGAGAACGCAGCGGCCACGGAAGTGGTCTTGGACGACGACCTGGCGGAGTCTGCCGAAGAGATCCTGGAGCCGATCGTGATACGTGACCCGGCTCTGACACGAAGCCCTGATCCACGCCCTTAGCGCTCCTGCCCGGATAGCGGGCAGCTCCCGGATCCTCAGGAGCATCCGCTGGTGGTGCCACAGCTAGAGCACACGTAACACGAGCCGGCCCGCTGCATGACCATGCCGCACTGGTAACAAAGCGGCGCGTCGCGCTGCTCGGGGCGCGCCAGGGGCGAGCTGCCACCCGCGCGACCGCGCGATCCTGCCGTTGGCGCGCCGTCGCGACCTGCCCCGCGCCCGGCACGAACGCCGGCATCGGCACCAGAAGCGCCTCCGCCTGCGCTCGGACCTCCCCCTGGAGATGCGCCCGCGGAACCTCCCCCTCGAGGTGCTCCTACCGGACCGCCCCTCGCTCCCGGCGCGCCTGCAGCGCCGCCCTCTGCCACCAGGGGAGGGTCACCGATCCCGTCGTCTACGGCACCCTGGGCCGGTGCCGACAACTCCTCCATCCCCGGCAGCGTCGGCTGCGAGCGCTCCGAGGTCGAGAGCACGCCAAGGTCCTCGCGCTCTTCCCTGCTCAGGTAGTCCAGCGCGAGACGCCTGAAGATGTAGTCGATCAGGCTCGTGGCGATCCGGATGTCCGGGTCGTCCGTGATGCCCGCAGGTTCGAATCGCATGTTGGTGTACTTGCGAACGTAGGTGGCGAGCGGTACCCCGTGCTGGAGGCCGAGGCTCACCGAGATGGAGAAGGCGTCCATGATTCCTGCGAGCGTCGAGCCCTGCTTGGACACCTTCATGAACACCTCGCCGGGCCGACCGTCGTCGTACTCCCCCACTGTCACATAACCTTCACAGTCGGCCACCCTGAACGCGAAGGTGCTCGACTTGCGCCTGCGAGACAGGCGCTCCCGGACCGCTCCGACGACAACAGGGTCGGACGCCCGACGACGCGCTTCGGCCAGCGCCTCCTCGAGCTCGGCAACGCGCGCGGTAGAAGCCTCGATCTCTACGATCTTTGCCTCGATCTCACGGGCATGAGCCTCGGCCAGCGATCCCGGCGGCGCGCCGTCACCGCCGGCGACGTCCACGGAGGCGTCCTTCTTGGTCATGGAGAGGGGCTGCGCCACCTTGCAGTTGTCGCGGTAGATGGCCACCGCTTTGATGCCCATGCGCCACGCGTCCAAGTGAAGTCGCTCCACCTCCTCGACGGTCACGTCCTCGGGCATGTTCACCGTCTTGGAGATCGCGCCCGAGATGAACGGCTGCACGGCACCCATCATCCGAACGTGCCCTAGGTAGTGGATGGCGTTGTCGCCCATGGAGCAGGCGAACACAGGCAGGTGCTCGGCACGGAGATGCGGAGCCCCGATTATCGACTTCTCCCGGTCGATGTAAGCCACGACGTCTTCGACCTGCTCTGGTGAGTAGCCGAGCCGGGTGAGGGCGCGCGGCACGGTCTGGTTGACGATCGACATGGTCCCACCGCCGACGAGCTTCTTCGTCTTCACGAGCCCGAGGTCGGGCTCCACCCCGGTGGTGTCACAGTCCATCAGCAGCCCGATGGTGCCAGTGGGGGCAAGGACGCTCGCCTGGGAGTTGCGCACGCCGAACTCCTCCGCGAGCTCCACCGCCGTGTCCCACGACTCCTGAGCCGCCGTCAACAGCTCCGTGGGGACACGCTCCTCGTCCACCCTCGCCACCTCACCGCGGTGCATCCGAAGGACTCCAAGCATCGCATCGGAGTCCGCGTGGTAGCCGGCAAACGGGCCCATACGCGCCGCGATGCGGGCGGAGGTGGCGTAAGCGTGACCGGTCATCAGCGCGGTGATCGCGGAGGCCCACGCACGCCCCTCGTTGGAGTCGTAGGGAAGTCCCTGCGCCATGAGCAGGGCGCCCAGGTTCGCGTACCCGATGCCGAGCTCACGGTAGCGCCGGCTGTTCTCCGCGATCTTCTCCGTCGGGTAGTCGGCGTTGCCGACCAGGATCTCCTGGGCGGTGAACACCACCTCGACTGCCGACTTGAACCCCTCGGTGTCGAAGGTGCCGTCCTCTCCCAGGAACTCGAGGAGGTTGAGCGATGCGAGGTTGCATGCCGAGTTGTCGAGGTGCATGTACTCGCTACAGGGATTGCTCGCACTGATGCGGCCCGCGCTCGGAGCCGTGTGCCACCGGTTGATCGTCGTGTCGAACTGGATCCCGGGGTCGGCGCACTCCCAGGCGGCATGTGCGATCTGGCGGAACAGGTCACGTGCCGCGACCGTGCGAATGACCTTGCCATCGGCACGTGCCACGAGTGGCCACGGCCGGTCGTCGAGCACGGCTTGCATGAACTCGTCGGTTACCCGGACGGAGTTGTTGGCGTTCTGGTACTGGATGGAGAAGGAGTCGGTGCCGTCGAGGTCCATGTCGAAGCCGGCGTCACGAAGCACTCTCGCCTTTCGCTCCTCGATGGCCTTGCACCATACGAAGTCCTCGATGTCAGGGTGGTCCACGTCGAGGATCACCATCTTCGCCGCGCGCCGCGTCTTGCCGCCGCTCTTTATGGTCCCGGCCGAGGCGTCCGCACCCCGCATGAAGCTGACGGGCCCAGAGGCCGTTCCCCCACCCTTCAGCAGCTCCATCGACCCCCTGATCCGAGAGAGGTTCACCCCGGTGCCGGAGCCTCCCTTGAAGATCCGTCCCTCCTCCACATACCAGTTGAGTATCGAGTCCATGGCGTCGTCCACGGAGAGGATGAAGCAGGCAGAGGCTTGCTGCGGCACGCCCGCGACGCCGATGTTGAACCAAACGGGCGAGTTGAACGCCGCCTTCTGCCGGATCACCAGGTGCACCAGCTCGTCCCGGAACGCCTCTGCTTCGGTGTCCGAGTCGAAGTAGCCGTCTTTCAGTCCCCAGGAGGTGATGGTTCCGACCACCCGATCAACGACCTGGCGAAGGGACGACTCACGCTCTGGCGTGCCCGGGGTGCCGCGGAAGTACTTCTGGGCGAGGATGTTCGTGGCATTCAGGCTCCAGCTTGCAGGCACCTCCACGTCGAGCTGCTCGAAGGCCACCGCGCCGTCGCGGTAGTTGGTGATGCGAGCGTCCCTCCGCTCCCAGACCACCTCGTCATACGGGTCGACTCCATCGGTGGTGAAGTGGCGCCTGATCCCAATGGCGGTCCTCTGCGGGGCGATTGCCATGCTCGTCTCCTTGTCGTCCGTGCCTTCCAGCGTCTTCCAGCGCCCATCTCGTGGCGCTCGTGGCGCTCGTGCTGCTCGTGCTGCGGTGCTCGTGATGCGGTGCTGGGCGAGGCCCACCGGCACTGATGGCCTGCCTGCCCACCGGCGTCGCCGCCGAAGAAGGGAGCGCCACCACCTGCAAGATCCCTGACATACGAGATCATGGCACACAACATATGGTGGTAGCGATCCCCCCGACCACGAGATACAGTGGTTATTACAGCATCGTAGTTACAATCCTGTCAACCATCGTGGCGCTGCAACTACCCTGTTCAGAGGCCGTTCGCGATGGTTTGCACAAGTGAGTGCTTTCACGAGACCATTGGAGGCCGCCGGCGGTGGCCGGGCAGGCACTAGCCTCCGGTCCCGTGGGAGCAGTGATCGCGATCGACGCCGGCACCACGGGAGTGCGCTCTCTCGCCTTCGGCGAGGATGGAGCACTGCTCGACACCGCTTATCGCGAGCTCACCCAGCACTTCCCCCGTCCCGGCTGGGTAGAGCACGACCCGGACGAGATATGGAACGCGGCGCTCGGCACCCTTCGCGAGGTCTCCGAACGCCAGGTCGAGGCGGGCAGAGCGATCGCCGGCATCGGCATCACCAACCAGCGAGAGACCGTGGTGGCCTGGGACCGACGCAGCGGATCCCCCTTGCACCGAGCCATCGTCTGGCAGGACCGGCGGACCACGTCCGCATGCGAAGAGCTCGTAGCGGCCGGCCACCTGCCGCTCGTGCGCGAGCGCACCGGCCTCGTCATCGACCCGTACTTCTCGGCCACCAAGATGAGGTGGCTGCTCACGGAGGGCGGCGTACGCCCCGGTCCGGAGCTCGCCCTCGGAACGGTCGACTCCTGGATCGTGTGGAACCTGACCGGAGGACCTCGTGGTGGGCGGCTCGTCACCGATCCCTCCAACGCGAGCAGGACCATGCTCTTCGACATCTCCGAGACGAGCTGGGCCCCCGAGCTCGCCGAGCTCTTCGGCGTGCCGATGGAAGCGCTCCCAGAGGTGGTCCCGTCGTGCGGCAGGATCGCAAAGCTGAGCAGCGAGCTAGCTCCGGCCGGGACGCCCCTGGCGGGGGTGCCTTTGAGCGGCGTGGCAGGCGACCAGCAGGCGGCGCTGTTCGGGCAAACTTGCTTCGACGAGGGTATGGCGAAGGCGACCTACGGCACCGGCACCTTCGTGCTCGTGAACGTCGGCAGCGAAGTCCCGAGACCCCCTGAAGGGCTTCTCGGCACCGTGGCCTGGGATCTCGGCGCAACAGGGAACAGCCACGAGGTGGGATCCGGCTCTGGTGTGCGCTACGCCCTCGAGGGCTCCGTGTTCGCCACCGGGGCCGCCATCCAGTGGCTCCGTGACGGGCTCGGGATCATCGGAGATGCCGCAGAAGTGGGGCCGCTGGCATCGAGCGTGCAGAGCGCAGACGGGATGCACATCGTGCCGGCGTTCTCGGGGCTAGGCAGCCCCTGGTGGGACCCGCGTGCTCGGGCTGCCGTGGTGGGGCTGACCAAGGGATCGGACCGCGCTCGCTTTGCGCGAGCCGTAGTGGAGTCCATCGCCTACCAGACACGCGACGTGCTCGATGCCATGAGAGCGGCCGGGGCGCCCCCGCTCAGCGTGCTGAGGGTGGACGGAGGCGCAGCGGTGATGGACCTACTGCTCCAGCTCCAGGCCGACCAGGCCGGGGTGACGGTCGCCAGGCCCCGCTGCACCGAGACGACGGCGCTCGGTGCGGCAATGCTCGCCGGCCTGGCAGAAGGAGTGTGGGGATCGCTCGACGAGCTGTCCTCCATTTGGGTGCCCGACGCCGAGCTAGCACCTAGCGCTTCGAGGGCAGCCGCGGACTCCCGCCACGACCAGTGGCTCCGCGCTCTGGACCGAGCTCGCGACTGGGTCGGCTGATACGGACCACTAGATTGCTTCCGTCCGTGGCGCTGCCGTGCTGATCGGCCCGGCCAGTGAAACAGGTCCCACCTCGGGGCCGCCACCGGGCCGCCCGTCCGAGCCTTGGCGCTTCGCGTAGCGGTCCACGTACTCCTGACCGGATAGCGCTCGGATCTCGAACATGAGCTCGTCGGTCACCTGGCGCGCCAGCAGCGGGTCAGCCTCGTCGGTGCTCGAGTAGCGATCGAGATCGAGCGGACGGCCGAAGCGAATGGTCACGCGGTGGAACGGCCGCATCACCTTCGCTCCCACGGGCTGGACTCGCGTGGTGCCCAGGATGCCGACGGGTACGAGCGCCGCTCCCGTCCCGAGCGCGAGCCTGGCGACACCGGTGTGGCCTCGGTAGAGCCTGCCGTCGGGGGAGCGCGTCCCCTCCGGGTAGATCCCGAGCACGCCACCACCTGACAAGACGTCACGCGCCGCGGCAAGTGCACCCTCGGAGGCGCTCCCTCCCTCGCGCCGCATCGGGATCTGCCCTGCTGCGGTAAAGAACCATGAGGTGCGCCACGAGTCGAAGTACTCGGCCTTCGCTACGAAGGTGACCCTCCGCCGGAGGGCCAGCGGCAGGAACAGCGAGTCGCAGAACGACGTGTGGTTCGCTGCGATGATCACCGGACCTCGCCGGGACACGTTCTCCCTCCCCTCCACGCTCACCGGCCAGAGCGCGAGCATCAAGGGGCTGAGGAGCGCCTTCAGTGCCCAGTACGCCACGCCGCAGGTTAGCTCCGCCGGTGCAGGCGGATCACGACGGCTCGCAGGGCAGTAGCTTCGTGGCATGCCACGCCGCCTCACAGCTCGCGGGCAGCGCCGCCAGCGCGAGATACTCGACTTCGCGGCGAGGCGCTTCGCCGCGCAGGGATACCACCCCACCTCCGTAGCCGACCTGGTCGATGGGCTAGGCGTCGGCAAGGGAGTCTTCTACTGGTACTTCGACTCGAAGGAGGAGCTGTTCCGCCAGATCCTTGCCGAAGCCCAACGCGACCTGCGCCGGGCTCAGCGCCAAGCCATCGCCGACGAGCCGGACCCCGTCCGCCGGATCGAGCAGGGGATCCGGGCCTCCGTAGCCTGGCTCGACGCGAACCGCCACCTCTCCGCGCTGCTGGAGCTCGCCCGTACCGAAGAGCGTTTCGCGCCCCTCGTTCACCAGGGCGAGGACCAGGCAGCGGCCGATGCCCTGCCTCACGTAAAGGCGGGGATGGCTGCCGGCCTGATACGGCGAGCCGATCCCCTCGTGGTCGCTCATGGCATCCTCGGCGTGACCGAGCGTCTTGCCAGGAAGATCGTCCTCGAGGGAGGGCGCCCGGCAGAGGAGGCGGCCGACGGAGCGGTCTCCTTCGTCCTAGACGGCATACTCTCTCCCGCAGCCGCGAACAGGCGAACCGTGCGTGAGGCTGGCTGAAGCAGCGAGCCGCCCAGCTCGGGCGCTATCAGAGCCGGGTGAGCGCCTTGCGGAGGTTGCGCACCGCCTGGCCTATGCGCTGCTCGTTCTCGATCAGAGCGAATCGCACGTGGCCGTCCCCGCCTGGGCCGAAGCCTTCCCCGGGCGAAGTCGCCACCTCGGCTTCCGAGACCAGGAACTTGGCGAACTCGAGCGACCCCATCTCCGCGTAGGGCTCCGGTATCGGGGCCCACACGAACATCGTCCCCCTCGGAGGCTCGACGTGCCATCCGATCCGGGCGAGACCGTCGCAGAGAGCGTCGCGCCTTGCCTGGTAAGCCTCGTTCACCACCTTCGGGTAATCCGGTACCTCGTTCATCGCCACAATGGATGCAATTTGAATGGGCTGGAAAGTCCCGTAGTCCAGATAGCTCTTGAGCTTGGTGAGCGCCTGGACGACGCCAGCGTTCCCCACGACGAACGCGACGCGCCAGCCGGCCATCGAGAACGACTTGGTGAGCGAGTAGAGCTCGACGGCGACCTCCTTCGCTCCAGGGACCTGCAGGATGGAGGGAGGAGAGTAACCGTCGAAGCCAAGGTCCGCGTAAGCGAAGTCGTGTACGAGCACGACGTCATGCTCCCGGGCAAATGCGACTATACGCGCCATCCAGTCGAGGTCGACGCACGCGGTGGTCGGATTGTGCGGGAACGACAGCACGATGACTCGGGGCTTCGGCCATGCAGATTCCCACGATTCCATCAAGTTGGCGAAGAACGCCTCGGACGTCCCGTCGCGAGAGGCGATGGGAGGTTCCCCCCTGCTGACGGCGGGCTGCCCATCGGCCTGGCGGCTTGCGGCATCTGGTTGCACCTCCGCATGTGCGTCTCGCTGCACCCCTGCTTGCGCCCCTGGGTGCTCGAGGCGGACCTGACGCACGTCTGCGCCCGCGAACAGAGGGGCATAGATGTGGATGGGGTACGAGGGTGACGGCACCAGCGCGCTGTCGCCGGGGCCGAGGAGCACCCACATCAGGTGGGACAGCCCCTCCTTCGCCCCTATGGTGGTCACCACCTCGGTGTCGTAGTCGAGCTCCACGCCGAATCGCCTCAGGTAGAGCGACGAGACCGCCTGGCGCAGCTTCGGTATGCCACGGCTGGCCGAGTAGCGGTGGTTGCGGGGGTTGCGCGCCGACTCCACCAGCTTGTCCACAGCTATGTCCGGAGACGGAAGGTCGGGATTGCCGAATCCGAGGTCGATGACATCCCGCCCCGCACGCCGGGCTTCCAACTTCAGCGCGTCGATCTGCGCGAAGACGTAGGGCGGCAGGCCGTTGATGCGCCGGAACTCCATCAAAACGCCCTTTGCCTTCTGGCGGGAGAGGGCTCGACGCCGACCGGGTCGTGGCAAGTCGCAGAAGTCACAGAAGTCACAGAAGTCACAGAAGTCACTTCAGAAGGTTACAGCCGGACAACGCCTCCCACGGCAGGGCGCGTCTCAACAGCCGGCGGCACGAACCAGTGAGACCAGCCGGCGAAGCTCGCCCAGCTCGTCGGGCCAAGTGGCCACCATCCACGAGGCTCCACCCGCAGACAGCCCGGCGACCAGCTGCTCGGCAGCCTCGGGATCCGCAGGCACGGTGCCGCCCCACGTCACCTCGCCGGAAGCCGCGTGAGAGCCAAGCGCTACGGGGTGCACGCTCCACAGGTTGACGGCGACACCCAGGTGGCGCGCAAGTCCCACGCTCGGTCCGCTCCCATCCCCGGCCCCGATCCATACCGGGATCCCCATCCCTGCCAAGCGCTGCGCGCACCACTTCAGCGATGACCGCCTGTCCTCGGCCGAGCGGCGCGCATAGCCGTACGCCTCGTTCTCGGCCGCGCTCTTCGCGTCCCCGCTCCCCAAACCGGCGATGACCCTGCCGGGAGCGATCAGGTCGAGCGAAGCGAACTGGCCGACGAGAATCCCGTCATCCACCAGCCCGACCCTCGCCACCAACGTGCCGAGGGCAACACGCCGGGTGGACGCTGCCAGCGCGCCGAGGAGGACGAACGCTGCCAACGCAGGCCGGTCGGGCCGTCCCATCGGCCAGAGGTGGTCGAACACGAACACGCCGTCGACCCCTGCCTCCTCGGCTGCCCTGCCCGCGTCGAGAGCGCTCGCGTCATGGCGAAAAGACGGCAGGGTGACTCCGAGCTTCACTGCCGGTGCACCTCGGGTTGCTCCGCCCTGGCCATGACGGCAGCTCCTACTGCCCCGGCATTCTCTCCAAGACCGGCAGCCACGATGCCTACTGCCGGCCGCTCGTGGGCAGCCTGGAGCAGCTCTCCGAAGGCGCGCCTGGTCGGGGTGAGGACGAGATCCCCGGCAGCCATCAAGCCGCCCCCGAGGACGACCAGCTCGGGATCGAGCACGGAGACGAGGTTGGCCACTCCAAGGGCGATCCACCATCCGAGCTCGTCCATCACCGCTTCCGCAGCCTGGTCGCCCGAGGCCGCGGCCGCTGTGACGTGCTCCGGGCGCACGGCCTCCGGGTCCCCGCCCGCGAGGCGGACGACGGAGTCGATCCGGCCGCCCAGAGCGGCCTCGCGCGCGAGGCGCGCCAGGCCACTCCCCGACGCATAACGCTCCCAGCAGCCGCGCTGGCCACACGAGCACGCAGGCCCGCCGGGGTCGACCACCACGTGGCCGATCTCGCCCGCAAAGCCGTTGGCTCCACGGAGGATCTCCCCGTTCACGACGACTCCGCCACCGATGCCCGTGCCCAGGGTCACTACCAGCACGTCGCTCAGTCCCGAGGCCGCACCGTAGGTCAGCTCCCCGAGAGCCGCGCAGGTCGCGTCGTTGCCCACTGCGATCGTCGATACGCCCACTCCCGCGCGAAGGGCGCTCGAGAAGTCGACACCTTCACCCGCCGGCAGGTTCGGGGCGAAGCGCAACACGCCCCGAGGGTCCACCAGGCCGGGCACACCCACGCCGACGGCGGAGATGTCGGCAGACGCCCCCCCCGCTACGCGAAGCGCGAGCTCGACGAGAGCTTGGACGAGCACCGCACCTGCGGGACCGGCTTCCCCACCTCCTCGGGCGCCTGCACGACCTGGGCCCGCCTGAGACACACCCGCACGCCTTGGGCCCGCCCGAGGAGTGTCGGCTCGCCCGGCAGCGAGGACGGCTCCCGAATCGTCGAGCACCACTGCCAGGAGCTTCGTGCCCCCTACGTCCAGCCCAACGGTGGCCGTCACGCTCCTGACTCGGCGCGGACCTTCAGCTCCTGAAGCGCCGTGTGCATTATCCGGCTCTGGGCCCTGCGCTTTATGAACCCGGGGAGCGGGACACGGAGCTCCACCTCCAGCGCGTACGTCACCTCTGTGGCGCCATCCGCCGCCGGCTCGAAGTGGTACGAGCCGTCGAGCTTCGACGTGAGGTCGCCCGCCACCAGCTTCCACGCGACCGTCCCTGGCGCGCCCGAGAAGTCGTACTCGAGCGCGTACGTAGTGCTCCTGCCGAACGCCGCTGCCCGGAACTCCACCCTCGCCGGCCGCCCCCCGTCGCCGGTCGAAAGCACGGTGACGGACTTGATGTCCGCTGCCCACTCCGGGTAGCGATCGAGGTCCGCCACCACGGCAAAGCAACGCTCGGGCGGCGCACCCACCAGCAAGTGCTCTACAGCCTGCTCTGCCACTATCACTCCCTTTCGCTCTACAACGCGCTGACTCGCGTCAGACTTCCACCTTCTGGATCGCTGCCGACAGCCTACGTGCCAGCAGGTCGTAGCCGAAGGATTCCACGCAGCGTCGCCGGCCGGCCTCGCCCAGCCGGTAGCGCAGGTCGTCGTCTGCGAGCAGCCTCCGGAGCGCAGTGGCGACTCCGCCGGGGCTCCGGGGGTCATCGAGCACGATCCCGGTCTCGCCGTCGACGACGGCCTCTGCAGCACCGCCCGAGCGCCCGGCAACCTGCGGGACGCCACAAGCAGCCGCCTCGAGAAAGACGATGCCGAAACCCTCCTGCTCGAGCCCGCCCCAGCGGTCCCGGCAAGCCATGGCGAACACGTCGGCCGACCCGTAGAGCGCCGGCAGGTCGGCGTCTGGAACGCGTCCGAGGAAGGCGGCAGGCACAGCGAGGCGAGAGGCCAGGGACTCTAGCCTGCGGCGATCCCGCCCCTCTCCTCCGATGGCGAGCGTCAGGCCCGGGAAGGACGTCTGTAGGGCACCGACCGCCCGGATCAACACGTCCATGCCCTTTCGCGGCACCAGGCGGCTGACGCTCACCACAAGGGGGCCCTCAGCGGGCAACCCCAGCGCCTCGCGCGCCCCAGGGCGAGATCGGGCTGCGAGGGGGCGGAACCTGGCAGTGTCCACCCCGGGCGGGACCACCACCGCGTCCGGCATGCCATCACCTGCAGCGCGAGCTGCCTCGAGCGCCGGATAGCCGCCCGCGCAAATGGCGAGGCGCGCTCCACGGAGGACCCTGGCCAACAAGGCCCTCGACACGGGCAGGCGCGCCGGCACGGTCACCTCGGCGCCGTGGAGCACCACGGCGTAGGGGAACCCGAGGAACGGCCCCAAGGCGCCCAACGGCAACGCCGGATCCAAGACGGCGAGCGTCGCCCCTGTCTCCGCAGCGAACGAGCGCACCTCGCGAGCGACCTCCGGGGTCGGTAGGAGCACCTTGGCACCGAGGCGCCTGATCCGCACGCCCCGCTGCGCCGCTCTCTCGTCGAAGCCGGAGGCTCCCGGGTCGGACGATGCGCTCAGCACGGCGAAAGAGCTCGGGTCGAGGCGACTCCACAGCTCCCACAGGTAAGCCTGTATCCCGCCGACCTTCGGAGGGAAATCGTTTGTAACCAGCAAGTGTGCCATTCAGGCACCTGGCTTCTGGGGCCGCTCCCACGTTGCGCATGCACCTTCGCGCCGAGAGGGACCTACGCTTGCATGGCAATGAGAAGAGTCGGCACGGCAGGCGAAGAGCAATCCGGGCGTGCGCTCGGATACATGCCGGGCCTCGACGGCATCAGGGCACTGGCCGTCCTCGCAGTGATCGTGTACCACTCAGGCTTCTCCTGGCTTCCGGGCGGCTTCTACGGCGTAGACGCGTTCTTCGCCCTCTCCGGCTACCTCATAACGTCGTTGCTGCTGACCGAATGGAAGGCGAGCGACACCGTCACTCTTCGCTCCTTCTGGGCCAGGCGCGCCAGGCGGCTCCTCCCGGGGCTGTTCCTGATGCTCGCCGGCATAGGCGTCCTGAGCACGCTGTGGCCACACACGCTGGACACGCCATACCTCAGGCTCGACACCCTCTCGACCCTCTTCTACGTGGCCAACTGGCACTTCATCCTCGACCACGCCAACTATTTCTTCGTCACCTCCCAACCCTCTCCGCTCCTCCACACCTGGTCGCTCGCCATAGAAGAGCAGTTCTACATCCTGTGGCCCCTCGCCGTGCTCGGCATACTGGCGCGAGGCAAGGCGGCCAGGCGTACGCGCCTCGTTCGCCTGCTGTGGCTGAGCGTGATCGGCGCACTTGCCTCCGCCGCCTGGATGGCGATCCTCGCGAACGCCACGGGCGACCTGACGAGGGCATACTACGGCACCGACACCCGGGCCCAGAGCCTCCTCGTTGGCGCAGCGCTCGCGGTCGCTCTGGCGCTGTGGAAGCCAGCCGAGCACCGAAGCGGGCGCCTCGCTCTCGGGTTAGCCGGAGCCGCCGGAGCCGCCGGGTGCGCCCTCATGTGGGGGCTCGTCCCCGAGACCTCATCCTTCGCATATCGCGGCGGGTTCCTTGTCGCGGCGCTCTCGGCCACTGGCATAGTCGCCTGCGCCTCGCAGGTCGGTGCCAGCCCCGTCACCCGAGCTCTAGCCACGTGGCCGCTGCGCTCCCTCGGGAAGATCTCCTACGGCGTCTACCTCTGGTACTGGCCGACCATCCTCGTGGTCGACTTCGAGCACACTCACCTCACGGGATACGAGCTGCTCGCGCTCCGGCTGGGTGTCGTGATCGCCGTGGCCTCCCTGTCGTACCACCTCGTCGAGAGCCCGCTGCGGCGCGCATCGTTCGCGTCGTGGCGCGCTCGCCTCGCCTTGCCGGCGGGCGCCCTGGCCTGCGTGGCCTCCGTGTTCACCGCTACTGCGCTCCTCGCCTCGAGCCCGGTTGCAGCGCTCGCGCCCCTCGGAGCGTCGCTCGAGAGCACCTCGGTCCACCTTCCCCTGTCGGTGAGGCTGGCAGCTTCGCCCGGCGCGCCTGCTTCCGGACGGCGAAGCTCCGGCGCCTCCGCGGGCGTGCCCTCAGCGACCTCGACAGGCGCGAGCAGCGGAGCTCCACCCGCAACGCAGGGCGCCGCGACCTCATCGGGCGCGAGTGCCGGGAGCTCTGCCGGCGCAGGTGCCGGCTTGTCACCCACCGGGCGGACTGCCCGCCCGGTCGAGGTGCTCCTCGTCGGGGACTCGATGGCCGGCACACTCGGTGTCGGAATGCAGCAAGTCCAGTCTCGCTACGGAGTGCAGGTAGTGAACGAGGGCCACCCTGGTTGCTCGCTAGGAGACGGGAGCGCCTTCAAGGTGCTGTGGTACACCGCACCACCTGGCAAGCCGTGTGGAGCCGGCGGAACGGCAAGAACCCTCCTCGCCACCTGGAAGCACTGGGTGGACGTCCTGAATCCCGCAGTGTCGCTCTACCTGGCGCGCACGGATCTCTTCGACCAGTACGTCGACGGCGCTTGGCAGCACGTGGGACAGCCCGCGTACGACCGGCTGCTCGCGGGGCGCCTCCAGCAGGCGATAAACGTGCTCAGCTCTAGAGGTGGGCGCGTGGTGCTGGCAACCGACCCATACTTCGCGAGCGGCCTGCAGCCCAGCGGGCAAGGGTGGCCGGAGGACAACCCGGCGAGGGTGGTGGCATACAACCGCCTGCTCAGCCAGGTGGCCGCACGGAACAAGGCGACTACCACCGTGTTGGACGTCGGTTCGCTGCTCTCGCCTCAGGGCAAGTTCCAGACCTTCGTCGACGGCGTGCCGGCACGCTGCACCGACGGCGTCCATATAAGCGTGTCCGGCGGCCAGCTCATCGGCGAGAAGATCCTGCCGGAGCTGCGGAGCATCGGGCAGGCGCACGCCTCGGCTAGCCCAGGGGGGAGCTGGCCCGGGTACAGCGTGAGCGCACCTCCGTGGTTCGCGAAGCTCCCCTGCGGGGCGTGAAGAGGCCGCCCGGGATGGGCTGGCTGGCGATCGGTACCTTTACTCCGCCCTGGAGAACGCGGCTATTGCAATACCCAGCATGATCACGCCGAAAGCCGCGGCCAACCCGAGCTCCAAGCCTGTCGGCACGTGCCAGGATCCCCAGGTGATCCCCTGGTCGAAATATGCGGCGAGGCGCGGGCTCACGTGTATGTGCTCGAACACGGCCTTGCGCATGGGGTCCACCAGGTAGCTGAGCGGGTCGATCCGAGCCAGGGCGCCGAGCCATGTCGGGAGACCCTTCAGCGGGAACAAGGCTCCCGAGAGGAAGAACAGCGGAAGCACCACGAACTGCATGACGACCTGGAACGACTCCACCTGGGCCATGCGCGAGGCGAGCACGGTCCCGAGCGCTGTTATGACGAATGCCGTCAACACCATCTCACCCACCAGTGTGACGATCAGCATCGGCGAGTACGGGACATGCACCAGGCCGGCTAGGGCGAGCATGACGATCGCCTGGGCGGTCGCCACCGTCGCGCCGCCCGCGCACTTGCCTACGACGAGCGAGCCGCGGCGCACCGGGGCCACCAGCATCTCGCGCAGGAACCCGAACTCCCGGTCCCACACGATCGAGACTGCCGAGAATATGGACGTGAACAGCACGGTCATGGCCACGACTCCGGGGAACATGAAGGTGCGGAAGTCGACGGCGCCTCCACCCGAGCCTGGCGGCAGCCTGGAGGAGATCATTGACGAGAGCCCCGTCCCGAGCACGAAGAGGAACAGCACGGGCTGCACGAGAGAGGTGATGATGCGAAGGCGGTTGCGCCTGAAGCGGATGAGCTCGCGCCGCCAGACCATCCCCACCGCACGCGCGTCGTCGCGTAGGCGCCCACCGGCGACGCGCACTTCGGCGGGCGAGGTGACTGCCAGCGCGCTCATCTGTGTCACCGCCTCCGGGAGGCCCGGATCCAGGGGGCCGCGGCGTTGCGCTCGCTCTGGGAGGCCTCCGCGTCCCTGATGGTCCGTCCGGTATAGGTCATGAACACGTCGTCGAGAGTTGGCCGTGCGATGCTGACCGAGGAGATGGGCACCTGCAGTTCTGCGAAGAGTCGCGGCACGAAGGACTCACCCCCGGCCACGTACACCGTCAGGCCGCCCTCGCTGCGAGTCGCGTCGAGCCCGAAATGCTCCTTCAGGGCCGCTGCGGCACTCTCGTCGTCAGCGGTCTGGAGCGATACGCGGTCGCGCCCGACACTGGCTTTGAGCGCCTCGGGCGTATCGATCGCCACTATCTGCCCCTGGTCGATGATCGCTATGCGATCGCAGTGCTCCGCCTCGTCCATGTAATGAGTGGTGAGGAATATGGTTATCGCCTCGCGCCGGCGGAGCTCTTCTATGTACCCCCAGATGTGGCTACGGGTCTGCGGGTCGAGACCGACGGTGGGCTCGTCGAGGAAGAGGACTCGGGGCGAGTGGAGCAGTCCCCGCGCGATCTCGAGACGCCTCTTCATGCCACCCGAGAAGGTGCGCACGATGCTGTCCCTGCGTTCCCAGAGTCCCACCATCTTCAAGACGTCGGCCAAGCGTCCGGGAACGCTCCCGCGGGGAACGCCGTAGAGCTCCGCGTGGAACCGGAGGTTCTCCTCGGCCGTCAGGTAGTCGTCGAGGGTGGTGTCCTGGAACACGAGCCCGATCCGCCGTCGCACCTCGCTGCGGCCGGACACCACGTCGAACCCTGCGACACGCGCGATGCCTCCGCTCGGCCGTACGAGGGTGCAGAGCATGGAGATCGTCGTCGACTTGCCGGCGCCGTTCGGACCTAGGAAGCCGAAAGTCTCGCCGGGTGCCACGTCGAAGCTCACCGCCCGCACTGCCTCGAGATCCCCGTAGCGCTTCACGAGGTCGATCACCTCCACGGCCGGCCCCGGCGGCCCCGGCACCCCGGGCCGGCCCGGCGGGCGCACGCCATGGCCCTCCAGAGGTACGGCACCTGCGGAGCCCTCCTCGGCCATGGTTGCCGCAGCCGCGTCCGTGGCGCTCATGCTCAATGACTCTAGCGTCAGTTGCAGCCCAGGCGGCAAGGGCCCGGCGGAGTCGTATAGCCTCCGGTGGGTGGACTTCGACCTGCCCCCCGAGCTGGAGGACCTACGCGCATCTGTGCGGCGCCTCGTCGCCGACAAGGTTGCCCCGCGTTCCAGGGAGATCGACCGTTCTGGCGAGTACCCGGAGGACCTGTTCGAGGCGTTCCGCGACGCCGGCCTCCTCGGGCTGTGCATCCCGGAGGACTTCGGCGGATCCGGGGCAGGAATCCTCGGGCTGAGCGTCGCCATCGAGGAAGTCGCGAAGGTCTCCAACACCGCCGCGCTCATGCTGCTGCTCACGCGCCTGCCCACCGGCCCTTTGATGATCGCGGGCTCGGAGGACCAAAAGCGTCGGTACCTCCCGGGAATAGCTTCCGGCAGCGAGAGGGCTGCGTTCGGGCTCTCCGAGCCACAGGCGGGGAGTGACGTGATGGGGATGAGGACCCGTGCGGTGCCCGACCCCGACCTAGATGGAGGGTGGGTGCTCTCGGGTACCAAGTGCTGGATGTCCGGCGTGCGTGAGGCCGACTGGTACACAGTGTTCGCCAAGACTTCCGACCCAGATAGCCGTGCACATGACTCGGTGACGGCATTCGTGGTGGAGAGAAGCTGGGAGGGGGTGTCGGTAGGGCGGACCGATCACAAGATGGGCGTTCGAGGCGTCGACACCGGCGAGCTCCTGCTTCAGGACGTTCACGTGCCGCCGGGGAACGTGATCGGAGAGGTCGGCGGGTTCCGCCTCGCGATGCTCGGCCTCAACTCCATGCGCCCCGTTGTCGCCGCTCGCGGGATCGGACTCGCAGAGGGCGCTCTCATGTACGCCACGCAGTACGTGAGCCAGCGCGCCGCTTTCGGCCGGACGATCGCAGACTTCCAGGGGATCCAATGGGAGATCGCCAAGTGCGCGGTGGACGTCGAGGCGGCGCGCCTCTTGACCTACCGGGCAGCGTGGCTCGCGGACCAGGGAAAGTTCACGAAGGAGTGGGTGCCGTTCTTGTCGATGGCCAAGTACCACGCGACAGAGCTGGCAGTGAGGGCGTCGGGCCTCGCGCTGCAGCTTCTCGGCGCCGCCGGATACATGGAGGATCACCCGACCGAGCAGTGGTACAGGGACGCCAAGCAGCTCACGATCGTCGAGGGAACCAGCCAGGTCCAGCTCGGTCTCATCGCCCGCGGAGTGCTGGATCGCGACCTGTGGTGGGGCTGATCGGGTCCAGGGGTCTCTAGCCGTGATTTCGAGACCCTCGAGTTCAGGACCCGGATCTCCCGGCGAGGGGTCTGCCTGGGGCGGAGCCGAGCTGCGCTTCAGAGAGGACCTCGGCGGTTGGCCCGGGGTTCTCGGCCGCCTCAGCGCTCGCCAGGACCTGAGCGCCGGTGAGGCTGCCTGTGTTCTCGAGGAGGTGCTGTCCGGGACGGCCACTCCAGCGCAGATAGCCGCCATGCTGATCGCCCTCCGGATGAAGGGGGAGACAGTCGAGGAGATGACGGGCTTCGTCCGCGCGATGCTCGAGCACGCGGAGCGCCTGGATCTAGGCGACCTGGCGACCGGATCGGGCAACTCGGGCGGATCGGGCAACTCGGGCGGATCGGGCAACTCGGGCGGATCGGGCGGATCGGGCGGTCATGGCCCGATGATCGACACATGCGGGACCGGAGGCGACCGAAGCGGCTCCATAAATGTCTCCACCATCTCTGCCCTGGTGGTCGCCGGAGCGGGTGTCCCTGTCTGCAAGCACGGGGGCAGAGCCGCTTCGTCCTCGGCCGGCTCGGCCGACGTGCTCGAGGCTCTCGGAGTGGTGGTAGACCTCGCTCCGGCCGGCGTCGCGACCTGCATCGCAGAGGCGGGGATCGGATTCTGCTTCGCGCCGCGCTTCCACCCTGCCATGCGCCATGCCGCTCCCGTGCGGCGGGATCTCGGCGTGCCGACCGTGTTCAACTTCCTCGGCCCGCTCGCGAACCCGGCGCGGGTGCCCCGCCAGCTCATCGGCGTGAGCGATCCTGCGATGGCCCCGAAGATGCTCGGCGTGCTACGGGCGAACGGCTCGGAGCGAGCGATGGTCGTCTACGGCGAGGACGGCCTGGACGAGATCTCGACCACAGGTCCCACCAACGTCGAAGAGCTGACGGCCGAGGGGGAGCTGCGAACCTACGTCTTCGACGTCGCAGAGCTCGGGATCGCCCGCGCCAGGCCGGACGATCTGCGGGGCGGTGACGTGTCCTTCAACGCCGAGGTGGTACGCAGGGTGCTGGGCGGCGAAGCAGGTCCCTACCGCGACATAGTCGTAGCCAACTCCGCTGCAAGCTTGCTCGTAGCCGGTGCGGCCGGCGACATGGCAGAGGGCCTGGAGCGCTCGAACGAGGCGCTCGACAGCGGCGCCGCGGCCCGAGCCCTCGAGTTGCTCGTCGAAGCCTCCCAGGGCTCCCGCGAAGCAGGCAACTAGCGAACCGGCCGGGTAGCACCGCACGCGTCCGCGGACGCGTCGGGGCTCTCCACCAGGTCGGCGAGCACGCGCACGCCATACCCGCTCCCGACCTCGATCAGCAGGTGCAGGAGGTCCGCCGTGGCAAGCACGTCGTCGAGCGAGCGATGCGTTGGGCGGTGAGCGAGGCCAAGGGCCGAGGCCAGCGCCCCCAGGCTGTACTTCGGGAAATCACCGGTGAAAAAGCGGCGCGACAGTGCCAGGGTGTCCAGGATTGGGTTCCCTATGCGGCCGAGCCCCGCCTGGGCCGAGGCGGCGTTCAGGAACGCCAGGTCGAAACGAACGTTGTGGCCCACGACTACTGCATCACCGATCACCTCCATCAGGCACGGCAGGACGCTCGACGCCGGCGGGGCGCCACGGACCATCGAGTCGGTGATACCGGTCATGGCGATGATGCGGGGCGGTATGGGCATGCCGGGATCTACGAGGCTCTGGAACGTCCTCAGGCATTCCCCACCACGGAAGAGCGCTGCGGCGACCTCCGTCAGTGCCGCTCGATCCGGGCTCATCCCCGTGGTCTCGACGTCGACCACCGCGAAGGTGACCTCCGACAGAGGCGTCACCACACCACCGGGAGTCGCCTGGCTCGGCCCCGGCCAGGCGGCCGGATCGGTGACTGGAGCAGTTCTGCGCACCATCGAGGCCATGCTAGAGGCCAGGGTGTTCGGCGGATGGCCACGGCGGGCTCGCCGCCCGCCGGCAGGACGAGCGCGTGCCAGTGCCTGCCGAGGCGCTAGCGTGCCCATGTGGCCAACAACAGGTACCGCTGCGAGGCGTGCGGCAACCTCACCCGCTTCGATGTGGTGACGGATCGCCGCGAGCGCTCGTTCAACCATTTCAGCCTCGGAGGCGAGATGACCGTCGAGGAGACAGAGGTGATCTCCGAGTCGGTGGTGGAGGTTTCCTGCCGCTGGTGCGGCAACGGGCGATCCGTCGTCGTGCTGGATCCCGGCACGGACGCCTGACCGCTTCTGGACGTGGACCTTACCCTCGAATCTCGAGTCGTCATGGCGAACATGGAGGCCTGAGTTGGCGGCAAGGCGAAGTCCCAGGTAGTTGAGCACTTCGCAGTCGGTCGAAGACCGGTGACCTCTTGTGCCCGACCTTGGACCTTTTCAGCCTGGAGCTCAGCCTGGAGCGCTCGCTGCTTGCGTGCTCGTGCTATCCCTGAGCGGCGATGCCCACGATGGGAGCTGCGGGTACGAGGTGGTACTTGGGCAGCGAACCGTCGAATGCACTGTCGCCGTAGGCGAACACCCCACCATCGGCACCACCGAACCAGTAGCCCCCACCATCGTGCGTGGGAGCCAGCCCTACGATAGGTGCCGCCAACGGAGCGATAGTCCCGGCACGCTGCGAG
>JAJYXW010000026.1 GCA_021801525.1 Actinomycetes bacterium
CGGCATGACGCCTCTGGCGCACATGTCCCGAAGCGGGAATCCCTGGCATTCATGCCGGGGAGGATGTCAACGCAAGACGAACCGCACCCGTCCGTTCCCGGCACAGAAGGCTAGCCGATCCACCGCCACGCGGGAGGAAACCAGATCCGAAAGCTCGCCACCAGGGGAAAGCACGCGGCGAAGCGTCCCGGGATCGCCGTGTGGCGCCCGGGCATCGCCGTCGCCCAGCGGATCCGCTCGCTCAGCGGACCCGTTGCCCGCGGCCGCGTCGCAGGGTTGGCCAGACAGCACCTCTCGCGCCAGCACGTCTCGCGGAAGACCGCCGTTCGGGTTGGCCTAGTCGGTGCCGCCAGCGTCCTCGTAGCCTGGGCAGGCCTCTCCGCCGGGAGCGCCATCGGTGCCGATCTCGCCGCGAGCAGCGCCAGCCGGCCCGGCACAGGCACCGGCTACGTCCGGCTAGCCCCGCGCTCCGCCGGCAGCTCGCGCGCGGTCCCGCGAGCTGCAGCCGGCACAAGAGGCAGCGCCGGGTCCGGCTCCCGAGCTGGCACGGCTCCCGGCGCGAGCGTTCTCCGGGCAGCGGGGAGCACGAGCCGCGGGACTTCCGCCAGCGCTCCGGGCGGGCGCATGGGCGCTCCGGACAGCGGCGCCGCGAGCTCCACATCAAGTGCCGGCCACACCAGCTCCGCCTCCGTCGGGGGCCACGCGCCCGCTCCTACTACGAGCGACCTTGCAGGCGGCGGGGGACGGCGCTCCGGGTCGGGGGCGACCACGTCCGGATCAGGTTCTGGATCAGGGTCAGGTTCTGGTTCTGGATCAGGGTCCGGTTCGGGGTCAGGGTCCGGTTCGGGGTCAGGTTCTGGGTCGAGAACCGGGACCGGTTCGGGGACCGGTTCGTCTTCGGGGACCGGTTCGTCTTCGGGGACCGGTTCGGGGTCCGGTTCGTCTTCGGGGACTGGGTCGGGGTCAGGGTCGGGGTCAGGGTCAGGGTCAGGGTCAGGGTCCGGGTCCGGACCGGGGTCGACTACCTGCAGCAGCGATCCCTTCGAGTGCACCACGCCTGGAGGCCCCAGCACGGGGGTCCCGGGGAACCAACCCCAGCCTGTCCCGACACTGCCAGGCACGCCATCTACCACGCCGTCTACCACGCGGTCGACCACGACGGCAGGGAGCGCAGCAGGCTGAGCCTGGGCGAGCCGGATCCCCGGTCCCCGGGCAATCGGGCACAATGGAGAGGTGAGCCGGGCAAGGGACGTGATCAACGAACGGCTCGACCGTATCGTGGCGGAGCGGCAGATGACCCTAGGGCCCGGGGCGACGCGAGTCGGGGGGCTCTGCGGGGCAACGGCCGCATGACGGCCGAGACACCGGGACCGACCGCCGCCCGACGCGCAGCCACGCGGGAGGGCCAGCGCTCAGCCGGGGGCTCGGACGCCGCCAAGATCTCGGACCTTCGGCACGAGCTGCCAGTTCTCGGAAGCGCCAACTACCTGAACACCGGCACGACGGGGCCGCTGCCTTCACCCGTCGCCAGCGCCATGGCCCGGACGCTCGAATCCCAAGCTGCCTATCCACGTACCGGTAGGGAGTACTTCGAGCTGGTCGACTCGAGCAAGGCAGCGTGCCGCGAGGAGCTCGCGGCCATGCTCGGGTGCTCGCCCAGCGAGATTGCGCTCACCCACAACACCACGGAGGGCCTGAACTTCATAACGCTCGGGGTCAACTGGACGAGGGGCGACGAGGCGATCACCACCGACGTCGAGCACCCCGGCGTGCTGTTGCCCCTCTGGGTAGTGAGAGAGCGCTATGGCGTGACGGTGAAGGTGGCGAACCTCCTCGGGCAGCCTTGCGACCCCGTCGACGCGGTAGTACGGCACATCACGCCGAGGACCAAGCTCATATCGCTCTCGCACGTGTCATACAGCACGGGCGAAATCCTCCCCGTGGCCGAGATCGCCGCGGAAGCCCACCGCCGGGGCGTTCTCGTCCTCGTCGACGGCGCCCAGTCCTTCGGCGCCATCCCGGTCGACGTGCGCGGGCTCGGCGCCGACTTCTACTCGGTGCCCGGCCAGAAGTGGCTCTGCGGCCCCGAGGGGACCGGCGCCCTCTACAGCTCGCAGGCCGCCATCTCCCAGATCCGGACCACCTTCGCGAGCTACGGGACTATGGATGACTACAACGATCACGGGGGGATGCTGGTGAAGGAGGACGGGCGCCGCTTCGAACAGGGAACCACGAGCCTCACTGACCTCGAGGGTCAGGCGGCTGCGGCCAGATGGCACCGCGAGGCGGTCGGCCAGGCCTGGGCGTACCGGCGCATCGGGGATCTTGCAAGGCTCGCACGGGGGCTTCTAGAGGACCTGGACGGCGTGAACGTGATCACCCCTCCTCTCCATGCGGGCCTCGTCAGCTTCGCTCTCGCCAGTGTGGGCCCGGCCAGCGCGGGCCCGGGCAGTGCGGGCCCGGACAGCGCGGGCCCGGACAGCGCGGGTCTGGGCAGCGCCGGCCCCGACACCCTCGTCGCCGAGCTGGCGAAACGCTCCATTCTCGTCCGCTCCATCCGCCGGCCCGCGGGAGTACGACTCTCGACGGGCTTCTTCAACACCGAGGAGGAGATAGCCGCCGCGCTGGCAGCCATCACCGAGGTCCTCGCCGGCATGCTCCACCCGGGACACCGGGCATGAACCCGCGCGGCAGGAGGATCCGCGTCGGGCGCATCCTCGGGGTACCGGTGGAGATCACCCCCTCCTGGGTCGTGCTCGGGTTCCTCGTGCTCTGGAGCTTCTGGGAGCGCTACACGACCGACTTCGGGCACCGCGCCTACGGCATCGCCATCGGGATGGCCGTGGCCGCCACGGTCTTGTTCCTCGGCTCCGTGCTCGCTCACGAGCTCGGGCACGCTCTGGTCGGGCGGGCACGCGGCCTGCGCCTCTCGGTGGTCACCCTCTACATCTTCGGCGGAGCCACCACGACGTCCGACCCTGCGACTCCCTTCGACGAGCTCGTGTTCACGGCAGTGGGCCCCATGGTGAACCTCGTCCTGGCCCTCGGGCTCTGGGGAGCTACCGCCCTCGCGGATCAGGCCTCCGTCCCTGCGGTGGCTCAGGTGACAGGCGAAGCGGCTTGGCTCAACCTGCTCTTGGGCGGGTTCAACCTGCTGCCGGCGAGCCCGCTCGACGGCGGGCGCGTGGTTGAGGCGGTTGTCTGGCGCCTCACCGGCGATCACGCGAAGGCGACTCGAGCGGCGGCGGCCTCCGGTGCCGCGTTCGGCGCGGCCTTGATCGGCATCGGGGTCCTCGAGCTCCTGATGGTCGCAGGCGGGCTCATCGAGGGCCTGTGGCTCGGCCTCATCGGCTACATGCTCCTCGAGGGGTCACGCGGGGAGCGCTCTCGCGCCTGGATCGAGCAGATGCTCCGCGGAAAGCCTGCGAGCGTCCTCGTCACCGACCGGTCCCTGCCGGTCACTGCCGACACCTCGATCGGCTGGCTCATCAACACCGAGCTGCTCCGCCACCATGTCGACGTCGTCCCGGTCGAGGACCGGGGCCACACGGTGGGAGTGGTGCTCGCGGCGGACGCCCTGGCGATCCCCCCGGAGCAGCGCTTCTCGATGACCGCAGCCGACGTCATGCGCACGCCCGACCACGTTCCTGCGCGCCCGGCGAGCGCCGACGCCCTCGAGGTACTCCGCCTGCTGGGCGAGCACCAGGTCGTCGTGCTCGTCGACCACGACCACAGGGTGGTGGGGGCCGTAAGCGAGCGCCAGGTGGACCTCGTCCTCGACCGCCTGCGCCTCAGCACGACTCCCGCCTGATAGCTGCCGGCCGCGCTGCCGCGTGGGCTCAGCCGGCGGATGCCCGCAAAGCACGTTCGCAAACAGCCATGGCCTCCGCCCTGCTCGCCGCGCAGCGGAGCTGCTCCTCCTCGCCTGCCTCCTTCAGCTCCCTGGCACGCCGGGCCGAGTCGAGAATCGCTTCCACCGTGTCCTCGATCCGCCGGTCGAGCTCGGCCTCGAACCTGGAGCGCACGCCGGACATGCGCTGAGCCAGGTCCCACCTGGCACGCCCGGCATGCTTGTCGAGCTCGTCGGCGACACGCACCCTCGCCTGCGCGAGCAGCCGGCGCCGGAGGACCGGGCCGGGCAACACGCGCATCGCCGCGCTGGCAAGCTGGCCCAGAGGACTCTGCGTGCGGATAAAGAGGTAGAAGAACCGCTCGCGCTCCTCCTCCATCGCGGGCAGGCGGAGCGGCGGAAGATCCACGTCGAAGAGCGAGCCGGCCAGGGCCCTCAGGCTGTTCACGCGTGCCTCTGCTCCCGAACGCACCGAGGCCGCGAGCTCGGCCCAGGCACGTTCCACGCCGGCCGACTCTTCCTGGCGAAACGACTCGAAGCGCTCCCGCACCAGCTGCTCTATGGCGTCGTCGAGCACCTGCGCGAGATTCGTGCTCTTCACGCCCGAGACGGCTCCCTCGAGCTGCGCCGCGCACTTGCCGGCCTCCTCGGCGGCGAAACGCCTGAGCGCGCTGCCCACAGTCTCCACGAGCGCGTCGACGTCACGGCGCAGCAAGTCGCGCTGGTCCCTCCATGCCCGGCGTTCGGCGCCCGCTGCCGCCTCGAATCTCTCCACAGCCGCGGCAAGGGCTTCGGATCCGAGCCGGGCACTCGCCTCTTCCATGGAGAGCCGCTCTGCAAGCACGCGAGCGAGGCGGCCCATCTCGCGGCGCGTGGCCTCACCTCGAGCGTGCCCGAGCTCTTCGGCGGCAAACCTCTCGAGCTCCCCCACCAGCTCACCGAAGTGCCCAGCCGCATCGCCTGGTAGCTCACCTCGCTCGGCCGCTGCGAGCGCCGCTCGTGCCGAGACGAGCCACACGCGCTCGCCGTGCCCCAGCTCTTCCTCGAGCACGCCTTCCACGAAGCGCCGTACCTCTTCGAGCTCGGGAGCGCTCAGGTGGTCGATCTTGTTGAGGACGTAGAACGTCCTGGCATGGCGCTCGCGAGAGGCCCTGATCAGCTCGCGCTCGCGCTCCGAGAGAGGCGCATCGGCCGAGAGAACCACTATGGCGCCGTCGGCATCTAGCAGGCCGGCAGACGCCTCCTCGTCGTTGTGACGGTGCACGGAGCCGACTCCGGGGGTATCGACCAGCACCAACCCCTTCGCGACCACGGGGGCGCCCAATGGCACTACGACCCGAGCCACGCCCTTCACGTTCCCGGGGTTCGCCGCCTCGGTGACGTAGTCGGCAATGCCCTCCCCCGGTCCGAGCTCCCGCTCCTCTCCGCCGAGCGCCACGACCACCGGCGGACCCTCCCCGCCGCGAAGCTCCGTGGTGACCGTCGTGAGAGGGAGCACACCCGAGGGCAGCACTGCTCGCCCCACCAGCGCGTTCAGGAGGGTCGACTTGCCGCGCTTGAACTCGCCGACGACAGCGACATGGAAGGATCCCCTCGACGTCCTCGCCAACATCTCGCGGCAACGAGCCTCCACCTCGTCGTCGCGCCCGTGGGCAACCGTGGCCAGGTCTTCCAGCACCTCGGCCGTGCTCTCCCTCCGCAGGCCTTCGCCGTGCGTTTGGGCATTGCCGTGCGTTTGGGCATTGCCGTGGGGCAGGGCATCGCCGTTTCCAGCCACGGGGACAATCGCCTGCTGCGGGTCGAATGGCACCGGAGCCTCACCTCCTCGCGCTCTGGCATCCCTGCAGGAGCCATCAGCCACAGCGGCACTCGACGGCGAGCTCCATCGCCGAGCACAAGCTTAGGTGCCCGGCCGGTGGGCGCGGTGGACACGTTGGGCCATCCGGATGCCGCTGGCACACTGCTCCTCGCACAGAGCGATGCAGGCGTGTCGCAGGCTCGCCGGAGGCGCACCGCAGGCGTGTCGCAGGCTCACCGGAAGCGTACCGCAGGCGCTGTCCTGACCCTAGGCTGGGAGCGCGCTCGCGCACGGCGATGGATCCCGCCGTGGTCGGACATCCGGCCGAAGTGCCCCCCGGCTGACGGCTCCTGCACGAGGACGGTGCACGACGAACCTCGGCATTGCAGGAACGAGGAGGGAAACCATGGAGACCGGCAGGGCACCCAGGGCACCCAGGGGGCAGGCGGCCGTAGCGGTGGTGATCGACGCGACCGACGCCGAAGTCAAACAGCTCGCTGCCTTCGTCGACGGCTCGATAATGGTCCCGGAGATCCGCCATCACCTCTGGAGGAGCTGGGGATTCTGCAGCCGCCACACGTGGCTGCACGCGGTCGTCGAGTGCGAGCTGCGCGCCCGCCCCTTCGGAACGGCGATCCTCTACCACGACCTGACCTGGCGCGCCGCTCGTACAATCGCCGGACGTGCCCGGCCGAGGTCCTGGCGGATCCGGCGCCTCGCGTCGAAGGACACGTGCTTCACATGCGACTACCTCGAGCTCTCACGGGTCGGCGCCGGCAGTACGGGGCAGCCGGGCGACGGCGGGGCGGGCCAAGCAGCGTACCCGGCCTACCCGAGCGGTGGAGAGGGCCAAACGGCTTACCCGGGGAGTGGAGAGGGCCAAACGGCTTACCCGGGTGGCCTGACGCCTGCGACCGGAGCACCGCCGAACCCCGTACGGACCCCCACGGAACGAGTGAACGCGCGCCTGCGAACCACCTCCTTCCTGGCTGCGACTCGCTCCGAGTGGGAGATGCGCACGTGCCCGAAGTGCCTCGGCGGGAGCGGCCCTATGTGCAGACCCCACATCCTCGCCGGGGAAGAAGCTCCCCTCGACCAGACCGCGCTCACGCTGGCCGAGCTGGCAAACCGGCTGGGCACCTACTACAGGTCTTGCACCTGGCACGGCCCCACGGCCACCCCCCGGGACTCGGCATCGTGGGTAGAAGCCCTCGGTTGGTTCGCCGGCTGGGCGTACCCTGCGGCCCTGCCGCTCACATGACTCGCGGCGCGCGCCGGAGCACGGCCCAGCTACCCCAACCAGCCTCCGATGCGACCACGTCCCAGTTCCCAGGCAAGGCTGCTGCGACATCCTCGGCAGGCAGGTAGATCGGTGTCCGGTCACCGAGAGTGCTCACCCAGATCACAACCCCGCCCGGTTCGAGCACTCTTTCCACCTCCGCCGGGAACAAGAGCGCGTTCACCAGGGCAACGGCCGCCGCCGAAGCGCTCCGGAGCGGCAGGCAGTACCCGTCGGCCAGTACCCGACCACCGAGGTCGTTCGGGGCGCGGCAGAGCATCTCGTACGACAGGTCCAGCGCCAGCACGCTAGAGAAGCGCTCTGCGAGCAGGGGCGTCGCAGAACCGGTCCCGCAGCCGACCTCCAGGCACCAACCTCGAGGGAACGGACCGCCTCGGTCCAGCGCGTCGCCGAGCACCGTCCGGAGCGCTCCTTCGCGCCCTCCCCCGTCGCGCTCGGCCCACGTGGGAGCGAGGGAGTCGAACAGATCCGCCACCTTGGCCGCGCGCTCGGGCGTCCAGGCGCTGGGCTCGAACGCGACCTGGCGAGTCACCTTCCGTATAGGGTGGTCGTCCCCCTCGAGGTCCGGGCGACCCGGCTCCTCTGGCACGACACGGGGTAGATAGTCGAGCACCAAGCGAGTATCGCCCATGCTGGTCTCGTTGGCCAAGCCGCTGCGCAGTAGTCTCGCAGAGGGGCCACGGGGACAAGGAGACACAGGGACGCTGCTTCGACACGGGACGCCGCTTCGACACGGCAGCGCGAGAGGAGGAACCGGTGGAACAGCGCATTGACGTGAGCCTGGGCCGCTGGATGGCAGAGCGCTCGGCGAGGGCGCCGAGGAGGCGTGCGATCAGCTTCGAAGGATCCACTCGCACCTACGGTGACTTACAAGAGCGAATCGACCGGCTGGCAGCAGCGCTGCGCGCCGGAGGGGTTCGCCACGGAGATCGCGTCGGGTACCTGGGGATGAACCACCCCGCGTTCTTGGAGACCATGTTCGCCGCATCGCGTCTCGGAGCCATCTTCGTCCCACTCAACTTCCGCCTGACAGGGCCGGAGATCACCTTCATCTGCGAGGATGCAGGACTTCATACCCTCGTTGCCGATGCCGCGCACCAGCAGCTCGCCGATAGCGTGCGCTCCGATCTGAGCGTCCGGCGCCTCGTCTCCTCCGAAGCTGCGAGACCCGGCTGGGAAAGCCTCGACGAGCTGGTTGGCGCTCACGATCCGATCGAGGCCGCTGACGAAGTCGACGCCGACGAGGTGGCGGTGATCATGTACACCTCGGGAACCACAGGAAGGCCCAAGGGCGCGATGCTCACCCACGCCAACCTGTGGTGGAACAACGTGAACGGGATGCTCACGCTCGACGTGATGGAGGATGACGTGACGCTCGTAGCGGCGCCCCTGTTCCACATCGGCGGCCTAAACGTGACGACACTCATCACCTTGCAAAAGGGGGGTGAGGTGGTACTGCAGAGGAGCTTCGACCCAGGTGCCTGCCTCGAAGCGATACCGCACCACGGCGTGACCACCATGTTCGGAGTGCCTGCGATGTTCCTCTTCATGAGCCAGCACCCGGGCTTTGCCGACGCCGACCTCACCAGTCTGAGGATGCTCGTCTGCGGTGGGGCGCCCGTACCAGAACCTCTCATAAAGCTCTACAACTCGCGCGGAGTGCCCATACAGCAGGGATACGGACTCACAGAAACGTCTCCCATGGTGAGCTTCCTCACCTCGGAGTGGGCCCTCGCCAAGGTGGGCTCTGCCGGCCGGCCTCCGATCCTCACCGAAGTGCGCCTAGTCGACGCCTCAGGCGCGCCGGTGAGCGGAGCCGGTGAGCGCGGCGAGGTCTGCGTACGCGGACCCAACGTCATGAAGGGCTACTGGAACCAGCAGGCAGCGACCGCTGAAGCCATCGACGAAGCAGGCTGGTTCCACACCGGTGACGTGGGCTATATCGATGAGGACGGCTTCTTGTACCTGGTGGACCGGCTGAAGGACATGATCATCACGGGTGGGGAGAATGTCTATCCGGCCGAGGTGGAGAGCGTGCTCTACGACCACCCGGCGATTGCCGAGGTGGCGGTGATCGGCATGCCCGATGAGCGCTGGGGGGAGTCGGTGGCAGCGGTGGCGGTGCTCGCCAAAGGGGCCGATCTCACGCTCGACGAGCTGCGTGAATTCGCCAAGCCCAACCTGGCGGCATACAAGCTCCCCACCCGGCTCGAGCTGGTGGCCGCATTGCCACGCAACCCTGCCGGCAAGATCCTGAAGACGGAGCTTCGCGAGCGCTTCGGCGGCTGAGCTCGCGCATCGCGACGCGCCTGTCCTAAGAGTCCCTGTGTTGATGCCTGGAGCCGCTCGGCTTCCGTTCCCCAAACCATCAGCAAACCTCTCGCTGATGGAGTAAGCCCCTGCAAAGTGCTCGCCTAGGCGCCCGAGGGCGTGCCCGACGAGGGGGATGCCGAGGTGCCAGACGAGGTGCCCGGAGCACGGAGGCCGAGCACCCGCAGGAGCTTGGCATTGCCGGCAACCTCCACGATCATCACGTGCTCACCGTCGTGGACGCCCGTGATCCCGCCCACCGAGGCCGGGAGGACCTTTGTGGAAGGCGTCACGGCCACCTGCCTCGTCTTTCCCTTGGGGCCGGTCAGGGTGATGCTGGTGGTCGACACCGAGCTGACAGTTCCCCGAACACGGCTAGGCCTTGCCCCGGGGACCAACACGAACCTGGCGGCGCCGTTGTCTGCGGCCACTACGACGTGGTCGCCGGCATGGACACCCGTAATCCCTCCGAGCGAGCGGGGTAGCACTCGAGTGGCCGAGCTGACCGTGTCGTCGACGCTCTGCCCGTTGGCTTCCTTCAGAACGATGGCACTCGCAGACGCGGAGGTTACGACACCGCGATCGAGGGTGAGGGTGAGAAAGCCACCCTTGGACGGCACCACCGCCTCCAAATGGATCGCGTGCTCTCCTATCCGCACAAAGCGCCTGACCAACGCCGACCGAGCTTGCGCAGAGCGATTACCCTGCGCTCCCTTGGGGGCATGGGGCCTGGGCATGACCGCTGGCGAAGGCGAGCTCGGCGAGGACGTGCTGGAAGTGAGCGCATACGCCCCGCCACCGACGCTCCCTGCAGCTGCGACGGCGACGGCGCCGCCCAGGAGCGCCTTCCTGCCCACCGAAGCAGTTATCGATCTGGTGACCTTGGATATCGCCCACCTCATATGGCTCGTCTCCTTTCAGAAGAGCTCGCGCCGCCCTGGCCGCAGAACGACTTCCTGCAGCTCGACGGTCATGTCATCACGATCATGCACCGCTACCGTGAGGAAACTCCGACGAAGTCGTTAGGTAAGTGTTAGGGCCCGGAGGCTCGACGGCGAGGCGCGCCTATAGCGGAGCAACTACGCCGGCAGGCCCGTGGTGCGCTCCAGGCGGCGTTGCCTGGATACCGGAGGTGCGATGCGACAATCCGAACCACGAGCCACACGTGACCTGCAGGCGCCGGCTGGCCCGCTGGATGCAGCCATGCGCCGCTACCTGGCCAAGCTGGCTATACGTTGGAGCCCACTCGTGGCCTGCGCGCTTGTCCTCGCGCTGCTGGTCGCGCTCTCTTCCGTGCCGGGCGTGCACAAAGCAGCTCGCGCCAGCCAGCTGGCAGCTCGGAGCGGCTTGGCCAGGCCGTCCGGCACCTACCGATCCTCCACGATGGCTACGCGTGGCTCTGCCCAGGGTGGCGCTGCCGGGTCGAACGCTGCCGGGTCGTCCGGCGGCGGGTCTAACGGCACCGCCTACGGCACTCCCGGCCAGGCCGGCTACCCAACTACCGGCACTGCAACACCGCCTCTTGCCGAGACGGCGACAAGCGGCGGCGCCTGTACGCCCGGAGCGAAGCAGTTCGCCTGGTCTGTGTACGCCCCTCCTTGCGTGCCGGCCTTCCACGGCAACAACGGCGGAGCGACCTCCCACGGGGTGACGGGCACCACGATCACGCTCACCTACCGACTGGCCAACTCGTCCCAGCAGGCGATCATCGACTCGGTGGGCGGCGCGGCCGTGCCGAGCCAGCACGCCTACCTGCAGGACCTCCAGACCTACGCTGCCTTCTTCAACACCCAGTTCGAGCTCTACGGACGCCACGTCGTAATCAAGGCCTTCCAGGGGCAGGGGGACTACCTGGCGGAAGACCAGGGACAGGACTTGCAAGGAGCCCAGGCGGACGCCGCGACTTCCTACTCGCTGGGCGCGTTCGGTGACGTGACATTTCTCCTCACCTCCTCGCAGCCCTACGAGCAGGACCTGGCGGCAGAGCATGTGCTGTCCTTCTCCCCTACAGGGATGCCCCAGTCGTGGTTCGACAGCTACGCCCCATACGAGTGGTCGATCTGGGCGACCGGCACCAAGATCGCGGAGTCCTACGTGAACACCGTCTGCGGCCGCATGGCAGGAATGCCTGCCGTCTTCGCCGGGAACGCCGCCACAAGGAGCCAGACGAGGCGCTTCGGGCTCCTCACGCCCGACAACCCCGAGTACGTGCGCGTCGGGAGCGAGATCCAGGCAGGGCTCAGGCACTGTGGCGTGAGCCTGGCCAAGAGCGAGACCTACAGCTTGGACTACGCGCAGGCCTCCCAGGAGGGAACCGCGGCAATGGCAGCCTTTCGCGCGGACGGGGTGACGACCGTGCTGTGCATGTGCGACCCCGTGATGCCGATCTTCTTCGCCCAGGCAGCGAACACCCAGAGCTACTACCCCGAATGGGTGGTGCCCAACTACCTCGACCCGGCCGGCCAGCAGGTGAGCTCCAGCCAGTGGTCGCATGCCATCTCGATCGACGGCTGGCCCATGCCCCCGGCCGGCCAGGGCGAGGCCTACCACGCCTTCGAGCTCGCGGCCCCGGGCAAGCAGCCGGCAGAGCAGTACTACATGGTGGCGTACTACACGATGCTGCAGGTGTTCGAGGGGCTCCAAGCTGCGGGACCGGACCTCACGCCCGCGAGCTTCGCCGGCGGCATGGCGTCGCTTCCCCCGTCCGGCCTGGGACAGCTCGGGACCTGGGCATACGGCAACGCGAGCTACACACCCCCGACCAACACCCTGATCGAGTGGTGGGACCCATCCGCCACAAGCAATCTCGACCACAAGCAAGGTGCGTGGGTCGCGTGCGACGGAGGGAAGTGGGTCACCTACGCCGACGCTTCGAGCTGGGCGCCGCTCCATCAGCAGCTTGGCTGCTTCGCTCCCCCGGGGTAAGTTCGCGGCCGATGGGACAAGACGATCTGCTGAGCTCTACGGCTCTCGAGCTCGCACGGGCAATCCGCGACAAGCAGGTGAGCCCGCTCGAGGCTCTGGAAGCGTCCCTCGCTAGAGTCGACGAGCTGAACCCCGAGCTGAACGCCGTGATCTGGCGCGACGACGACGAGGCTCGTGCCGCCGCCAGGGAAGCCGGGGAGAAGATAGCGAGGTCTGCTCCCGACGAGCTCCCGCCGTTTCACGGGGTGCCAATCCCTGTGAAGGACCTGACGCCAGTCGCCGGCTGGCCGCTCACCTACGGCTCCAACGGCGCGCCTGGCGGCGTGTCCGATCGAAGCGAGCTCGTCGTGGAAGCCTTCAGGCGTGCCGGCTTCGTCCTCGCCTGTAGGACCAATACGCCCGAGTTCGGCGCCATACCGGCCACCGAGAACTTGCGTTACGGGATCACGCGCAATCCCCGGGTAATCGAGCGCACGCCAGGCGGGTCGAGCGGAGGAGCCGGTGCGGCCGTGGCATCGGGAATGTTCAGCGTCGCCCACGGCAACGACGGGGGCGGGTCGATACGCATTCCGGCGTCGTGCTGCGGCCTGGTCGGGCTGAAGCCGAGCCGAGGGCGGGTACCTGCAAGTGTGATCTCCTGGGGAGGCATGGCAGTCGAAGGTGTGCTCACCAAGGACGTCGCCGACGCGGCGGCAATCCTTGACGTGATCAGCGGCCCGGAAGCCACCCAGTGGTACAACGCGGCGCCTCCCAGCAGGCCGTTCCTCTCCGAGGTGGGAACCGACCCGGGCCACCTGCGAGTCGGGCTCGTGGAAGACGCGCCACTCGGGATGCCCCTAGACGCTCAGTGCCGAGCTGCAGCCGAAGAAGCCGCCTCCGCGCTCGAGAATCTGGGTCACGAAGTAATACCGGTCTCCGGCTTGTTCCCGATGGAGATGATCGGCCCGTTCCTGAACGTGGTGAACGCCGCCCTGGCAGCCTACGAAGGGATCGACTGGGCCAAGACGGAGCCGCACACGCAAGCGGCGCGTGCGGCAGCCTCGGAAGTGGACAGCCTCGCGTACGTAGCTTCGATGCAGGAGCTCCAGAGGACCAGCCGTGATCTCGTGGGCCGCTTTGTCGACGGGCCCGGACGACTCGACGTGCTCGTCTCCCCGACGCTGACGATCCCCCCGCCACTAGCTGGCCAGGTTCTGGCCGAGGTCCACTCCTCTGCCGGGGGCGGAGCACCGCCCATGAGCGTGTTCCAGATGGCGGCGCTCACTTCCCCGTTCAATGTCACCGGCCAGCCGGCGATCTCCCTCCCCACCCACACAGGAGCCGACGGCGCGCCCATCGGCGTGCAGTTCGTGGCCGGTCCGTGGGGGGAGTCGTTGCTGATACGCCTCGCCTCACAGCTCGAAGGCCAGATGATGCTTGCTGGCGTTTAGGTTTGACGCTCCGTCAGGAAGGGCACTCGCGGAGATTGCGGTATTCGCAGGTCATCGATCAAGACTCGGATTGCGCTTGCCGAGACCAGTCACGGCGTACAGAGCACCTCGCCGTGGGGAACGAAGAAGCAGGCGTCGCGCTCCACCATCCAGGCCTGCCACCCTGCGGCGAGACGCTCCAAGTCGGAAGCGCTCGCAAGATGCTCGCCGATGGCTTGTTCGGCGAAGCGTGACCGAGTCAGGCGCTCCGCCCACAGCTCCCCCCACCATTGGCGCTCCGCTGGGGTAGCGAAGCACCACATGCTCGCCGACACCTCGACGCGGGAAAAGCCTGCTGCATGCACCCAGGCGCCGAGGTGACGCCCCGCGTCGGGTTCGCCCCCGGCACTGCGGGCGACTGCGCGGTAGAGCACCTGCCACTCGGTCATCGCCTCCGACGCCGGGTACCAGAACATCGCCCCGTAGTCGCCATCGCGGCACGCGACGAGTCCGCCGGGTCGGCAGACCCGCCGCATCTCCCCGAGCGCGGCGACCGGATCGGCGAGGTGCTGGAGGACCTGGTGGGCGTGGACGACGTCGAAGCGCCCTCTCGCTGCCGCTAGGTCATACACGTCGCCCACCTCGAAGGAGAGGTTCGCCCTATCGCTCGCTCCGGGGGCCGATCTGGCCAGCTCCACGATGGCGGGTTCGGCGTCGAGCCCGACAACTGCGCCGTCTGGCACGCGCTCTGCCAGGCCGACGGTGATCGTTCCAGGACCACAGCCGACGTCGAGCACCTGGGCGTCGGGTCGGAGCCGGGGCAACAGATACGCGGCCGAGTTCTCGGCGGTGCGCTGGCGATGTGAGCGCAAGACAGCCTCTTGGTGGCCGTGCAGGTAGCGGTGGCTCGTCGGCGAGTTCGGCACGATCCCCATTTTCGGGCGTCGACGCCGAATAAGCAAAGAAGATTCATAGGTACCTGATATAAGTTTTCTCATGGCTGATACCGAGCTGCTCCGAACCTTCCTCGCCATCTACCGGGCCGGCTCACTTACCGACGCCGCCTGTCACCGCGGCATCAGCCAGCCCGCAGCAAGCCAACATCTGGCCGCGCTGGAGCGGGCGATCGGCACTCGACTGTTCGTCCGCGGACCGAACGGCGTCACCCCGACGCAGCGAGCGCGCGAGCTCTACGCCCAGGTAACTGAGCCACTCGACGCGCTCGAGGCCGTCATCGGGAGCCTTCGGGGAGGAGATCCTCCACCCCCCGGGCCCCCAGTACGCTTTGGCTCCAGCCCCGAGTACTTCAGCGCCGAGGTGCTACCGCGCCTGGCGAAATGCGGCGTAGCCGACGCCACGGTTGCAGACGCTTCGTCAGCTTGCCGATTGGCTTCCCGGTCAACCGTGGGCGTCGTACAGCCTGGAGCTCCCAATCACGCGCCGTTTCTGGCAGACGGTGCTCGATCGGCCGTTCTCTGCACGGTCGCAGCTGGTTGCGCCCGACCTCAGGGCCGTGCTCAGAGCTGTCGAGCTAGGGATCGGGGTGAGCCTGCTGCCGCCTCGGCGGGGTCACCGCCGGCGGTGGCGGTAAGAGGGTTGCCCCGGAGGCGCCTCGGGGGGCGTGCCAAGTGCTGCGAGCGAGTCTCGGTGATCGTGTTCGACACCATCGCCCACCAGCACGCCTGGCGTGACGACGTGGAGCATCGCGCCGCACAACAACGAGGCCGTGATGCCTTCTACAGAGAGGGCATCGTGGCCCGCACCAATCTCAGACCCGCAAAACACGTCCGGAAGACCATGAGACTAAAAATAGCCTCTGACCAGGAGCCCCCGGCAGGAGTCGAACCCGCAACCTGGTGGGTAGAAACCACCTGCTCTATCCAGTTGAGCTACGGAGGCACTGCGGCGACCACACGGAACTTGCCCGCCGCCGTATGCGCCCCCAAGAATACCGCGCTCGCCTCTTGCGACCTGTACGCCCCCCGTCCGCGCTCGGCAGCCCGCAGGTGGCCGCCCGCCCGGCCCTCTGGTGGCCGCTCATTGGTATATGGCAGACCGCTCCCGCTCACAGACGATGGAAAGCTGTGCCATGCTGGAGGCGCTTGGCGGCCGTAGCTCAGGTGGTTAGAGCGTCTGGTTGTGGCCCAGAAGGTCGGGGGTTCAAGTCCCCTCGGTCGCCCTCGATGCCCGCAGCTTGGCACATGCGGCTGCGAGCACGCGTACACTGCTTCACGCGCCTCTAGCTCAATGGCAGAGCAACGGACTCTTAATCCGCAGGTTGGGGGTTCGACTCCCCCGGGGCGCACCGGAGGTTCACTCTGGCGCAGGGAACCGGGCAGGGGCTCCGCCCCTCCGGCGAGACGTCTACTGATGGGCTGGGGAACGTCAAGCCGCGTCTCCACTGCAAGCACCGGGACCGGGCTTGCGCGGTCGCCGCTCACACGCGACCGTGATGGTAGACATGCCCCGCCTCCTAGTCGTGCACCACACTCCCTCGCCCACGATGCACTCGATGTTGGAAGCTGTGCTGGCGGGCGCGACAGACAGCTCGATAGAGGGCGTCGACGTAGTGACGCGAGCGGCGCTCGCCGCGACGGCTGTGGACGTGCTCGAAGCCGATGGGTTCCTCATCGGCACTCCGGCCAACATCGGCTACATGTCTGGAGCGATGAAGCACTTCTTCGACCAGATCTACTACCCGTGCCTCGGCGAGAAGGTCGGCAGCCTTTACGGCGTGTACGTGCACGGGAGCTCTGACACGGCGGCCGCGCTCCACGCGGTGGAGGTGATCACGGTGGGGCTTGGCTGGAAGCCTGCCTGCAAACCCGTGAGCGTCGCAGGAACGTTGACGGCGTCCGCGGCCGAGGAGTGCAGGGAGCTGGGAGCCACCCTGGCCGCCCGTCTCGCCGTCGCGATCTGACGGAGCATCTCACCAGGTACCACCTCGGCTCGTGCAAAGCTCAGCACCGCCGGTAACATACTTGCAATGGGGGTGTCAGAAGGTTGCGCCAGCGTGGCACCGGAAGGCAGCTCGTTCGGCACCGCGCCGACACGTGCCGGCGCGGACTTTGGCGACCAAGCACCTGCTGCCAGTGTGAACCCGGCCACAGCCGAGCCGGATCGCTCCGAGCCGGATCTCCTGAACGCCTTCAGACTTCGCTCGGTGAAGGTCGGGCTCGGCGCCTCTGTCCTGATCATCTGCCTCATCGTCATCTACTCGTTGCTCCCGGGCCACGTCCCACTGGACGTCCCCGCGTTCTACACCCTGATCGGCATAGCTGCAGCAGGTACTGTCGTCGTGGCGCTCGTGCCGTGGGAACACCTGAGCGCGGTGCACGGAGCCAGCTACCTCCTGCACCTTTACACGGCGTGGGCAGTGCTCAATATTGCACTGGTGTCGGCCGGGGTTGCGGTGACCGGCGGGCACAGATCAGATCTCTACCTGGTGGACCTGGCGCTTTGCGTGTTCCTCGCCGGCGCCTCGTACCCACGACCCTACCGGGCAGCGCTCACGCTGATGATGCTCCTCGGGTACGCAGCCGCCCTGCTGGCCTCCGGGTGGGGCATCCCCGCCTCCTCGCTCGTGTTCAGGCTCGGGATGATCGTCGCCACCGCGCTATCCGCCGACTTCCTTGCCGACGAGTTCACCGGAGAGATCCGATTCCACCAGTCAGTAATGGTGGAATCGGAGCGGAGGGCGGCACTTTGGAGCAGGGTGGCGGACCTAGGCAAGGAGCTCGACGTCCTCGATCCCAACCTCGTGCTCGCGCACGCGGTGGAGGCAGTTGCCGAGCTCGGCTTCGAAGCGGCCAACGTGGCGCTCTTCGACGACGACAGGCAGACTTACAAGGTCATCCACCCTATCGGGATCCCTCCTGAGTATTCGGAAGCCCTCCACCCCGCCACGATGGGGATGCCCGGGCTGGTGCTCAGAGAGCAGGGAATGGTCATAGTCGACGAGTACGCCAGCCTCCCCGGCGGAGTCCCCGTCATGCAGGCAGAGGGCATAACCACGGCGGTTGGCGCCCCTTTACGCGTCGAGGGTGGAATTGCCGCCGTGCTCGTCGGGGCGGCGCGTGAGCGAAGGGAGGTGAACCCGGAGGTGCTGGCAGCGTTCGAGCTCGTGGCCTCCCACGCGAGCCACGCTCTCGAGACAGCCCGCGACGTGGAGCGCCACCGCAGAGATGCCAGCCGCTTTCGCTCGCTACTAGAGTCGGCGCCCGACGCAATGATCGTCCTCGACTCGTCTGGACGCATCGTCGAGGCTAACGACGAGGCAGAGCGGATCTTCGGTTACGCCCCCGACACGCTCACAGGATCCAACATCACGGCCTTGCTGCCCGAACGCCAGCGCCACCTTGCCGCTCACTACCAGGAAGCCTTCGCGTCGGATCCCCACAACCTGAAGGTCGGGGTCGACGACGAAGTCTTCGCCGTGCGGGCAGACGGGAGCGAATTCCTGGTCGAAGCCCTGCTCGGCTCGATCGACACCCCTGACGGGACCCTGGTCACGGTAGCGGTCCGTGACGTCACCGAACGGCGAGAGCTCGAGCGCCACCTGGCTCACCAGGCTACCCATGACCACCTCACGGGGCTCCCCAACCGGGCACAGTTCGTGGATCGTCTGAACGCATCCATGGCAAGCGATGGTGCCGTCGGCCTGACAGCCACGGTCTGCTTCCTCGATGTCGACCACTTCAAGTACGTGAACGACAGCCGCGGGCACGGCATCGGTGACCGCTTGCTCATGGAGATCGCACGCCGTTTGGCCGGCGCGATCGGGCCGGGAGACCACTTGGCCCGCTTCGGGGGTGACGAGTTCGCCATCCTGGCGAGCCACGTGCAAGATCGCGCAGGAGCTCTCGCGTACGCATGGCATCTCCTGTCGATCTTCGACGAGCCGTTCGAGCTCGACGACGTCGAGTGCTACGTGTCGGCGAGCATCGGCGTGGCATTCGGCCGGGTTGGCTATGCCCCCCACGACGTCCTCCGCGAGGCGGACACAGCCATGTACCACGCCAAGCAGAGCGGGCGGGCACGCGTGGAGCTGTTCGACGAGGCTCTGACGGGCCGTGCCGCCGAACGCCTCGCTCTCGAGTCCGATCTGCACCGTGCCATCGACGGAAGCGAGCTGTACCTCGTTTACCAGCCAGTCGTGTCGATAGAAACCCACGAGGTGGTGGGTATGGAAGCCCTGATCCGGTGGCAGCATCCAGAGCGAGGCCTAGTCCCCCCGCTCGCATTCATCCCGGTGGCAGAGGACACCGGCCTGATCCTGCCAATTGGCCGGTTCGTGCTCGAAGAGGCGTGCCGGCAGCTTGCCGAGTGGCGCTCGCGCATAGCTGAGTTCCCCGACATCTCGATGAGCGTAAACGTGTCGAGCCGGCAGCTCGAGCACGACCGGCTCGTGGCCGACGTCGGGGCGATCCTGGAGGACACGGGTGTGCCGCCTGAGTTGCTCGTTCTCGAGATAACCGAGAGCTTCTTCATACGAGACCTACCTGCGGCCGTACGCCGCCTGAACGCACTGAAGCGCCTCGGGCTGCGAATATCCCTCGACGACTTCGGGACTGGGTTCTCGTCGCTGAGCTCCCTGTCACGTCTGCCCATCGACATCGTGAAGATCGACAAGTCGTTCATCGACGGATTGGGGACCAAGTACGACGCTGTGGTGAGTGCCGTGATCGAAGTCGCCAGGGCGTTCGACCTCCAAGTGGTGGCGGAGGGAATCGAGCATCCTCAACAGCTGGCCCATCTTCGCCAGATAGGATGCGGTTATGCGCAGGGCTATTACTTCGCCAAACCGCTCACAGTGGACGCGCTCGAGCTGTTCGTAATGACGCCCCCGCTCCAACGAGACCCGGCAGCCAAGTCGGACCCGAGCTCGCCTGGTACCGCCGCCTCCCTGCAGCCTGCTGGCAGAGACCTCTCCTAGTGATCCGCCCGCAGGAATGAACCTGCCATCAGGGGCGTTATGGACTGTAGGAAGTAAGAGGCTCAGCGGAAGTGGAACGGAGCGGGTAACTACCTCGTCCCACGGGGCACAGTGCCTCGTAACCTTGGGACCATCAGGGCCGGCGGCAGGCCGTGTGCGGCGCGAGCCGCAGATGTCGATGGTCAACCTTGACGGAACGTCACGCCCCAGCGGCCCCTCCACGTGTTGCCGGGTGCGATTCGGGCAATGTCCTGGCCCGTCTGCAGGGCATTGGGCGGGCAGGTCATGGGCTCTAATGCAAGCGCGGTCCTGCGCCGTTCCGATGGCGTAAGCGTATCCCCGGTAAAGGCCATCAGATAACGAAACGAGGAGTCCATCCAAAGCGTCGTAGAGGCGCCGGAGGCCACCTCCTCCAGCGCTATGCGTGCGACTCCCTCTCCGTCGCGTTCGAGCTCCCCGAATGCAGTGTCGAGAGCCGTCGCGCCCACGACCCTGCCATGAACGAAGTCGTACTCGGTACCTGCCGTCGCAGCTTCCCCTGATGGCAGACCGCGGTCGTCCGTGACAAGCCGGCGGCTTGCGGGAATGACGAGCCGCATGGAGTCGACTCGCCCCCCTGTTGCAGCGAAGTAAGGGTGGAACCCCATGCCGAAGGGTACCGGCGAGAGACCGGGATTCTTCGCCAGCGCCGTGACCACCAGCCCTTCACGCCCCAGCCTGTACTCGACCGTGAGATCGAGCCGCCATGGATAGGCCGGCTGCGGGTAAAGGGTGCAAGCCATCACGACCACGTTTTGCGCCCTGGAGACGATGCTCCACGGGAGCCAGCGAACAAGGCCGTGGATCGCGTTGTGCCTCTCGGGCTCGTCGAGGGGAACGCGGCAGCTGACCCCTTCGAACTCGTAGATTCCGTCGGCGAGCCTGTTGGGCCAGGGTGCAAGGACTTGGCCTCTGCCTCCGTCGCAGATGTCGCCGACGTCGAAACCCTCGATCACCTGGTGAGTGCCGACCTCATAGCTCCTGAGGGTTGCTCCGACCTCGGTGACGACTGCCCGCTCGCGGCCGAAGCCGATCTCGTACTGCTCACCGGACGGCGCGTCTCGAGTTGGTGTGCCAGTCATGACGGGTTCCTCTCTGGGTGGGCACCGGTATGGTAGTTGAGCCGCACGATCGCCTCGCATGCCCAGCCGTGCGAGCCTGCGCGGCGTCGATTGGAGGAGCAGCATGCGCATTCTCGTTACCAATGACGACGGCGTCCGTGCGCCTGGCATCGCAGCGCTGGCGAAGGCGGCAGCCGGCACCGGGCATGACGTCGTAGTGGTTGCTCCGCGAGAGGACTATTCCGGGGCGGGGGCTGCTGTGGGGCCCGTTCACCAGAGGGAGGGCGTCGCCTACGAGACGCACGCACTGGAGGGCCTGGATGGAACGCCCGCCTTCGGCATCGACGGACCTCCCGCCCTCGCCGTGATCCTTGCCTGCGTTGGCGCATTCGGGGCACGGCCCGACGCGGTCGTCTCGGGCATCAACCTCGGCGCGAATGTCGGGCGCTCGGCGATGCACTCCGGCACCATCGGAGCCGCGCTGACGGGTGCGCACTTCGGGCTCAGAGCCCTTGCAGTCTCCACTGTTTTCGGCAGCGAGACGGTTCACTGGGAGACGGCAGCGGACCTGGCTGCCACCCTCGTGCCCGTCCTAGCCTCGGCACCTGCCGGGACGGTATGGAACCTGAACGTCCCCAATGTCGCGCCGGGAGGGCTGCCGGGAGTCCTCCACGGCAAGCTCGGGCGCACCGGAACCATCCGCTCTGCCGTGCAGAGCAGCGGGCAAGCCGGAGAAGGAAAGCCGGTCGTGGCACTCGGCCCAGGTTCCAAGGGTATGGTGCGACTCGAGATCGCCCTGCCCGGAATGGGCGCTACGGCGGCTCCATCGCCTGACGACGACAGCAGCGACGCTGCCGTGCTGTCCCGGGGCTATGCCTCACTTACCGCTCTCGTGGGTGTCCACGAGGCAGGCGAAGATGCCACGCCAGGCATCGAGCTCGCGCTAGCGGCTATGGAGTCGGCAATCGCGCGAGCGAGTGCGCGCTAGGTTCGCCGAGGCTCGCTGGGTATCGCCGGGGACGGCGCACCGGCACTTCCGGCCAAATTTGTTGCAGTCGCGTAACAGTTGAGTTGCAATACCTTGGCGGAGGTTGCTATGGTGGCAATCCTGAAGCCATCGGCTGGTGGTGACCTCTTAGGAGAGTCGCTATCGCTGCGTACCGGACGAGTTCTCCGGAAAGCGCGTACCACCCGGTAGCCCCCCCAACAGGCCAGCGATGCCGACGCGGGAGTTGCCGTACGCCGAGGGCTCAGCACTTATGCTCGACTTCCGACCAGCACGCCACGGAGCCGCCTAGGACCTCACATCCTGGGTTGCTCCGTCCGCACCTCGTACGGACCCGACTGCAAGTCCAGGACCGTCCGCCCTTCCCGGCGCCGGTTCCGCGAGACGAATGCATACGACGACGAGCGCCCGCATTCCGAAGCCCACCTGGAACCCTCAGGGGATTCCGTGACTTCCAAGGAGGCACACGATGCGGAAGCACCGACTCTACGGCGCTGTGCTCGCCACGCTCATCGGCATGGGGGCTCTGCTCCACAGACCGACAGCAGAACACCAGAACCAAGACCACCAACCATTACTTGCGTCGCTCAGCATCAGCTCCTCAGCGCGCCCAACCGGCACGCTGCTGAGCGGCCTATTGACCAAGGTCTCGACTGCCACGAACGCGACCCGGCGCGGCGACCTCGGCCAGCTCTCCTCGGGCTCGCCCGCCAGCTCCATGATCTCGCTGGCAGCGCTCAGCCTTCCCCCTCCGCCGCCTCCTCCCCCACCCCCTCCGCCGCCCCCACCCCCTCCGCCAGCGCGATACTCATGGCCTCGGAGTGCGCCCACCAGCGCCGGCAGCGACATATGGGCTCGCCTCAGGATGTGCGAGTCGGGAGGCGACTACTCCGCAGACACCGGCAACGGCTACTACGGGGCCTACCAGTTCTCCTTGTCGACCTGGGACTCGCTCGGCTACTCCGGCCTCCCCTCCCAAGCGCCTCCATCTCTTCAAGACCAGGCTGCTCGAGAGCTCCAAGCCAGGTCCGGCTGGTCGTCGTGGCCCGTCTGCTCTCGGAGGATCGGCGTGTAACGCCACTGGTCCTCTCCGCCGCCGGACGCTCCATGCGCCCGGCGGCGGTGCCGAAACCGGATCCTCGCCATGCTTTCTGAAGGATCTATCGACACAAAGGCCCCCGGTCTTGACCGATAACGCGGGAGACTCCCGGGCTCAGGGAGCCTCCGCCATCTGCTGGACCGATCTACCTGTTGCAATGGAGGACGCCGAGCGCGACGATCACAGTAGCGGCAACGAAAACAGCTCGTCACGACCACCATGATCAGGTGGACGCCGAGTCTTCGTGTCAGGAGGCACCATGCGTCATGTGCTCGACATAGAGCTTCACTTCGTCGATGGAGAGCCGGACGTCGAGCCGCTCGAAGAGACCGCGGTGCACGAGGTCGATGATGACCTCGTCCTCGAATGGGAGCTCGAGAACGAGGATCTGGACGAGGGTGACGTGGATGACGATGTCCTGAACGCCCTCATCGAGGATATGGAAGAAGGAGGCGTTCTGGACACAGCAGGCCAATAGACGCCTGGCGCCAAGCGCCCAGGGTTGGTGGGCTGGTTCCACATGCGCACCGGCCCTCTGGTGCGTTGGCGGGAGCGTCCAAGCATGTTTGCCGTTGCAGTCACGGCACTCTGAAAGTGGCCGTGAGAGCCCCTGGCCACGAAGACCACCACGGGCATGGTGCCGGCCGCTTGCCTGCGAGGAACGCCCTCGCCTCCGCCATGGCGGCCAGCGACTCTGGAACCTCCCCGTGGGGAACGCCCACAGGGCATGCGACCTCCATGGAGGAGTTGCGCGGAGCCGTGCCCGTCACCGCAAGGTCGAAGGCGGACTGGATCGCCACAGCCCTGACCCCGCTCGGCAGCGGGCGCGCGAACAGGGCCTCCGAGGCGCCCGGCGCGGCGAGCATCTCCAGCGCCAGAGGTTCCGAGGGATCGAAGGTGCTGAAGTGGATCGCCCTCCCCACCGCGCTGACGAGGCGCATTCCCGACGCCCCCACCGCTCCGCTGTCATAGGCGCCAGGAAGCGGGTACCCAACGCCCCCCCACAAGGGCGCAAGGAGGATCAGGCGCTTCACCGTCGTGTCACGCTCGCCGGACAGCGCCCTCCAGGCGATCCACGCTCCCGAGGAATGGGCGATGACCGTCACTGGCGGCGCCAGTGCTCCCACCTCGGCACGAAACGCCCTCACCAGGGTCGGTAACGGACGGCCTGTCTCCTCACGGGTATAGCGCGCACCGCTGTCGATGGGGCAGGCGGCCTGGCCGCGAGGCGCGCCGCCGCCAGGACCGGCGTAGGAGAAATAGGCGGTCTGTGCGCAAGTAAAACCGAGGAGCCGCGGGCGAACGAGGAACGCGCTCCCGTGCCCGCTCGACGTGTCGATGCCGGCGACGACGAAAAGGGTGCCCTTGGCGTGCCCGGGACCGACCACCTGGCGGGCAGATCTGCCCGCACCGGACGCCGCCGGTCCCGCTGCTCCGTAGGGCAACCCTGTCAATACCAGGACGGCCAGAGCCACGCTGCCGAGGGCAGCCCGCGAGCGAGCCGTGTGTCGAGGGCTACGGGCCAGGCGTCCGGCAACTATCGCGCTCAGGCTCGCCGAGGCTACGACGCCGAGGAGGTCGACCGCCTCGGCGCGGCCACGAACGAGGCTGCCGAGGACGGCCGTGGCCGCGAAGTAAGGAGCTAGCACCAGCATGCCGGCAGCCTGGCCGGCAACACGGCCGCCAACGCCTGCCAACCCCCGGACCCGGCCCCTGCCGGATCGCCAGGGAACCGGGCCGAGCAAAAGGAGGGCGAAAAGGCTGATCGCCGCGCCAGCCCAGGAGAGCGCCGCATAGAGGATGGCTTGGCCCGAGTAGGCAAGCTCCGCCGCCATCCAAGCAGGCACGAGCGATGCGACGGTGAAGCGAAGTGCCAGGCCAACACGTTCCACGCCGCCGGTCATTGCGGCCAGAAGGCAGGACCTCACCGCGACATCGAGCACCACACCGGCCGCGAACCACTCTACCGACGGAGCCTTTGCCAGGAGCACCCGCATGCCCGC
>JAJYXW010000172.1 GCA_021801525.1 Actinomycetes bacterium
GCACCGACAAGTTGCTGTTACCGGCAAGTCTTGATGAGTACGTAGGGGGCTGGTCCGGCGGCGGTAGTTGACCATGGAGTCGCCGGGTGGGCGGGCTGGACGGCAGGACGTGGGGGGAGAGAGGATCGCGTCGACCACTACTTCGTACGCGACAGGGCCCCCTCCCGCTCTTCAGCTGGTCACTGACGGGAGAGGGCCCGGAAGGGCTGTTGCCGGTGACCATGGTATGGCCGACGCCGTTGAGCGTCGAGGACTATGTGAGAGGCGGACGGGAGGTCCTGGTCCCTCGGCTCGTCTGCCCCGATTGCGGCGAAGTGATGACGTTCTGGGGCTGGTACGAGCGTTACCTGCGAGCACATGGGCTGGGCAGCGAGTGCGAGGTGGTCGTCCGCCGCGAGCGCTGTCGCCCCTGCGCCAGGTCGCACGCAGTACTGCCGAATTTCGTGACGAAGGGACGGCTGGACTCGGCGGAGGTGATCGGGCCGGCGCTGGAGGAGACGCAGGAGCACGGGGTGCGCCCGACGGCGAGACGCACCGGGGTCCCGCACACGACGCTTCGCAGCTGGCTGCGGCGCTTCGAGGCCAGGGCCGAAATGCTCGCTGTCGTCTTCTCCCGCTTCTGCGTGGCCTGGGGCGACCTGGCCCCGCGCATAGCGGAGAGCGGTGTGCCTGCCGCCTTCGCAGCGGCCAGGGCCGCCTGGGCGACGGCGCGACGGCGCCTCGGCAAGGGGGCGGGGGCACTGTGGCGCTTCGCCAACTCCGTGGTCGGCGCCGAGCTGCTCACCACCAACACGGACCTGCCCTCGACGGCCTCCTGAAAATCGTTTTTGATGCCTTGTTAGCGGGCGGCCGAGAGCCGGGCGCCCGAAAGGAGGCACCTGGTGCGAGAAAACAAGGCAAAAAAGGCTGAGGAGGTCGCCCTCTTCCGCTATACCGTCATTTCCGAGGCCATAAGCGAGAAACTGAGCCCCGCGGAGCGCGGGATGGCCGTGCGGGCAATCGCCGCGGGGACCTGGGTTACCCCCGAGGGCACCGAACGGTCCTTCTCCCGCAAGACGATCGACCGCTGGGCCCAGGCCTACAAGGCCCACGGTCTGGCCGGCTTGGAGCCTGTCCCGCGTGCCGACAAAGGACGGCCCCGCGCGGAGCTCGCAACCTGGTTGGCCGAGGCCGCCCGGATGCGCAGAGAACTGCCTGCCCGCTCGTCGTCCCAGATCGTGGACGCGATCGGCCGGGCGCATAGGGTCGTGCTCTCGGAGCGTACGGTGCGCGAGCACCTCCAGCGCCTCGGGCTCTCCCGTCGGGCGCTCTCGGCCGAGCCGGCGAAGGCCTTCGGGCGCTATGAGGCTTCCCGGTCCAACGAGATCTGGATCGGCGACGTGCTGCACGGGCCGTTCGTCCCCCACCCGAGGGTGCCAGGCTCCAAGAGGGCCAAGCTCTTTTTGCTTGTCGATGACTACTCCCGGCTGCTCGTGTACGGGCACTGGATGGCCGAGGAGAACACGAGGGCAGGCCAGGACGTGCTGCGCTCGGCGATCGCCCGCCGTGGGCTGCCAGAGATACTGCATGTTGACAACGGGGCACCCTATGCCAACCACCAGCTCACCCGGGCCTGCGCAGTGCTCGGCGTCCGCCTCGTGCACTCCCGGCCCTACAGGCCACAAGGCCGCGGCAAGCAGGAGCGCCTCAACTCCTACATCAGGGCCTCGTTCATCGCCGAGATGGAGCAGAGGGGCATTGCCAGCTTCGACCAGCTGAACGACTTCTTCGTCGCCTGGGCGGAGCAGGTCGCCAACCGCCGCTGCCACGCCGAGACCCACGAGGCACCGATCGAGCGCTGGGCTGCTGCCGGCTTCGCCCCCACTTACCCCTCGCCCTCCCGCCTCCACGAAGCGTTCCGCTGGAGCGTCCTCCGCCGGGTCTCCAAGACTGCCACGGTCAGTTTCCAGGCCAACCGCTACGCGGTTGGCCCTGCGCTCGTCGGCAAGGTCGTCGAGCTCCGGTTCGACCCAGAAGACCTCTCGCAGATCTCCGTGTACCTGAACGGTGAACCGGCCGGAGAGGCAACGGCTTTCGTGATCGGCCGCCACGTGCACCCGGCCGTCCCCCAGGCGCCGCCGCCGCCCCCGGCACCAGAGGAGCGCTCCGGCATCGACTACATGGCACTCGTCGCAAGAGCAGAAGCCGTTGCCCGGGGAGAAGGCTCGATCGATTACCGCGTAGCGCTCGCAGCGGGCTCCCTCGGTGACGGCACCGGCGCCACGGCCGGCGCAGACCAGGCTGTCGTCTTCGACGAGGAGGCGAGCTGATGGCCGGTCTCGAGGTCTGGGCAGCCCATTTCGGCTTGGCAAGCACGCCCTTCACCAAGTCGGTGCCACCGGAGCGCCTCTACGAGCGTGCCGCACACGCCGAGGCGGTCGCCCGCGTGCGCTACTGCATCGACCAGCCCGCTCTCGGGGTCATCACGGGCGACACCGGAGCGGGCAAGACCGTCGCGGCTCGCGCCGCGGTGGCGGCCCTCGACCGGACCAAGTACACGGTCGTGTACCTGGCGAACCCCTCTGGGGGGTGCCGCGGTCTTTACGTGTCGATCGCCACGGCTCTCGGGGCTATTCCCCGGTTCCACAAAGCCGAAGCGATCAACCAGGCTGCCGACCTGCTGGCGGCCGAGGAGCACGAGCGCCACCGCCGGGTGGTCTGGTTGATCGACGAAGCGCACCTGCTCTCCCCTGGGCAGCTGGAGGAGATCAGGCTGTTGTCCAATGCAGACCTCGATTCGGCCACACCGTTCGCCGCGATCCTCCTCGGTCAGCCGACGCTGGCTGCCAGGCTCCGCCAGGGGGTCCTCGCCGCGCTAGACCAACGGATCAGCCTCCGCTACGCCATCGCGCCAATGGACCTCGCGGAGTCGGCCGAGTACCTGCGCCACCACTTGGCGCTCGCCGGGAGGAAGGACCCCTTGATAGCCGACGATGCCGTCGCCCGGCTCCACCGTTACGCCAACGGTCTACCGCGTGCGCTGAACAACGCCGCCACCGCCGCTCTCATGGCGGCTGCTGCCGACGGCAAGGCTCTCGTCGACGACACCTGTGCGAAAAAGGCGATCGCTGAGCTGACCCGGAACTGACCGGGTACCGACCACGAGCAGTGCCGCCGGTGAGCGCGGGAAACCGCCGCACTCCGGCGGCATCTTCGCGTCCTCAGCCAGTCATGCCGAACGGTCCTCGCTCAGAATTGCCGAACGGTCCTCATCCAACGTTGCCGATAACAAGCCCACCCGTTGGCGTGCGAAAAGTTGGCTTGGTGGATCTGGCCTTTCGGGTCACTGGGCCCGATGAGCACCCCTCACCCGCAGCATCATGGCTGCTCAGGGGCACAAAACGCCGCTGGGGGTAGCTCGCCGTGCAGCTGAACCGAAAATACCCACGTGAAGTAGTGGAGGGACTCGGGCGCGCGGGACCAGGGTGTGGGGCGGAGCCCCACTCGGTCCGGAGGACCGATGCTCACGCAGCCGGGCTGAGGCTGACCTGGTGGCCGAGCGCCATGAGCTGACGGACGAGGTCGCGGGTGCGGCGCTCGGTGTTCACACGCCGCTCGTAGAAGTCCGACCCCAGGTCGACGAAGCGGGCGTTCGGGTCCGAGAGCAGGTGCCAGACGACGACCAAGATCGACCGCTCGATCGCGACGAGGGCCTTCACCTTGCCGGTCCGCTTGACGAGCCTTCGGTACCGGGCGCCCAAGAAGGTGTCGGTCCCGATCGCGCCCGCCGCGGCCTCGCCGAGGGCACCCTTTAGGTAGCGGTTGCCCTTGCCGGCCTTGGCGCCGCGGCTCTTTGCCCCGGACTGGACGGTGCGCGGCGAGGTCTTGGCCCACGAGACGAGGTGGCCCGGGGTGGGGAACTGGGCCATGTCGAGGCCGACCTCGGCCACGATCGCCTGCGCGGCCACTCTTCCGATGCCGGTCACCTCGTCGAGGCGCTCGATCACCCCGGGCGGCGCGTCGGGCCCGGCGATCTCACCGGTCTCGGGGTCGACGGGCGCCTGGGCGCGCGGGACCGCCGCGAGCAGCTCTTCGACCCGAGTGGTGAGCGCCTCGATGTCCGCGCTCAGCTGGTCGACCTGGCGGAGCAGCAGAGACAAGAGCTCGGCGTGG
>JAJYXW010000009.1 GCA_021801525.1 Actinomycetes bacterium
TACACCATGACAGGCGGCCCTCACGGGGGCGCTGGCGGGCCTGCCTACGCTACTACGACCGATGCGCTTCTGGTGTTCCAGACTGCGTTCGTCTACGAGCACTTCAGCCTCGCGGCGGCAATGAGCCTCGTCTTGTTCGGGATCATCATGACCCTCACTCTTGTGCAGAAGTGGATATCGGATCGTGTCGTCTTTTACCGCTAGTACCGCTCTTGCCTCTGGCACAACCGGCCTGATCGACAGGAGGCAGTGAACGATGCGTGCCACCCGGATCATCCGCCGAGCAGCAGTAGCACTGGTGGCCCTTGCCTTTGCCTTCCCCCTCTACTGGGTGGTGGTGACGGCATTCAACACCCATGGCGGCGTCTATTCGATACCGCCGAACTTCGTGCCAGCGTTCCACCTCGGCGCCTTTACATACGTGCTCACCCACACGAGCTGGCTCCACTACATGGCCAACACGGTGCTAATAGCCGGGAGCACAGTGCTGCTCGTCATAGGGACCTCTGCGATGGCGGGCTATGCGCTTGCCGAGCTGAGCTTCAGGGGCAGCAGCTTTCTGTTCCTCATGGCGGTAGGAGTGATGATGCTGCCGACCCAGGCTCTGCTCGTGCCCCAGTACGCGGTCGCCCTGCACCTGCATCTTCTCAACAGCTACGTGATCCAGATCCTGCCCTTCGCGGCCAGCACCTTCGGCGTGTTCTTGTTCAGGCAGTTCTTCAAGAGCCTGCCGCGCGAGTACTGGGAAGCCGCGCGCCTAGAGGGGGTCGGTCACCTCGCGTACATCCGGCGCGTCGCGCTCCCGCTCGCCCGGCCCGCAGTTGTGACGGTGGCGCTCCTCACCTTCATCACCTCCTGGAACCAGTTCCAGTGGCCGCTCATAATGACCTCTTCGCATTCGGTGCAGCCGATCGAGGTGGCCCTGGCCCATTACATGCAGACATTCGAGGCCAACTGGCGGAAGCTCACTTCCGCCGTGGTGCTGGCATTGGCCCCGATCGTCATGTTGTTCCTGGTGCTCCAACGCCACATCGTCGACGGCGTGGCAGGGCGCGACAGCGGCATAAACAAGTGACTGTCATTCGCCACGGGCGTGGTGCTTCTCCCGTAGCGAGCGTGGGATCCGCTCTTCCCTGATCGTGTCGATCAGGCAGGGGCCGTGGGGCGGCGAGCCAGGAGCTCTTCGAGAGCGTCGAGGATCCGGTGGTCGGTGGGGTAGGTGCAGAGCTCGCGGGCCTCGTCGATGGGAGACCAGCACATCTCGTCGACCTCGTCGTCCGGTGGGCGATGCCTCGTCGTCGAAGGACGCATCTCGAAGAAGGTCACCTCCTTCAGCAGGGAGACCCCCTTGCGCTTGTTGTGCTCTTCGTAGGTGACGCTGCCGAGCTCCTCGCCGATCGTACAGGCGACGCCGGTCTCCTCCTCCACCTCGCGAAGCGCACACGCCGTTGGCTCCTCGCCGGGGTCTAGCTTCCCTTTGGGCAGGGACCAGTCCTGGTAGGCGGGCCGGTGGACCAGGAGAACCTCGATTCCGCGTATCCCTTCCCTCCACACGGCGCCGCCGTAAGCGCGGACTGGCTCGTCACCTGCTGCCTTGGCCACCTCGGCGATGATAGCGGCCTGCAGCGCGTCCTCTCCTGCTCAGGGGGAACCGAGAGACCTCTCTCAGGGGGAGCTGAGAGGCGTGGCCGGAGCGGCGGCGGAACCCCCGACGGCGGAACCCCCGATAGCGGAACCCCCGGCTGCGTCGGCGATCTGGTGCGCGAACTGGGTCCGCGACAGCTCGGCGTAGAGCCCCCCAGCGTCGAGCAGCTCCTCGTGGCGGCCCCGCTCCACGATCCTGCCCCCGTCGACGACGAGGATGAGGTCTGCACGCCGGACCGTGGAGAGCCTGTGGGCGATGACGATGGACGTGCGGCCCGCCAGCGCGCTCGAGAGGGCCTCCTGCACCGCCGCTTCGGACTCCGAGTCGAGATGCGCGGTGGCCTCGTCGAGGACCACCACGTCGGGCGCCTTCAGCAGCAGCCTGGCGAGCGCTATGCGCTGCTTCTCGCCGCCCGAGAGGCGGTACCCGCGGTCTCCCACGAGCGTGTCGAGCCCGTCGGGCAGCGACTCCACGAGGGGGAGGATCTGCGCCTGGCGCAGCGCTTCCACCTGCTCGGGCTCGGTGGCGTCCGGGCGGGCGTAGAGGAGGTTGTTCCGGATGGTGTCGTGGAAGAGGTGGGCATCCTGCGTGACGACGCCTATCACGGCCTGGAGGGAGTCGATGGTGGCGTCGCGCACGTCGACACCGCTCACGCGCACCGCGCCGGAGTCCACGTCGTAGAGGCGGGGGATCAGGTGGCTGATGGTCGTCTTCCCCGCTCCGGAGGGGCCCACGAGCGCGACGAGCTGACCGGGCTCCGCGCGGAAGCTCACGTCGTGCAGCACGGCGCGCCTGGGTGTGCGCTCGAGCACTGCAACCGACTCGAGGGAGGCGAGGGAGACCTCTTCTGCGCTCGGGTACGAGAAGTCGACGTGGTCGAACTCCACGGACGCGGGCCCACGCGGGATCGGGCGAGCACCCGGCCGCTCGGCGACCATGGGCTCGAGGTCGAGCACCTCGAACACCCGGTCGAAGGACACGAGCGCGGTCATCACGTCGACGTTCACGTTGGAGAGCGACGTGAGCGGCCCGTAGAGGCGGTTCAGGTAAGCCGTTAGCGCCACCACAGTGCCCACGTTGAAGACGCCCCTAGCGGCCAGCACGCCGCCCCAGCCGTAGACGAGGGCGGTGGCGAGCGCAGCAGTGAGCGTGAGGGAAACGAAGAACACCCTCGCGTACATGGCCTGGGTCACCCCTATGTCGCGCACGCGGGCCGCCTTGTCTTGGAAGGCGCCGCTCTCGCGCTCGGGCTTGCCGAAGAGCTTCACGAGCAGCGCTCCGGACACGTTGAAGCGCTCGGTCATCATCGTGGTCATCTGAGCGTTGAGCGAGTAGCCCTCGCGCACGATCGCACCAAGGCGCCGCCCGACGCGCCTCGCCGGGAGCACGAAGACGGGCAGGATGGCAAGTGCCACGAGCGTTATCTGCCACGACAGGACGAGCATGGCAGCGAGCACAAGGCCGACTGTCGCCACGTTTCCCACCACCGACGACAAGATCTCGGAGAAGGCTTGTTGTGCGCCCAGGACGTCGTTGTCCAGGCGGCTCACGAGCGCGCCCGTCTGGGTGCGGGTGAAGAACGCGAGCGGCATTCGCTGTACATGTGCGAACACCCGCGAGCGCAGGTCGAAGATGAGCCCCTCCCCGATGCGGGCCGACATGAACCTCTGGGCCAGCGACTCGGCCGCACTCACGATTGCGAGGCCGGCCACCACGAGAGCGAGCACCACCACGACATGGGTGTCGTGGCGGAGGATGCCGCGGTCGATGATGGCCCGGAATATGAGGGGGTTGGCTGCTCCAACGGCGGCTTCGACGAGGACCAGGAGTAAGTAGGTCACGAGCGCGCGCCGATACGGGCGAGCGAAGCGCAGAACGCGCCGGAGCGTTCCCGCTGCCACCTGCTGACGGGTCACCGACTGGTCGCGCCGGAAGGAGCGCATGCTCACCCCGAGCGGTCGCTGTCCGCCCATCCCCATCCCCATCCCCACAGCCCGTACCGGCCTTTCAGCCCTGGCCCGGCACGGCTTCTGCCGCGCCGGCACGGCGCGTCCGCGGCCAGAGGCACAGCGCGAACAGGATCATCACCGGGCCCAGGTTGGGGTCGGTCGCCTGGCCCGTGAGCATGAGCCCGAAGTTCTGCCCGACGACCCAGTAGACGAGCGACGCCGCAATGCCGGTTGCGAGCGCGGCTCGCCGCGTCGGGGCGCGCACGATGCCCCATCCAGCGAAGAGCTCCACCAGGAGCATCGAGAAGGCGATGATGGTCCCGTGACCTGCGGCCAGGTGAGCGCTCGTCTTGTCGATCCACGCGACGGCGCCGGGTTCGCCGCGCGCCGAGTAGGCGAGCTGTGCCGACACTCCCCGCGGCGCGAAGTTTCCGGATTCGAGCTCGAGGAGTGCGCTGCCGCACCAGATCACGGCCCAGGCGGCTCTTGCACCGGCGGCTCCGAGCAGGCCCGCCTCCCCCGCCTCCCCCGCCTC
>JAJYXW010000171.1 GCA_021801525.1 Actinomycetes bacterium
CGCTGGATGGCGCAGAAGGGGCAGAACTCGGCACCGACGTAGCTGATGACCTGGTTGCTCGGAGCGGTGGCGATGGTGGGTGTGACCTTGGTGGGCACTGCTACCGAGGATGGCAGCCCCACCGCCGCGAGCGTGGCGTCGGGCACGTTGACGCTTGCCTCGAAGTAGGAGGCTAGGCGGGAGGTGCCGGTCGCCATCGTATTGCCCGACTTGTTGGCCTGGAGCGTGGGAGCGAATGCTCCGACCAGGGCGACGAGCACCAAGACGCAGAGGCCGCTCAGTCGGCGGCGGCGCCTGCGGCGGTTGCGACCGCGTAGCGCGCCCACGTCGGGGCGTTCCACGAGAGGCTGGTCGATGAGCGGCTGTGCAAGCCGGGTGAGCTCAGACATCCTCCGTCTCCTTCGTGTTGGGGGTCTGTGTGTCGAGGGATTCGGCGGCGGTGACATCAGCGCCGTCGTCGAGAAGCGACCCGAGCCGCCGGTGAGCGTCTCGAAGGGTCGTCGAGACTGTCGACCGCGAGATGTTGAGCATTCTCGCGATCTCTGGTTCTTTCGCATCGGCGACATGGCGGAGCACGACCACCTGGCGTTGACGTTCGGGAAGCGTGGCCACGAGACTCCACACCTCACCTGCCGGGGCAGGCACGTTCGGCTTCGGTACCGTGCGCCGCAGAACTGTGCGCTCCAAGGCGCGCCGCCTGGCAACGCGGCGCGCGTGGTTGAGCGCGACGCTGTACGCCCATCCGGTCGGAGCGTCCATGGCCGACACGCGACTCCAGCGTGCGAGCGCGCGAGCGCAGGCCTCGTCGACACCTTCGGTCGCGAGGTCGAGATCCCCCGTGGCGAGCAAGAGCGTGGCAACCATCCGCGAGTGCTCTCGCTGGTACCAGCTTTCGAAGGGCTCCAAGATCGTCGGTCCTCTCTGGTTCCGGCTGCTTCCGGCACGGGATGTCGTATGGGGTGCCGTTACCTATACAAGTCACGAGGAGGCACGAACGCTGGGCGCTCTTCGTATGGCATGCGGTTCATACCAGCTTCGGAGTAGGAAGGAGCTCCTTCCGCTCTGACCACCGAAAGCCGACCCCTCCACCTGCTCGATCATCGTGGGCGACTGCCTAGGGGTGCCGATGGCATCATTGCGCCATGGAACAGCTGCAGCCCCCCGCCCGGTGGAGCAGCACTGTCGAAGCTGCCGGCTGGATCGCGGAGCGGCTCGTTTCGTTCGGCACCACCGTTACAGCGGTCGTTCCGGCCGGCTTCGAAGCCTACGCCCGGGTGCTGCACCCCGCCGAGGCCCCTCCATGGGGCGGACATCGGTTGGTCCGTTGGCGCGAGGTCGCCGACTGGAGCGGCTTGCCACTCGGTCCAGATGCCCAGTTCCACACCGTCGCACTCCCTCCGCACCGGCCCGAGGCGCCGGCTCCCTGGTCCGGCCAGGGTCCTCACGCGGGGAGCCTCTACCCGCCCGACGCCGAGGTCCTCGCCGAGATCCTGCGGGGCGCCACCACCACCCCCGAAGACTGCTGCTTTTGCATCTGGGACGGCTATGGCTGGGAGGGCTGCCGGCAGTTGACCTCCGAAGGAGCGCCCCCGGTCACCCTCCCCGACCCGGTGCCAGAAGCCGTCCGCCGCGGGCCACGGGTCCGCCTGCCCGCGCGCGACTACCTGCTCTACTGCGGTCCCACCGAGGCGATCACCGCCCCGCTCGACATCGGTCACGGCCAGACCGCCAACCTCGCCTGGCCGGCAGACCACGCCTGGTGCGTGGCGAGCGAGATCGACCTGGCCTGGACCTATGTGGCCGGCTCTGGCACTCTGATCCACGAGATCCTCGCGGACGAGCGCATCGAAGCCCTCCCTGCCGGCCCGGACGACCCGCTGACTCGGGTCGAGCCCTTCGTCGTCGGCCTCGTCGAAGAAGCCATAACCAAGCTGCTTGCGACCGGTGACACTGTCATCGCGACCTCACGTGGCAGCGTCGAAGCGTGGATGGCGCGGCCGAAGCGCTTGCGCCCCGGGTCGCTTCGAACCCGAGCCGATCACGACGACAGCTCCCGCGGTAGCGGAGGAGGAGGCGCCGTGCTGCGCGCCCACGACGAGCCGGGCCTGCGTAGGGAGCTCTCCTTCTACCTGACCGTGGCGGTGATCGGGCTGGTTGGCGGGTGACTTCAGGGTGGGGAGGTTGCCAGCGGAGGCAGCTTGCCGTAGCGAAGGACGAGGTGCTGGCCGATGGCGGCCATCTCGGCTCGCACCGCTTCGGGGGAGAGGACTTCGACATGGTCCAACAGGCGAACAAGCTCGGCGGCGGCGATGCTGACGTTCGCGAACCGGATCGTCACCGTGGCGCGCCCGTCGAAGGTCATGGAGGTCTCCTCGACCGGCCACCAAGTTCCCACCATCGCGTGCAGCCGGGGAAGCCAGTCCGCCTCGACGGCCACTTCCACCGCGAGCTGCGCCGGGGTTCGGGCAGACAGCTGTTCGCTCACCTCGGTCCAGGTGGCAGCCAGGTCGAAACCGGGCGGCGGCTCGACTGGCTCGTCGGTGAGCGCCACAGCGCGGACCCGGGAGAGCCGGTAAGTCCGCAACCCTGCAGGGGTGGTCGCGACGAGGTACCACACGCCCCGTTTGCACACCAGGCCAAGGGGATGCACCAGCCGGCCCTCTGCTGGGCGCCCCGGAGGCTCGTAGGTAAGGACCACCTGGACCCCGGCTAGCACAGCCTCCCGCAGAGCTTCGAGGTAGGGCTCCTCAGTCGCGGGCGCCTCCGGCGTTGTCGAGGATGGTCGACCCCACGGAGAGGGGTCGATGAGCAACGCCGATCCGGCTGCTTCCACCTGGGCTCGAAGCGGCTCGGGCAGCGCGGCGAGGACCTTGCGTCTGGCGGCGAGGAGCCCATCGGCGAAGCCCGGCCCGAGCGCCGCCGCCGACCCGGGCCCGGTTGCACTGAACAGTGCCTGTGCCTCTTTCGCTGTTAGCCCGCTCAGATCGATGCGGTGCCCACCTAGCAGCGTCCAGCCGCCTCCTCGGCCGCGCTCGGAGTACAGGGGCACCCCAGCCATGCACAGCGCCTCGAGATCCCGGCGGATAGTGCGCTCCGACATCTCGAGCTCCTCGGCCAACTCGCCCGCAGTGCAACGGCCACGGGCCTGGAGCGTCAAGACGATCGCGATCAGCCGGTCGGCCCGCATCGAAACAGACTATTTGAAGATATAGGACAGTAGGTGGCCTCTTTCGAGAGTCAGGATGACGAACACCCCCGATACCAAAAGGAGCCACAATGACAACTCCCGACCGCAGGGCAGTCCTCGTTCTCGCCTACGACCGCGCCGCCGAGGTGGTAGCCGGCGTCGATGCGGACCAGCTTCACCTCGTGACCGCCTGTCCGGACTTCGATGTGGCCGCGCTCATCGACCACCTGGTCGGTGCCGGGCATCGGGCCGTCGAGCTCGGACGCGGCCAGACGCCGACCGGCGACGAGTTCCCCCACGTGGGCCTCGCCGACGCGCCCGACTTGTTGCGCCAGGCGGGGAAAGACGCCCAGGCAGCCTGGGCCGACGACACCCGGCTCAGCAAAACGACCCCCATGCCCTGGGGAGAGACCTATACCGGCTCCACGCTCGTCGACATGTACCTCACCGAGCTCGCCACCCACACCTGGGACCTGGCTGCGGCCACGGGCCAGCTCGACCGTCTCGACAACGACCTAGCCGCGAGCGCCCTCGACGCCGCCCGGTCCATGCTGAAGCCCGAGTACCGCAACCAGCTCGGAGAGGGCTCGCCTTTCGGCGCCGAAGTGGACGCACCGGCCGACGCCACACCATGGGAGCGCCTGGCCGCGTTCATGGGCCGCCAGCCCCAGCCGAGCGCCGTTGAGTGAGTAATTCTCGGCTGCCTGCCGCCCACGTGCTCGACAAGCGCGGTGTCGAGTTTTTCGCCGACTCGATCCGTGCCGAGAACACGGTGTGGGTACCATAAGCGCGCTCTCGCGTGAATCCTCACGCGAGCGGACCCGTCTGAACTGGCCGTGTCGGTGATGCAGGCCGGGGTGACGCTGGACCGTGCGCTCGGAAAGCTCAGCGAGGTGCAGGAAAGGGTAGTTGCGTACATGTACGTGTAGTCTCCTCGCATGAGTGCTGCGGAGAAGGGACCGGGACGACCCCGGGCAAAGACGCGGATGAAGGCGTCGAGCCGGCGAGTCCGGTGGGGGACGATCTCGCGCGAGCAGGTGGTCGATGCTGCGACCAGGGTAGTGAGAGCCGGCGGTTACGAGCAGATGACGATCCGCAGCCTGGCGAGCGAGCTCGGAGTGTCCCCCATGTCGCTCTACCGCCATGTCCGTGACAAGGACGATCTTCTCGACGAGGTGGTCGACACACTGCTGGGCGAGGTGTGGCGCCCTCGAGCCCCGGAGGATGAGTGGAGGCTCTGGGTCTCCGAGGCAGCAGACAAGCTTCGGGGGTTCCTGGTGAGCCAGCCTGCCGCCTTGCACGTCTACCTCGCTCACCCGGTCGTATCGCCGTCGGCGCGCGCCCGCATGGAGGCGATGATGCGGGTCCTGAGAGAAGCCGGCCTGAGCGAAGCTCCCGCGCGGCGGGCATATGGCGCCATCCACACTTACACCCTCGGGTTCGCCGCGCTGGAGGCGTCCCGGGCCCGCGAGGCTCGTGCCGATCACGAAGCGGACGATCTGGCCCGTCAGCTAGCTGCCTACACCACGCCAAAGCAGTTCGCGGAGGGCTTGGGCTACCTGCTCGAAGGCATCTTCCTTTCTGCCCGCGCGGCCCTCGATCAGGGTATGCGGGCCACCGGCGACAGGCCGGATCCACTCCGATGACGGGCGGCCCCGATGGCATCGACCCGCTCTCCGACCCGCCCTCCGACCGGCCCTCCGGCCCGCCCTCCGGCCCGCCCTCCGGCCCGCCCTCCGGCCCGCCCTCCGGCCCGCCCCGACAGGGGCCTCACCGGCGGATTCGGTCCATGGCTGCCAAGGCGACGTGGCGCCGGCTCGCCGGAGCTCTCGGCGCCCGGATCAACACCATGTCGTACCTGCCGAAATGGCTGATCCTGGCCTCAGTTATCGGCGTCATCGCCGGAGCGGGGGCGGTGGTCTTCTTCGAGGCGCTCAGGATCTCGACGCATCTTTTCCTTGGGCTACTAGCCGGCTACCACGTTCCGACCCCTGCCGGGGAAGGCAACTCCGCCGGATCTGCGCATTTTGCGAGGGCGTGGGCGATACCTCTCGTCGTCGTGTTGGGCGCGCTGGCCTCGGGATTTCTCGTCTTCACCTGGGCTCCCGAGGCTGAGGGCCACGGGACCGACGCGGCCATCGATGCGGTGCATCACAGTCCCCGAGGCATTCGCTTGCGCGCCGTAGCGGTGAAGATCGTCGCCTCAGCCCTCACGATCGGATCAGGTGGCTCGGGCGGCCGGGAAGGCCCGACTGCCCAGATCAGCGCTGGGTTCGGATCGCTGCTCGCCCGGGCGCTCGACCTGTCGCCCGAAGACGGCCGGATAGCAGTGTCGGTCGGGATCGGCTCGGGGATCGGTGCGATTTTCAGCGCCCCTTTGGGCGGGGCCGTTCTCGCCGCTGACATCGTCTACCGCGACGACTTCGAGTTCGAGGCGCTGCTGCCGGGCGTGTTCGCCTCGATCATCGCCTATGCCGTATTCGGCGCGGTCTTCGGCTACCAACCACTCTTCGCCATCCCGGGCGGCTACCACTTCCACCAGCCGATCCAGCTGGTCTGGTTCGCCGTTATCGGCCTCTTGGCCGGGGGCCTCGGGCTCTTGTACTCCAAGTCCTTCTACGGCATAGTCCGCCTCTCCCATAGCCTTCCGTTCTCGAAGAAGCTGCGGCCGGCCCTCGGCGGGTTGCTGGTCGGGTTGATGGCCCTCGGGCTGCCCGAGGTGCTCGGCACCGGCTACGGGTGGGTGCAAAAAGGGCTCGGCGCCGAGATGCTCCACACCCCCCTGCTCATCATCCTCGCCCTGCCGTTGGCACGGATCCTCGCCACCGGCCTGTCGATCGGCACGGGAGGCTCTGGTGGCGTGTTCGGGCCGGGCATGGTGATCGGCGCGTTCACCGGTCTCGCCGTCTGGCGGGTGCTGGAGCCGTTCGCGCCTGGCGTCGGGCACAACCCGGCCCCGTTCGTCATCGTAGGGATGATGGCGGTCTTCGGTGGGATCTCCAGGGCGCCTATCGCGGTCATGCTGATGGTCGCCCAGATGACAGGCAGCATCGCCCTGCTCGGCCCCGCCATGATCGCGGTTGCCATTGCGTGGTTCATCGTCGGGCGCGCCGACGACAGCATCTACCGCTCCCAGCTGCGGACCCGGGCTGACTCGGTGGCAAGCAGGCTGCGCTTCGGCCTCCCGCTGCTTTCTACCCTAAGCGTGGCCAGCGTGGTCAACGATCCGACCGTCTTGCTGCACGATCACACCACTGCTTCCGAAGCGCTGCAGGTGTTGCGCGAGGCAGGCGTTCCTGGTGCGCCCGTCATTGATGCTCACGGAACCTACCTCGGTACGGTCGACGCCGACGCCCTGGCACTGGTCGCCGATCACCATCCGGACAGCGCCATCCGCGAGGTGGTCGATGCCACCACGACCACCGTGGCCGTCGACACCACCCTCGACGTCGGGATGGAGGCGCTCACTCAGGCAGGTGGCCGCTGGGTCACTGTGACCAGCAGGAACCGGCGCGTAGTCGGGATACTCGCCGTCGGCGACCTCGTCCGCGGCTACCGCAGGTCACTCGATGTCAACGTCAGTAGGATCTCGCAGGTCACCGCCCATGCGGTGGCGGTAGAGGAACGAGTCGGCCCTCACTCCAAGCTCATCGGGCACCCGATCCGCTCCGCCGGGCTCCCCGCCGGCTGCGTCGTCATCACCGTCCAGCACGACAACGAGCTGCTATTCGCAGAGGGGACGACGACCATAGCGGAGGGAGACGTGGTCAGCGCCCTCACCAGCCCCCAAAGTGTCGACACGCTCCGCCAACTCCTGCGCGGCACGCGCACCGACGGCGGGATCGATCGGTAGGCTGAGGCTCTAAACGCGCTGGCTGTCTCGCGATAATCGGCGCCATCAGGCCTGCCGACGCGTCGCCAGCCCGGCGCCCGATTGCCAAGTCAGAGACCGCGGTCGCCGCACAACGGAGGACCGCCACAACGGAGGACCGAGATGACGAACGAGCTGCCAACCCCCGATCTCGTCTCACCCGCGCCCGCCTGTGCCGACGACTGCCGGGGAACGAACCGGTGAAGATTCACGAGCTGGGTCACATCGTTCTATACGTGAGAGACCTCGAACGTTCCCGGCACTTCTACGGCGAGGTGCTCGGTTGGGACGAGATCATCGGTGACGTCCCCTTGGGAGTCCCTGCTGCCGCGTTCACGTCAGGGAGGACCCACCACGAGCTCCTCCTCATCGAAGTCGGGAGCTCGGCTGCCGCCATCCCGAAAGGACGCAGGCTCGGTTTGTACCACTTCGGCCTGAAGGTCGGCGAGAGCGACGACGACCTGCGTGAGGTGCTCGCCCACCTCCAAGCAAATGGAGTCCCGATCACAGGCGCGAGTGACCACACCATCACTCACTCGCTCTATGTTTCCGATCCCGATGGAAACGAGATCGAGCTGTACGTCGATGTGCTCGCACCCGAGCACTGGCACGACCCCGCAAGCGTCCTTGCCCCCATCCGACCTTTGCATCTATAGCGCCTGCAGGACGCGTCGTAGCCGGTGCGCTCCTAGGACGTGGCCTCGAGCGACAGGCGGGTGACCGCTTCCATCTGCTCCACGAAGTGGGTGCGAGACTCGTGGCGGAAGCGGAGGCTCAGGCCGGTGGCGCCAGCATCCGCGTAAGCGCGTATGGTGTCCCTGGTCTCGTCGGGATGGCCGACAGGATCCAGGGGTGGCTCGGGGGCGAAGACGAGCCCGAGAGGTGTCTCCCGGGCTTCGAGCAGCGCACGCGTGCGGGGCTCGGCAAGAATCGCCTCCAGCTCGGGTAGCTCCAAGCGGAAAGGCATCCAGGCGTCACCTAGCTCGGCAGCCCTGCGGAGCGAGCGCCTCGTCCTGCCCCCGACCCAGATCCTCACTTTCCTAGGCAAGCCGGAAGGCTCCACGATGAAGCCCGAGAAGCGGTAGTGCGTTCCTTCGTACTCGGGCACGCGCACTCCCCATGCAGCCCTGACGGCCCTTATCGCGTCGTCGGAACGCTCACCCCTGCCCTCGAAGGCATGCCCGAGGAGCTCGAACTCCGGCTCGAGCGAGCCCACCCCCACCCCGACGACCACTCGACCGTGGCTAGCGACGTCGAGGGTGCCCAGGCGCTTCACGAGCTCGAGGGGATGGTGGTATGGGAGCACGGCCATGTGGGTGAGGAGCCTCACCCGCTCCGTGCATGACGCCATGAAGCTGAGCGTGGTAACTGGGTCCCAGTAGCGTCCCCCGCGCACGCCTGCTGCCTGTTCGGGTATGGCCACGTGCTCTGAGCACGACACCCAGTCGATGCCCAGTGTGTCTGCCGCCCTGGCGACCGCCAGCACATCGTCGATGCTGCCAGCCGCCTCCCAGCCCGGGGGTTCGAAGCGCGGGTTCATGTGGACCACGGGCGTCACGATGCCGAGCTCGAGCTTCGTCTGATTATTCACGTTCGATCACTCACCTCTCCGGATGGGGAAAAAGACAAGATTGCCTTTGCCCGCACGTTGCCCATCCGTGCGGACCCGCTCTTCACGTGCTCTCGCGTGCCTGCGCCGTCTGGCAGGCAGGTTCCCAGCCGGCAGAGGTCGCATATCCGTAGTGATCTTGCCACTTGTTGCAATGCCCTTCCTACCCATTGCCGGTGCATCCCTCCCGGGGCCGGGGCTTCCGGCTGCACCCCCCCGGGCCGCTGCCCTGCCAGTCACCGTAGGCGTCGAGGCAGCATCTCCGGTGGGAAGGTCCATAGACGAGGGCCTGATAGGGACGAACCAGTCCTATGGTCCAGCCGGGAGTCTGGTCAAGGCGATCGGACCCGATTGGGCACGCACGGACACGTCGTTCCAGGGCACCTATGACGGCAAGCCCGTCTACAACTGTGCCACGGGGGCTTGGAACCCGGTGCTCCTCTCGCAGGGCCTAGCCGCCGACGCTGCCGAGGGTGGGACCCCGGAGGTGATCGTCGACTACAGCCCGACTTGCCTCACCACCTCGGTCCCCCCGGGCACGAACCCCTCCTACGCTCCGCCGGACGCCGGCAACTGGGGCCCGTGGGACGCGCTGGTGACGAAGATGGGCGAGTACGCGATAAGCCAGGGTGTTCGCGTCTTCGAGGTCTGGAACGAGCCGGACTGGATCTTCTTCGACGGCAACCTTCCGGCCTACCTGCAGCTTTACGCTCACACGGCGCAGGCTCTTGATGCGGCCGCTTCGACGATGCACGCGCGCATAGAGATCGGCGGGCCTGCGACGGTGACTGCGGACCCAGTTTGGATCAACGCCCTTGCCAAGCTGGCCGTCAGCGACCACCTGCCCCTCGACTTCGTCTCCTGGCACGACTACGCGAGCGACCCGGCGATCGGCCCGTTCGAGCCGACCCCCATCGGCGAGATGCCACCCGCTCCACCTGCCGGCGTGCCTCCGTACTGGTACAGCCCGGTTGTGACGGTACGCCAGTACGCGCTCGAGACGAAAATGGTGCGCAAGGTGCTGAGCCGCTACCCGGAACTTCATCCGAAGCTCGTCGTCGACGAGTGGAACCTCGACGCAGGCTATGACCCGAGGATGAGCAGCGCCTACGATGCCGCCTTCGTTGCGGCGGTTCTCCAGACCGCGGAGCAGGCCAGGTTGTCGAAGATGGCGTTCTTCAGGGTCACCGACAGCCAGCATGGGAATCCGTACGACAACTGGGGAATGCTCGCCTTCGACAACGCCGGAAATCTCGTGCCGAAGCCGGTCTACTGGTCGTTCCTCTTCTGGCACGACCTGGCCGGTGAGCAGGTGGGCACTTCAGTCCTCCCTCCGCAGCAAGCCGGCCGGCAGAGCGGCGTGGTCCGCGCAGTGGCCTCCGTGCCCAGAGGCGATCGCGTGGGCAAGGGGCCCCTGGCCGGCAGGGCAAGGGGTCTCAGGGTGCTCGTGTCGAACTTCACGAGCTACGACCCGACGGGAGGCAACGGCACTTCCGACCCGAACCCCTACGACCACAAGGTCATATTGCGCGTGAGCGGGCTGGCTCCTGGGAAATACGAGGTCGCTCGCCTTGCCGTGGACGCACTCGACGGTGGCGGGCCGGCGGGAGTACCTAGAACGGTGCAGGTCTTCTCCAACGGGCGTCTCGAGGTGCCGTTCATCGCGTACGGCTATTCAGCGAACCTCGTCGAGATCACCCGGGCCGGATGAGGATCGCCATCACTTGAAGCGCCGCAGCGGACCAACGCACGTGCAAGGAGGGACACCAAGATGCGTATGCCATCCATTTCAGCTGCAGCCTTTGCAGCCATTGCAACGCTCGGAGCAAGTGTGGTCGTGGTACCTGCCCAGCCGGCGGCGGCCACTCCGAGCGCGAAGGCACCCGCCTGGACTCGCATGAGCTTCTACGACGGGGTCGACGTGGCGGCGACGTCACAGCTCCCGATGATGAAGGGCCTTGCAGGGGCCTATCCGCTCACCCTCCGGCTCTACACCGGGTGTTGGGGCCACGCGCTTCCTGTAGACAGGACCTCGGGCACCTGGGACTTCAACAACGTAGCGAGCCAGATCTCTTTCTGGAACGAGCACGGGATCCCGATGATGGTCTCTCTCAGCTACGATCCCCCGATAACCACCGAGCCGCCGAACCCGGCGGCTGAGGCGGTGCCGAGCCCTGACTGGCCAGCCCTCTACGCGAGCTGCGCGGCGGCGTTCGCCAAGCGCTTCGGAAACCTGCCCCAGCTGAGAGCCATAGACGTCACCAACGAGCCCAACATCCCGAACGAGTCGACGAGCGACGGGGCCATGCCGTTGGTCGAAGAGGCCATCGTGAATGGCGTCGAAGCAGCCAGGCAAAGCCTCCCGGCCGCGAGCTATGCACGCGTTGGCTTCTCGTGGGCGTACACCAACACGCCCGACCCCTGGGACGCTGCCTTCTTCGGATCCCTTGGAGCGATAGGCGGTCACCGATTTGCCAGGGATACGAGCTTCGTGGACATGCACATCTACCCCGGCACATGGGAGCCTGACTACCCACCGCCGGGTATTTCCCCATCGAACCCCGACTATGTGTTCTACGAGACCCGCTACACGGTGTCGGAGGGGATCGCCTACCTGAGGCGTGATCTGATGCCGCTGGCCGGGCTGGGGAAGCGTGTGTCCATAGAGATAGGCGAGACCGGCTATCGCAGTGGCGGTCCGGGAACCACGGCGAACCAGAATGCCTTTGGTGCGCTTCCCGGAAACGACCAGGATCAGCTCCAGGCTCTTTACGGCGAGTGGATTGCTGCCTTCGAGGCAGCAGGGACTCCGGGCAGGGGCAAAGGCGAGGGGGTGAGGGCGTTCACCTGGTTCCGCCTGGCCGACCCTTATTCGGCACCCAGCGCGTGCGCGCCGCCGTGGCCGGCGAGCGGGCTCCTCTTCAACTGTACGTCGGGCTTCGGCCTGATCGCGCAGCCGTCCCCCGGGAGCTTCGAGGCGCGCCCCAGCTTCTGTGGCTACCAGACCATCATCGCGGACCCGAAGCTTGCTTCGTCCCATCCGCTGAAAGGCATAAGAGGAGCGTCGACCTGCACCGTGACCGTCAGCGAGAGCTCCACGTGACCGGCGTTATCGGTTGAGTGCTGACCGAACCTCGGCGACTGCCCAGAACCTGCCCGTCGCCTGCTAGGGGCTCAGGGCGCTTCTGGCAGGGCGGCTTCGCTGCGCTCAGGTGAAGGCTACGTGGTGGATGTAGGTGCCGCGGTCCTCGAAGGGCATCGTGAGGCACGGCCCGATCACGCCGCCGGTGAGCGAGCAGACGGAGCTCGTCGGATGCGGGCGGCGCCACTTGGACATGTCGGTCGTGCCGTACTCGGCTTGCAGTGCGCTGATGGCGGCGCCGAGCGCGTATCTCACGGCATCGGCCGCGGTGGCGCTGCCCAAGTAGTCGTAGCTGGGCCGAAGAGCCGAGCTCGCGGGATCGAGGATACGGAGCGCAAGGTTGTCGATGGGCTTGATGTCGAAGAGGTGGATGCTCGGCTCGTCGTCGGAGGCGACGACGGAACCGGGCAGGAAGCCGAAGAGCTCGTTCCTCAGCGCCACCATGAACGCCGAGAAGATCGTCGGTGCCGGCCCGTCGGTCGTGTCGGTGGACACTCCGAGCTCTGTGCTTGGCGGCGGGTCGTAGGCCGCGAAGCTCCACGAGGAAAGCCGCTCGAGCGCCTCTTCCTCTTGCGTCGAGAGCGTGGAGGATCCGAGCAGCCGGACCACGAGCGGCACGAAGGCGCGCGCACGGTGGTCGGCGGTGCCGATGAAGCGGTCGATCACCGACAGGTCAGCAAATCCCAGGTCGCGGTGGCCGGAGATCTGGGAGGTGATGTCTTGCACCCGTTGGGTCGCGCCGGCCGGCTGTCCTGGTGCCGTGCCCGCTTCTTCGAGCCAGTCGACGGAGGGCTTGGTGTTCCAGTTGGCGAGGAAGCCCTGCGCCGGGTTGACTGCGTGGGGCATCTTGTCGAAGGGCAGGAAGCCCTCCCATTCGTAGCCGCCGGTTCCCGGAGTGGGGAATCGCAGGTCCACCTTGGTCGAACGCACGGGGTAGATGCCCGGATGCCAGTATGCGATGTTCCCGTCCGCGTCGGCGTACATCGTGTTCTCGTTCCAGGTCGTGAGAGCAACACCTGCCTCGAACTCCTTCAGGTTCGTGGCCCGGTTCCAGCGCAGGATCCCAGCCAGCGTCCGGATCTCCTTGCCCCGGATTGCGAAGGCCCACGAAGCGGCGAGCGAGCCGGTCGGGGTGTCCGCAGTGGCGACTACCGGTCCGTGGTGTGTGTGGCATACTTCGATGTCGACCGACTCGACGGGTGGACCGACCGGCACTCCGTCGGGAGCGGGCCGGTAGTAGACGGTCTCCTTGCGGCACTTCTGATCACGCCAGGTGCCGTCGAAGTAGTACTGCGGCGGTCCTCCGCTGATCGGGTTCTGCTGGGTCGTCTCTATGAACGTGTCGATCGTCTTGCTCTCGCCGGTGGTGAGCGCCCAAGCGAGGCGCGTGCCGTAGCCGATGCCGACCACGGGGAGCCCGGGCACCGTTACTCCCCTGGCGTTGTAACCGGCGCCATGCACCTCTAGCTCGTAGAGCTCGCTCGGGTACGAGTAGCCGAGCTGGGGGCCGCTTACGAGCAGGGGCTTGCCCGTCGCCGTGCGGCTCGGGGCGATCGCTATCTGGTAGGAGCCTCCGTGCAGGGATCGACCCCACGCCGCTAGCGCGCCCGCCGCTCGGGCCAATCCCGCTCGTACTTCGGCTGGCAAGGAGGCATTCAACGCCGCCATGCCACCCGGAACGCCGGGTAGGGACGCCATTCCCGGCGCAGACGGCACGGGCGGCGCTGACGGCACAGACGGCGCAGACGGCGCAGATGGCAGGCTGCCGGGCTCGGGGTATGCACCTGTGCCCGGTCCATTCGCGAGAGCAGGAGGGAGCTTCGCAGCATAATCGGCCATCGCCTCGAACACCGCCTCGCGCTCTTTGGCCGTCAGGGTGCTGTTCGGGAAGCTGCCAGAGGCTGCGGGCACCGTCGTGACTGCCTTCGCGTCCTGCAGCCAGAAGAGATCCTGGAAGATCCCCCTGGCTTTCGACTCCGCGAACTTGGCCTGCAGGGCGAGCAGGTTGGCCACGTTGCCCATCTCGTTACCGCCAGCGCTCGCGACGCTCAGGACTATGAGCACCCCGCTCGCCAGCACGTCACGGCGCTCCCAGCGCTCCGGGAGGCTGGACAAGAGCGCGTACTCGGCAGGGAGGTACGAAACGGGGTCCGCCAGCACCCTCAGGATCCAAGCGTTGATGCCGGCCGTGCATGCGTCGACCGCGATGCGGTCGTCTTCGCTCGGCAGACTCTGGAACATCTCTTCGTACTCGGCATCGGTGTAGCCCAGCACTCGAGCCTGCACGTCACCAGGCACCCCACTCGGACCGGTGAGCTCGGCCAGGCGCCCTTCTGCCAGACGCCGTATCGCGTCCATTTCGAAGAGGCGGTCCTGGGCGAAGGCCCATCCAGCTGCGAACCAGACGTCCCAGGCGGTGTCGCCGTAGATCACGGGTACTCCGTAGTCGTCCCGGTACAGGCGGCTTCCCGGCGTGGGGCGCTCGGGCGAGCCACTGGGAGCTACGAACTCGCCGGGCTTGTAATGGAAGGTCCAGTAGAGCATGCGCTGGTCGTCGACATGGGCTCCGTACGCACCCGGCTCGCCCGTAGCCTTGCCGGCGGCTTCGCCCGCCAGCGAGAAGAACCCGGACTGTCCCGGCGGGGCGACGTTGACGACATGCAGCTCTTGACGTGGGGGAACGTCAGCTGCAGGAGCAGGTGCTCCTAGCGCCGTGCCACCTGGCACGCTAGGCACGCTGGGTAAGCCAGTTGGAGCACCTAACGCGCCCAGGGCAGCGCTTCCTCCCGCTGCAACGCCCGTGCCGAGGAACTTTCGCCGGCTGATCTTCCAGAGCTCGCTGTCGCTGTCCGTCACTCGGAAACCCCTCCTCGTGTGTGCTCATGCGCCTGGCGCACCCGTGCGTCCCCCGCGACGACGCTCTAGCCGAGGGGGTCGCTTGGGGGAACGTACCTGCGCACTGCTTCTCACGCTGGCGCTATCCTCACCGCTATGGCACAGGCTCTCGAGGTCGACCTCGGCAAGATCTGGCTGTTTTCTGCCTGCTCGGCGGGCCAGTTGCGCACTATCCGGAGGGCGGTGGAGGAGGTGAGCGTGCCGGACGGTCGCGTCCTCTGCGAGGAAGGGGCCCTCGGCCGCGAGTTCTTCTTCATAGTCGAGGGCACGGCGACGGTTCGGCGAGCGGGGCGCAAGGCGGCCTCCCTCGGTCCGGGGGACTACTTCGGGGAGCTGTCCCTGCTCGATCGCAAGCCGCGTTCGGCGACGGTTGTGTCGGACACGCCGATGGAGCTCCTCGTGCTAGAGCAGCGACGCTTCAACGGCCTTCTCGACGCTATGCCCGCCCTGGCGCACAAGCTGCTGGTGGCGATGTCCGCGCGCCTACGCGAGGCAGACGCGCGGGCTCTTCATTGAGCTCGGGACCCCGGCGAGCGCTCGGCTCGAGCACCTTCGGCAGCCTGGGCCCTGCCCGTAACCTGGGCCGTGCCGGCAGTACCGGGTCCCGGGACGAAGTCCTTCTTGCGCACGAGGACCAAAGCTAGGACCGCCCCTAGTCCCACGATGAACGGGGCTATTACGAGTATGTGGTTGGTCCCCGCCACGAAACCTGCGCTCGCTGCGGCGACTGCATGCTGGCCTGTGGCACCTACGCCGGAAGCGGCTCTGGCCGCGACGCGCGGGCCACCCGCGGCAACAGCCACGGCAAGTCCAGGCACATTGTGGCCCAGGCGATCTGCCATCACGGTGCCGAGCCGTCCCCGGAAGAGAGCACCCAGCAAGGCCACGCCTGTTGCCTGGCCAGCCACCCGGAACGTGTTGCTTATGCCCGAAGCCATTCCACTCCTCTCGTGGGTGACGACGCCGAGCGCGACCCGGGCGATGGCGGGATTGGAGATTCCCATTCCGATGCCAGCGAGGATCATGCCGGCCAGCAACGCGGTCCATGTAGAGCTGGTCGAGAGCCCGGCCATCAGGGTGATGCCGACAGTGACGATCGCGAGCCCGCCACCTAGCGCTGCCGCTGGCGGGATGCGCTCGGAGACCGACTTCGTGGCGAGCGGCACGGCGAAAGCCATGACTGTCGCTGGCAGGAGGTACACGCCGCCCATGAAAGGTGAGTAGCCGAGGTAGTTCTGCAAGTAGAAGGTCAGGTAGGGAAGCAGGCCGAACATGCCCACGCCGATTGCGAAAGTCGCCACCGAAACACCCGTGAAGGAGGGTTTCGAGAACAGCGAGAGGTCGAGCATCGGCCTTTCCTGAGCCAGCTCGACCACGACGAACAAGGCGAACAGGAACGCCGACGAAGCGAACAGCCCGAGGATCATCGGGCTGGTCCAACCGTCGCCGGCCCCGCGCACCATTGCCAGGAGCATGAGCAGCAGTGCTCCGGAGAAGGTGGCGAGACCGGCGAAGTCCACCCTCCTTGCTCCGGGATCTCGCACGTTGGGGATTCGCCAGATCACAACGGCGAGAGTCACTGCGCCTATGGGCACGTTCACGAAGAAGATCCACTCCCAGCCGATGCCGCTCGTGATGGCTCCACCGAGCAGCGGCCCCACCGCCACAGCAGCTCCCACCGTGCTTCCCCATGCTGCGATGGCGGTCGCCCGAGCTGCGCCATGGAACTCCTGGGCTATGAGGGCGAGGGAAGTTGCGAACATCGCGGCTCCGCCGATGCCCTGGACGGCCCTGGCGGCAATGAGCATGGTCGGCGTGCTCGACAGGCCGCACACAAGTGACGACATGGCAAACAGGGCGGTGCCGAACGCGAAGAGGCGCTGGCGGCCGAAGCGGTCCGCGAGGGCACCGGTAGTCAGTAGCACGGCGGAGAGGCTCAGCCCGTAGGCGTCGATCACCCATTGGAGGTCGCTGAAGCTCGCGTCGAGCACGCGGTGCATGGTTGGCAGGGCCACCTGGACGATGGTGACGTCGACCAGGAGCATGAAGCTTCCGGCGCAGACGGCGAGTAGGGTCCATCCACGGTGGTTCGGAGCGTCGGCTACTGCGGAGCTGGCTCTGCCCGGGGCCGGGGAGTTGCTCGCCCGTCGGTTCGAGGTGCTACTCAACAGCTGGTTCGCCGGTACTACCGCTTTCCGAGCTGCTGCTACCCATTCCACCGCTCGTGCTCGACCCTGCGGAACCTGCGCCAGCGGTGGCTTGGGCGGCGGCCTCGGCGCCGGCCCGCGCAGGGGGTTTGGCAGCACCGACGAGGGACTCTTCCATGATCTGGGAAAGGTCGAGCACGCGGACCTCATCCTCGCGGCCTCGGGTCCGCACCGCGTCGTCGAGCATGATGAGGCAGTAGGGGCAGGCCGTGGAAACGACATCGGCACCCGTCGTGAGGGCCTCGTCCGTACGCTCCAGGTTGACGCGCTTGCCCAGGGACTCCTCCATCCACATGCGCGCCCCTCCGGCCCCGCAGCAGAAGCTCTTTTCGCGGTGCCGGTGCATCTCGATCTGGCGCGTGCCGGGCAGCGCCGAGAGGACGGACCGGGGCTCGTCGAAGACCCGGTTGTGACGCCCGAGGTAGCAGGGGTCGTGATACGTGACGGTTCCCGAGAAGCCCGTTCCCGGCGTAAGCCTTCCATCGGCCACGAGCTGGCCGAGAAGCTGGCTGTGGTGGATCACCTCGAAGTTCCCGCCAAGTGCCGGGTACTCCCGCGAGATGGAGTTGAAGCAGTGCGGGCAAGAGGCGATCACCTTGCGGACACCGGCCTCCTCGAGCGTTGCGACGTTCGCTTTAGCCTGTTCCTGGTATAGGTATTCGTTCCCGATCCGGCGAGCGGGATCGCCGGTGCAGGACTCCTTCGGTCCGAGGATGGCGAAGCTGACCCCCGCCTTGTGCAACAGGCGCGCGGTGGCCTGGGTCGCCTTGCGTGCTCTCTCGTCGAGCGCGCCGGCGCAGCCGACCCAGTAGAGGTACTCGACGTCGTCGGGGATGGTGCCGTTCACCACGGGGATCTCGAAATCGAGGGCCTCGGTCCATTCGGTGCGCTTCGCACCGCCGAGACCCCAGGGGTCGCCCTGGTTCTCGATGTTGCGTAGCATCAAGCCCGCCTCGCTCGGGAACCTGGACTCCATCAGGACCTCGTAGCGCCGCATGTCGACGATGGTGTCTATGTGCTCGATGTCGACAGGGCACTCCTCTACGCAAGCGCCGCAGGTAAGGCAAGACCACAGCACGTCGGGCTCTATTGTCGCTGGCACGAGCGTGGGCGCGTCCACCTGCTCCGTGTTCCCGGTATCCGAACTGCCGGCTCCGTTCGCACCGTTCTTGCCTTGTGCCCGTGGGTTTGCGAGGAGGCGCGGGCCCGATGCGAACAGCTCGTCGCGCAGCGACATCACGAGCAGCTTGGGCGAGAGGGGCTTGCCCGTGTTCCACGCCGGGCATGCTGCCTGGCAGCGGCCGCACTCCGTGCAGGTGGCGAGGTCTAGGAGCTGCTTCCAGCTCAGATCCTCGATGTGGCCGGCGCCGAAGACGGTGTCCTCCGAGACGTTCTCCATGTCCATGTCCGGCGTGGAGTAGAGCGGTCCGAGAGCACGGGGCCTGCGGCTCGTCGCGATGTTGATCGGCGCGGCGATGATGTGGAGGTGCTTGGAGTGCACCAAGAACACGAGGAACCCCATTATGGCGGCGACGTTGGCGAGGAGGAGCACGGTCTCGAGGACCGAGTTGACGCCGGTGCCGAGCGGGTGGAGGAGCTGGCCTATCCCGTGGGAGGCGAACGCCCACCAGCCGTAGGGGAAGTCGCCTGTGTTCACCTGGGCTGCGCGATAGCCGAGCAGCGTGATCATCACCAGGGCGATCAGGGCGAGGGTGAGCCACGCGGCCCCGGTATGGGATCCGTAGAAGCGAGATTGCCGCTCGCGTCTGGCGGGTGAGGTGGTGATCCTGATGACGCTGAAGACGACCAGAGCGACGATGACGGCTGAGGCGAAGAAGTCCTCGAGGAAGCCGAGCACCGCCGTATGCCCGATGAACGGGACTGCGAAGCGCTTGTCGAAGAGGTCGCCGTAAGCCTCGAGGATCGTGAACATGAGCAAGGTGAAGCCCCAGAAAGTGAAGGCATGGGCGGTACCGGCCACCTTGCGCTTGAGCAGCTTGCGCTGGCCGATCACCTCCACCAGCTCGGCCAGGACGCGACGGGGCACGTCGCCGAAGCGACCGGGATCGGGTTTGCCCGAGCGCACCAGCCGGTACAGGTACCACAGCCTGCGTCCGGCGATGGCGAATGCGGCGATGGTCACTGCACCGCCGATGGCGATCCTGACTGGCACGGCTCCTCCTGATGAGCTTGGTTCTGGGCTCCGCCGGGGCTTGGCTAGCGCTTCTCTGCGACGGAGAGGATCGGGTCGCCAAGGCTAGTGGAAGTCGCGCGGCGCGTCACGCTCCGAAGTTCTCCGAATAGCGGCTCGGGGTCGGACCCCACTGCCCCTGGTATTTGGAGCCCAGGCCCTTGGCGCCGTATGGGCGCTCTGCCGGAGTGGACATGCGAAAGAAGCTGATCTGGCCGATCTTCATGCCCGGGTAGACGGTGATCGGCAAGTTGGCGACGTTGGAGAGCTCGAGGGTGAGGTGGCCGTCGAAGCCGGCGTCGACGAAGCCAGCGGTGGAGTGGATCAGGAGGCCCAGGCGACCGAGCGAAGACTTCCCCTCGAGGCGAGCCACCAGGTCGTCGGGGAGCGCCACGCGCTCGGAGGTCGAGCCGAGCACGAACTCGCCCGGGTGGAGTATGAGCGCGTGGTCTTCGGGGATCTCCACCAGCTCGGTCAGGTCCTCCTGGACGTCGCGCACGTCGATCACTCTCATCGTGTGGTTGCGGAACAGCCGGAAGTAGCGGTCGACGTGCAGGTCTACCGAGGACGGCTGGATGCACTCCTCGCCCAGGGGATCGATCGCTATGCGCCCGGCGTCGATCTCTTCGCGTATGGTTCGGTCGGACAGGACCATCGCTAGCACGATAGTGTGAAAGCGCACCTGCGAGCGTAGTTCAGAGGCAGAACATCAGCTTCCCAAGCTGAGAACGCGGGTTCGATTCCCGTCGCTCGCTCCACTGATAATGGCAGGTCAGAGGGGATATTGCCCCGCTACTCGGGACATGTGGTCTCCCGAAGGTCTGCGGCAGACCATGTCAACGGCCATAGCAGACCATGTCAACGGCCATAGAGGACCACCTCCCAACTCCACGGAGCACTAGACCTGAGAAGGAAAGGTTCCTCGTGAGGATCACCATCAGCATCGAGGATCCGCGGGCAGAGGACGTGTCTACCCTGCTGGCCACCCACCTGGCGTTCTCCCGGAGCGCCACGCCCGCCGAGTACTCGTTCGCGCTGGACGTCGACGAGCTACTCGAGTCTTCGGTCACCTTCTTCGCTGCCCGGGAGGAGGGACAGCTGGTCGGGGTAGCCGCACTGAAGGAACTCGACTGCTCTCACGCTGAGCTCAAATCCATGCACATCGTCGAGTCTCAGCGAAACCGGGGAGTCGGACAGGCCTTGGTGAGACACGTCCTCGCCCATGCCCGGAAGGCGGGATACCGGCAGGTGAGCTTGGAGACGGGGTCGACGGACGAGTTCGCGCCGGCTCGTTGCCTATATGTGAAGGCGGGGTTCGAGCCGTGCGGCCCCTTCGGGGGCTACAGGGCAAGCCCGTACAACACGTTCATGACGGCCAGCCTGGAAATCCGGCCAGGCACTCCGCCTAATGATCGCCGAGACCGCAACCATTCAGCCCCCTGAGATGCACGCGCCCAAGTCGAATGCCGGGCAGCGCTTGTCGGGCAGCGTCGTCCCAGAGCGCAGGATCAGAGACCGTCACGCAGGACCGGCACGACGAAAGTGGAGACAGGCGCGAGCGCTCCCGACTGGTTCGTCTGAAGGACCGTTCGCGGAGTAGCCAACACCCCGCAGCCGCTCCGATCGGCGGGGAGCTCGCTGAAAGGGACACCACATGGTGTATTGTGGTGTCACGGGACGGACTCAGATCTATCTTGGCGATGACGAACTGGAGCTACTCGACCGCGTGGCCCGGACCACTGGGGCATCGCGCTCGGAGCTGGTCCGACGCGCCGTACGAAACACCTTCGGTGAGAAGACCAAGGCCGAGCGGCTCCGAGCCCTCGAGGCGAGTGCCGGGACATTCCGCGGCCGGCGGATGACCGGCGCGGACTATGTGGACGCGCTACGTGGGGATCTGAACGAACGCCTGAACCGCCGGGCTCTCGGATGAAGTTGCTCGACACGAGCGTTGCCATCGATCATCTGCGTGGCGTCCAGCCAGCGGTCGCGCTCCTCCAGAGGCTCGTTGACGCAGAGGAACCTGTCATCTCGAGCGAAGTTGTCCGCTTCGAGCTCCTCGCTGGCGTGCGAACCAAGGAGATCGAAGCTCTGGAGCAGTTCTTTTCGGTCGTCACCTGGGTGCCGGTCGACGAAAGTATCTCCCGGGCCGCCGGTGAGCTTGCCCGGAAGCACCGACGTGCCTACGGCGGGATCGACGACGCGGACTATCTGATCGCCGCCACTGCGCTCCTGCTCGACGCGGACCTGATGACTATGAACGTTCGCCATTTCCCGATGCTCGCCGGCCTTCGTCCGGCCTACTGAACGCCACGATTCAGGGGCGTGCCGGGACGACACCGCGGCCGCTCGATGAGCCTGGTGGGCTCGGTGCCGATTCAGCAATCGCGAGCATCCCTACCCGCACAGGATCCCGTGCCAGAGTGCCGCCGGTCGCGATCATGGCCGCAGTGCAGAGCGGCATGTCTGGGTCAGAGGCCGGGGCGGAGCTGGGAACTAGCGGTGGCATGGTGGGGGCTACCCAGCGGGGCCAGGCGCCGGAGCAACATGACCATAATCATGGTCATGCAAGAGACGCTGCCCCTTGCTGAGATCAAGGCCCACCTCTCGGAGATCGTGGATCGCGCCCCGGATAGCGCAGCGTCAATCCGGAGAGAGATGACGCGAAACGCCGGCAGCGCGCGCTCGAGGGATCTCCGTTCACAGACATGCCATCTGGGTGCATACTGAGCAGCGTGGACGCGGATGTCTTGGTCCAGGAATTGGCTGACCGCTTTCGCTCGGTCGTACCCGACGGGTTTCACGTCGCGGTTAGGTCTGACGGGATCATGTGGTTCTCCTGCGACGACGGACGCTTTCCAGAACAGCAAGGTGACTTCAAGCCAGGGATGGCGGGAACCCATCTCCGGCACAATCACCGCACAGTGCCCGGCGCTCTGTCCGAGCGAGTGGCCGCGGCAGCCAGGCAGGCCCTCGACGACCTTCAGGACTACGTGAACGAGGCCTCTCACGAGCCGTGGCCGGGGGTCCGCCGACCGCCTAGCGCTCGGGCCCAGGTGCTCGACGGGCTGCTGCGCTGCTGGTTCGTGGATGGCGAAGAGGTAGTGCTGGAGCTCGACCCCGTCCCGCTTGTCGGACGCGCATCAGCCATGGGGGAGGTCTGATTCCTAACTTGCTCTTTCCCAGTCGGATGGGGCTCGGGAGCGGCACGATCAGCCGGGGATCGCGCTCGTCGATCGGCGGCCCTTCGGTGCGGTTCACGGCGATCAGCAGCACCCGTGCGAGTGGCCGATGCTGTTGCGCCACTTTCGCCACCCGCAGCAGGTGTCGGTAGACGGCCTCGCGAACATCCAGCACGGCTACGTCGGCTGCAGCTTGCCCGTCAAGGTCTCGGCCTATGCGACCCACAGCGTTTGGACGCTCCGCTCCGTCCAGAGGGCCGCCCCTTCCATGCATACTGGAAAGGAGAGGCCGACCCCAAGAACGTGCTTGAACGACTCGTTGATCGCGTCCTCATGGCCTTGGATCGGCGCCAGGTGCGCCTCGAACTAGAATGAATACGCTGCCATCTGGAAGCTCGGGCAGGGTAGCAGCATGAGCGCTTCGCCCATAGGCCGAAGTCGGTTCGTCATGACGGCTCCAGGAACGCATGAGGAGGCGAGCAGATGTCGCTGAAGCAACTGATGTCGCCGCGAAGCGCCATCCGGGTGCTGTCAGGGGTGATGCTGGCGCCGGCAGGGTCCGTGGCGGCGATTGCAACGTCTGGTACCGCCTCGGCCGTGACCGTGCTCCGCCCGACCGCGGCAATTACCAGCTCCGCCCGGGTATCGAGCGCCACTGCCGCCACTGCCGCCACTGCCGCCACGCCAGTAGCCGCTGCGACGAGCTCGGCGCCGCTTCCCCCCAACCAGGATCCCTTCTACACCTACTCCGGCTCCACCCCCCTCGCCGACATTGCCCCCGGCACGGTGCTGAAGCAGCGGTCGGTGCAAGTCGCCTTCGGACCCACCACCACCCCCGTGACTGCCGAGCAGTTGCTGTACCGCACCACGGGGGAGTTGGGCCAGCCGACCGCCACCGTTACCACCGTGCTCATGCCCGCCACCGGCACCACCGTCCCCCATCTGGTCGACTACCTGAGCTTCTACGACGCCCTCGGCGCCCAGTGCGATCCCAGCTACACCCTCCAAGGCGGTAACCCGGGCTCGGCCAACCAGCAGCAGACGCAGGCCGAGGAGGCGATCATCGCCAGCTATGTCGCCAACGGATTCATCGTCACTGTTCCGAACTTCGAAGGTCCCAACCTCGAGTGGACCGCCGGTTACCTGGCCGGCTACGCATCGCTCGATGCTCTGCGGGCTACCGAGTCGTACCTGAAGCTGCCCGCTTCGACGATGGCTGGACTGACCGGTTACTCCGGCGGCTCGATCGCCGCGGAGTGGGCCAGCGAGCTCGCTCCACGCTACGCGCCGCAACTCGACATCGTCGGGGTCGCCGAAGGGGGTATTCCCGTCGACTATGCCCACAACCTCGACTACATCAACGGGGCGACCAGTAGCTGGTCGAGCATCATCCCGGCGGTGCTGGTGGCGTTGTCGCGCGCCTATGGCGTGGACCTCACCCAGTACCTCTCGCCCTACGGAGTGCAGCTAACCACCCAGGACGCCCACGCCTGTATCGGCTCGCTGAGCAGCGTGCCTGGTCTAACCATCCAGGAGCTGCTCAAACCGCAGTACCAGAACTTCTTTGCCGTCCCCGTCTTCGCCAAGATCATCGATGACCTGATCATGGGCAGCGTCCCCGGCCATCCCACCGGGCCGCTCTTCATGGCAGTCGGCAACTCCGACGGCACCGGCGACGGCATCATGGTCAGCGCGGATGTCGAGGGTCTTGCCCATGAGTACTGCCAGCAGGGGGTACCGTTGCAGCTGGCGGTCTACAAGGGATCCGACCACACCCAAGCCGCCTTGCAGTTCGAGCCGGCCGCCATCTCCTTCCTCCAGCGGCGCTTTGCCGGGGTGCCGTTCCGCAACGGGTGCTCCTCGGTGCCTGTCGGCAACTCACTGGCTCCTCTGCCGATCACACAGGGCTACTGGCAGGCAGCTTCCGACGGCGGGGTGTTCTCTTTCGGTGCGTCGGGCTTTGCCGGGTCG